>CAZIWR010000044.1:0-15210 GCA_964542805.1 uncultured Acidobacteriaceae bacterium
GTCCGCTTGCTCGATGCGCGCTTCCAGCGTGGATGGGCTGCTCGTCAGCATCACCTTGCCCTACCCCTACCGCCTATTTTCGCACAACTGGCCCGCCACTACGCAAGGCCTCCGTCCAATGGAGTGCTACATTCATCTGCCGGCTCTCCACCTCGGCCTCACTAGGTTAGATGCTGAGGACACGCTTTCCGTCTGGGTGAAGAGCATTGAATCAAAGGCGACCGTCGTCGTTCAGAATTCCGGAAGTACCTTTGGTGCCACGTCGCGCCCCAGCTTCGAATCCGTGGCGCGGTACACCTCACCCATCCCGCCTGCACCGAGCAGGGACGTAACGCGATAGTGCGCAATCGAGTGCCCGATCATCAGGATTTGGGGAAAAAGCCCTCGGCTCGGTATCCTAGGGGACGCTCCGAAACAAGTCAATGCGATTAGCAACTTTCGGAAAAACCGCGCGGCTCCGCGATGGAGCGAAACAAGAATCCAGACCTCGGATTGTCTAATCGGGGAAAATATTACTTGACAAGATATTGCCCCCTCCTTTAGCATGCAAACATTGACCTGGCCGCCCCGTCTTATCCCCCGTCGCCGCGGGGGAAAACAACAAGCCCGTCAACGTGAACCCGGATCGCTCCCCCGTGCTGCCTCGCAAGCAGTGCAAGGAGAAGCCCAACATGGAGATGTCGAAGCGATGGGAAATCGCGGCAAATGTAGCCGTCGTTTGTCTGTGTCTGATGATGATGAGCGTTATTGCCTGGAAGTTCGTCTTGCCACACCGGCCGGCGGCCGCAGCGAACAAGCCGCCGATCGGGAAAGTCTTGCAAGTGCCCGGCGTGGTCTGGAATGGAAGCGCCAAGACCGTACTGCTGGCGCTGAGCTCGCAATGCCGCTTTTGTTCGGAAAGCGCGCCCTTTTACCGCAAGTTGGCAGAAGTTAGCAAAGACAAAAACGTGCGCGTAATCGCGCTGTTCCCGCAAACCCAAAACGAAGCCCGCCAATACTTCAAGGATCTTGGAGTTCCTATCCACGAGGTTTGGCAGGGCTCGTTAGCCACCGTCTTTGTCAAGTCTACCCCTACGCTGCTCATCGTAAATCGGACGGGCGTTGTCACGGAGGGGTGGATCGGCAAACTCCCGGAAGCTTTGCAGACAGAAGTCATCGGAAAACTCTAGGGCTCGAAACTCAGAAGAAGGAGGAACATCGCAATGAAGCCCAAATTGATTTCCAGGTTGCTTTCGCTCTTTGCCTTGAGTGCGGTTTGGATTTGGCTAGTTGCGCAGCCCATGCCGGCCAATGCCGCGCTTTGGCCGTGCTGTTCTGAACTGAATTGTGAAGGGGAATATGCAGATTGTATCTCGTGGTGCGACCTTTATTATCCGACCAGCGAAACTTGCATGAGCAATTGCTACGTCGAGGCAAATCAATGTGTGCTTCACAATTGTTCATATTGCGAAGGCGTCTTGCCCTGCTGGTGGGACGATACTCAGGAGTTTTGCAAAGTACCGGCCCCTGGTCAACCCGATGACTGCGGTGCAAACGACGTGTGCCCATTTCCTGCTGTTTGTGTCATGGGGATTTGCGTGCACGCCGGATGCCCGACCTTGATCGATTGCCCTGAAGGAACAGTCTGCTTAGGAGGCTACTGCTTGCCGGAGTAATAAGAAATCAACTACGTTTGGTCCACAATCATGGAGCATGCGGACGATCGGATTCGAAGTTGATTGGTTGCGAAGAAAGCGCAAAAATAACAAGTGAGAGAGTCGGGTCGCGTCCGCAAGGAGCATTCATGAGGCGCTCGTTGTGCATGGTGCCCCTTTGCCTTCTGGCGCTCGCGGCTGCTTTCGGCCAACAAAAGGAAGTTCCTGCCCCTACCATCAAGAGGCACGCCGAGCTGGTTCTGGTTCCCGCCGTCGTGACGCAAGACGGCAAGCCCGTGCGCGGACTCACCGCGAAAGATTTCAACTTGCTGCACGATGGGCAGCCGGAATTGGTGGAAGTGTTCGAGGAAATTGACGCCACCCCGGCGAGCGTGGAGCCGGTGCCACTGCCCCCACGCACCGTGCAAAACTTCGTCCTTGCGGACAGCCGCCAGGACATTCTCATCCTTTTTCTGGACTACTTAAACGCCACCTGGTCTTCCCGCGCACGCATTCAAAGCTTTCTTGCGGATGTGACACGCCAGTTTTCGGAGACGCACACCTCCGTCAGCGTCTTCCTGCTGACCCGGGATCGATTGATCCAGTTGCATTCGTTCACCAGCGACCTCGGAAACCTGACTAAGGCCATCGAACGATGGCAGTCCGGCTTGCCCGCCTCGGGCGAACGATATGCGAACTGGGCGAGTCCATTCGACCGAATGGGGAATGTCCAGACCGATGCGGCAATACGTGCATTCGATGTTCCCTACGGAATCCCGAGCTTGACCGCAGCAGAGGCGGCAGAAATGACTGCGGATGCAATGCAACAGGTAGGCGAAGCCTATCGCGGCTTTCCCGGCCGGAAAAAATTGATCTGGATGTCTACCGGTTTTCCACTCCCCTCAGGGGGCGCCTTAGTGCAGATGAGTTCTTCAGGGATCACAATGGCTGCGAAAATAGCAGAGCAGCAGAAGCGTGCCTGGGAAGCTCTCAGCCGTGCAAACATCACCGTGTACCCCATCGACAGCAATGGCGTGGTCAATCCCGATTGGGAGGAAAAATTCAGTCCCCAGCAGTCCGGTATCCCGATATTTGTGCAACCAGTGACCTTGGAGTTTCCATCCAACACTCCATCGCTGTTGGCGTTGGCGGAAAAGACCGGGGGGCTCGTTTGTACAGACTTCCCTAGCAAGTGTCTTGGGCAGGCCCTCCACGACGGCACTCACTATTACATGCTCGGGTTTTACTTGCGCGGAAACAACAAGCCCGGCTGGCACGAATTGAAGGTCAATGTAAAGCAAGCCGGTGCAGATGTGCGATCGAGGACTGGATTTGCGATTAGCGAGCCCCATGACAAGATTCCAAAGAAGGGTAAGGAGGAAGTTGATACCGCGCTGGCCTCTCCTTTGGATTACACTTCCATTCCGCTACGCTTGAGCTGGGCCGTGCTTCCCACGCAAGGAAAAGAAGTGCAGTTCGAACTCGCGCTGCTCTCTCCGCCGGGCGGCATCGCTCTCAATCCCGAGGATTCCCGCATCAATTTGGATTACCTGGCATTCGTGCGACCGGTTGGAAAAACGGAGGGCAAGACCTTTCCGGTAACTCTGACCACTTGGGTCAGTCCCGACCAGCAGAAAACTCTTGCGACGGCGGGGTTCAGATTTCGAAAGACATTGGCACTGGCACCCGGCCGCTACGAGGTGCGCGTGCTCGTGCGGGACAACGTCGCGCGCAAAATGGGCACCGTCTCCACGATTATTGACCTGACAGCTTCACCCGCCCCGGTTTCCGGCACAATCCGGCCCTAATCGAGCGCCCAAGTCCCGCGCCGTTGGCTGCGAAATTCCGCCATTCAACCCTCGATTTCACACTTTAAGGCGATTGGCCTCGACGTGTTCAGAGTTGAGGGGCAAACTCAACAGTTAGAAATACTTAGCCGGAAGTGTAGGCGTACATGCCTTTGTTCTTGGCCTTCGCTGGGGGGCGATGAAGCCGGTTGTTGACAACAAAATCCCCGACTTTGATTGCTGAGGAGACGATACGATGCCCAGGACTGCTGCCGCTTCGCGGGCGCTGAAATTTGTGGATTGGGGCGTGACCAAGCTGGCCGGTCTCACGTTCGACACCGTTCAGTTCTTTAACGGCCGCATCAAGCCCAATCCGTCGTTCACGCCCAAGTGGTCGGATAAACCCATCCAAAAATCCTGGGAGAAGACCAAGCCCACGCTCGGATTCCCTCGCACCACCGATTCCCTGTGCCCGAAGTGCGTCAGCGAAGCTCGCGCCGCCATCTTCGACGGCACCAAAGACCTCAAAGACCTCGTCGGCGAAAAAGTCGGCGAGATTAAGGCGCAAATTATTGAACGCGACGGCCAGGTCTGGATGATCAAGGATTGCCCCAAGCACGGCCACTACGAAGACATGATGGCAGTGGATGCCAAGTTCCTCTCCTGGGTCGAAAAGCAGTTCCCCGGCCGCGACATTCCCGCGCACAACGACGAGACGCTGCACCGCCACGGCTCTTCCACCGTGCGCTACGGCCGCGGCTCCGTGCTCACCGTGGACCTCACCAACCGCTGCAACATGATGTGCGACCCCTGCTTCATGGACGCCAATCAGGTCGGCTACGTCCACGAGCTTTCCTGGGACGAGATCATGGAAGTGCTGGACAACGCCATTACCA
This sequence comes from uncultured Acidobacteriaceae bacterium, assembly GCA_964542805.1. Taxonomy (GTDB): domain Bacteria; phylum Acidobacteriota; class Terriglobia; order Acidiferrales; family UBA7541; genus JACQDE01. Next base: position 4,318 of record CAZIWR010000044.1, read on the forward strand.
TCAAGCCGCGCCGCCAGATGTCTGTGCAGTTCTCCGGCGGCGAGCCCACCATGCATCCGCGCTTCTTGGACGCGGTGCGTTACGCCCGCAAGGTCGGCTACAACTCCGTGCAGGCCGCGACCAACGGCATCGAGTTTGCCAAATCCAAAGAATTCTGCCGCCAGGCGTTTGACGCCGGGCTGCGCTACGTCTATCTCCAGTTTGACGGCATCGGCAACGACGCCAACTCGCATCGCCAGGTCGGCAACCTCTTCGATGTGAAGCTGCGCGCCATCGAAAACCTGCACAGCTCCGGCGTGGAGATTGTGCTGGTTACCACGCTGGTCAACAACGTGAACAACGACCAGGTGGGCCCCATCGTCAAGTTCGCGATGGAAAACCCCAAGAAAATTTCCTTCGTCAGCTTCCAGCCCGTCTCCTTCACCGGCCGCGACGAGGAAGTCTCCGACGAGCGCCGCCACAAGCAGCGCTACACGCTTTCGCACATGGCCAAGGACGTCAGCCAGCAGGTCGGCAAGGTGGACCCCATCGAGCACTGGTTCCCCATCTCCGCCATGGGCACCTTCTCTGACTTCGCGGACATGGTCCACGGGCCCAACGCCCAGTGGGGCCAGCTCTCCTGCGGCTGCCACCCGAACTGCGGCGTGGGCACCGCGCTGATGATCAACAAGGAAACCAAAGAGTGGGCTCCGGTGCCGCGCTTCCTGAATATTCCGCAACTCATGAAGGACACGCGCGCCATTACCGACGCGGCTCGCGTCGGTAATTTCTCCAACTTCATGATGGCCATGGCGATGCTCAAGAACTACAAGCCGTTCGAAGCACCCAAGAGCCTCGCGCTGGTGGACCTCTTCAAGAAGTTCGACAAGACCTTCGCACTCTCCGGCACCGCCAAGAAGAAGGGTTATGGCGGCGTCGGCCCGGACCGCAACCTGGAAGATGCCATGCGCCGCCGCCAGGATCCCTGGAACTTCCTGTTTATCGCCGGCATGTGGTTCCAGGATTTGTTCAACTACGACTTCCGCCGCACCGAGCAGTGCATCATTCCCTATGCCACGCAGGAAGGCGAAATCTCCTTCTGCGCGTACAACACGGGCATCGGCTGGCGTCAGATCATCGAGAACATGTACAAGAACGCGACCGTGGCCCAGTGGTACAAAGAGCACGGCAAGCACGAAATCTATGCCAAGGGCCGCTCGGTGGACCTCAACAGCTACGAGCATTCCCTCAAGATAGACGCCGCGGACGCCGCACGCGTCAAGTCTCACAAGCACGACACGCCCATGACCGCCGCCGAGGAAAACCGCATGCGGCGTCGCGCCAATGTGCAGGCCGCCGAAGTCCGCCGCATTTACGAGGAAATGGTGCTCAAGAAGCCCCAGGCACCCGTCGTGCAGATTGGTTCGCTCGACGCGCTCAAGCCCGCCGGCAACGGCGGCAATGGCCACGCTACACCGTCGCCGGTAGCGGTCGACAACAAGGCCAAGGCCGCGCTTGTCTCTGGCGACTGATTCGCTTCACGGCTCCGCAGTTTTTCCTCCGGCCGTTGAGCTCTGCTCAACGGCCGGAGCCGTTTTTGCGCTATACTTCTGCCGAAGAGGAACTGACAATGCCCATTTACGAATACCTCTGCAACGATTGCCAGACTCCGTACGAAAAACTGGTGATGACCAGCAAGTCGCCCATCGCCTGCCCTAAGTGCGGCAGCAAGAAGCACACGCAGCAATTCTCGAAGTTCAGCACCACCAACAGTTCCTCCTCGTCCGCTTCGTCCAGTGATTCCTCGCAGTCCTCCACCGGCCCCGCCTGCCACAGGCCCGGCGGCTGCGGCTGCCATTAGCAGAGGTTTTTCCTCTGCTTCCTTTAATTCCTTTCCCTCCTCTACCTCCTTTCTTTCCCCTCGTTGACTTGCTCTCTCACGCCACCTAAGATGGGTTTTCGCGGACAAGTTTCCTGATGATTGGAAAATCGCTCGGGCACTTTCAAATTGAAGAACGCATCGGATCCGGCGGCATGGGTGTGGTCTACCGCGCCCGCGACACTCAGCTCGACCGCGCCGTCGCGCTCAAGCTCGTCGGCGAAAAATACGCCCAGGACGCGCAGGCCCGCGCGCGCCTGCTCAACGAGGCCCGCACCGCTTCCGCTCTGAACCATCCGCACGTCTGCCACATTTATGAAGTCGGCGAAGCCGAAGGCCACGCCTACATCGCCATGGAGTACGTGGCCGGCAAGCCGCTCGCGCAAACCATCCCCCAGGAGGGTTTGCCGGTCGAGACGGTTTTGCGCTACGCGATTCAGATTGCCGATGCCGTCGCCCACGCTCACGACCACGGCATCGTCCACCGCGACTTGAAATCCGCCAATGTGATGATCACTCCAGAGGGTCGCGCCAAAGTGCTCGACTTCGGCCTGGCTCTCCGCCAGCGCGGCGAAGAATTCGCCGAGGTCACGCGCTCCCAAGTTTCCCTCGGCGAATCGGGAACGGTTAGTGGCACGCTGCACTCCATCGCGCCGGAGGTGCTCCGCGGCGATCCGTCCGACCCGCGCAGCGACGTCTGGGCCCTCGGCGTGCTTCTTTACGAAATGGCCGCCGGCCGCTTGCCCTTCGAGGGCAAGACCGGGTTCGAGATGAGTTCGGCCATCTTACGCGAACAGCCCGCGCCGTTGCCGCCGCGCGTCCCTGCAGCCCTGCGCGCGGTGATTCTCCGCTGCCTGGCGAAGGACCCCGTGCAACGCTTCGCCCGCTCGAGCGAAGTTCGCGCCTCGCTCGAAACGATCCAGTCCAGCGAAGAATCAATTCCCGTCGAGCGCGTCGTGCTCAGCCGCAAATTCGAGTTCTCTCCCCGCCGGATCGCCGTGCTCGGCGCGACAGTCGTCACACTCGTTGCAATTCTTTTCGTCTGGAATCCGGGAGGCTGGCGCCATCGTGTCGCGGGAGGCTCAGCGGAAGCTCCGATTCGCTCCCTCGCCGTGCTGCCGATGAAAAACCTGAATCCTGCGGGCGGCGAAGACTTGCTCGGGCTGGGCATGGCGGACACCATCATTACGAAAGTAAGCCAGATCGGCGCGCTCACGGTGCGGCCCACGAGCGCCGTGCAGAAGTACGCCCGACAGGAAATGGACGCGCTGGAAGCCGCGCGGCAGCTCGGCGTGGATTCCGTGCTCGACGGCACTCTTCAGCGCTCCGGTGACCGCCTTCGCGTCAACGTCAACCTGCTGCGCGTCCGCGACGGTGCCTCGCTGTGGAGCGACACGTTCAATGTCTCCGCCGGCGACATTTTTGCCACACAAGACGAAATCGCGCAAAAAGTCGCTTCGGCTCTCCGCCTCAAGCTCGATACGACTGAACAGATGCGCATCTCCAAGCGCTACACCTCCAGCCCGGAGGCGTACGAGTTTTATGTCCGCGGAATGCACGCGCTGGATCGCCGCACTTTTTCAGCCGACGCCGAGCCTCTGAATCTGGCCATCGCCATGTTTGGCAAGGCGATCGAGGCCGATCCGAAATACGCCCTGGCGCACGCGCAACTGGCCTACGGCGACGCGTGGATGGCGCTCTTCGTTGATCCGCATCCGTCATGGGCGGAGCGGGCCAAGCAGAGTCTCGCCCGCGCGGAAGCCCTAGATTCGAATCTCGCCGAATCGCATCTGGTGCGCTACGAATTGGCGTGGAGCGCCTACGAGGGATTTCAGATCGACAAAGCCATCCAGGAATTACGGCTGGCCCAGCAGCTCAATCCCAGCATCGGCCACGAGCACCTCGGCATTTTGCTCGCCCATATTGGAATGGAGGAGCCCGCCCTGCGCGAGATGCGCCGCGCTATGGAAATCGATCCGCAGAGCGAAATCGTTCGTTCGAGAATGGTCGAAACATACGAACTGCTGGTTCGCCCGCAGGAAGCTTTGAAAGAACAGCAGAACCTGTTTGCGGCCGATATCACCCCTTCTTACCTGCGCAAATCCCTCTTGTGGACGGGACAACTCCAATCCGCGCGCAGGGTGATCGATAAAGAACTGGCCGACAGGCCCAACGACCCGTTCGCGCTGAGCCAGTTGGCGCTGTATCAGGCGCTCACTGGCGATGCCCGCTCGGCGGAGGTGGCGATTCCGGGGTTTATCGAGAAGGGCAAGCAGAGCCGGGCCTTTCACCACTTGACGTACAACGTCGCCTGCATCTATGCCCTGCAAGGCAAGCACACACAGGCCCTCAAGTGGCTGCGGGAGACCGTCGACTTCGGCATGCCCAACTACACCCTTTTCACCCGCGACCCCCATCTCGACAAAATCCGCAAAGACCCTGCCTTCGTCCAATTCATGGCCGAACTGAAACCCCGCTTCGAAAAATACCAGCAAGAATTCCGCTGAGTGCGTCGTCCCCGGCTACCTGGCATCCTTACCTCCTGATCAAAATCCACGCATTTCCCCGCCCGCGTTCCTGACCGTCGGACGGCGAATTCACAATTTGCAGGTCCCTCTGGCCCAACGCGCCGCTCTTATCCTCTCCTGCGTCCGACTTCGCACCTCCGACCTGCTTCATCACCGCCAGCACGCTGGATCCTCCGCCGTCCGAATTCATTGCCGTGGTGCAGCTCAGCTCAACCATCAGGTCCGCCAGCTCGTCCAGCGTCATGCCCACACTTAACCGGGGCTGCCGCCCATCCACCACCGCAAAAATTATTTTTTTGTCGCTATAGCAGAATGCCGTCCGCGGGTGCCGCTGCGAAAGACTTTTTGAAGGGTTGCCGACAATGTGCTTCCGTCCTTCCAGCACTAGAATCGGAAACCCCGCCACGACTTCGCGGACCTTCCGCCCGTTGATGCGCACGCGGATACGCAGCTTCACTTTTTCGCCCGCTCGCAGCGTCGCGGTTGACCCGCTCTCGGTGAGCGTCTCCACCAGCACCATTTTCCCCGGCGCAATGGGTGCCAGTGTCGCCCCTTCCAGGACATCCCCCACTACGCCGCTCACGGTCGTATCCACGCGCAGCGGCAGCTGGCGGGAGAGTTTGCCGATCACCGCCGCGCGAAACGCCTTCTCGCTTTTCACTGTCGCGCGGAATTCCCGCGTGAACAAATGAGGCCCCGCCCCCCACGTTGTGCTCAGCGGCTTGTTAAGTGCCGCAATCGTCCAGCTTCGCCCGTGCGACTCCAACACCATCTCCACTTGCGGCACGCCGATGAGCGGCTCACCCGAGGAAGTCATTCCCATGGCCGGCCAGGTTGGCTTGCCCGTGGTGCTAATGACACCTCCTGTCACCGAAAGCCCGTCCGAAATCCCCAAGTACGGCGCAGCCAGGTCGTAGTCGCCGTTGACCACCGCCACTACGTCCAACCCTCCGCCCGCCGCACGCTGCGCCATCTCCGTAGGCCGCTCCCGCTGCATTTCGCCTTCGACCCCCGCGGCTCGCACGGAGCGCAGCTCGATCTTGCGGTCCGACCGGTTCATTTCCACTACGTGGATGGACCACGGCTCGCCCGACGGCGTCATGCGCTGGAATTGCGTGTAGCGGATCCCGCGGACCAGTTCGCGCTGCTCGCGGACGTCGCTCTGTTGCCCGTCTGCAGCAGCGCACAGCGCCAGCACGACAAGGATGAACGGTGCTGCCAAGCGGCGGGGCTTGGTGATTCTCATGGCTGCCATTCTACAGGCCCTCCTTGCTCCTCGCGAACCCTCCTTAAATGTACCTGCGGTTTTCTCTCTTCGCTGTTCGCAGCCACAAATCACCGGAATCAAGCCAATTCCCAAGCTGGTTCTAGTACTACAAAATAAAAGCGAAAACTACAAAAAGTACTACGCGAAATCGGCAATAGACCATAGAACAAGGGCTTAATAGGTTCTAGTACCACTCCACTCCAGATTCTTGTAAAAACGACGGCGCGCACGAGGCAGGCACTGAATCCGCAGCGCCCGACACCGTGCCACGGACGATCAAACCTAGCTCTTTAATGGAGGAGTCATGAAAGCGATTCACAAGGCCTGGATGACACTGGGGGTTCTGGCTCTGGCACTGGCCATGGCACCGGCGTCACAGGCGCAACTCAACTCAAACCAGGCTACCGTAGTTTTGAACGCCATCTTGGGGGAGTCCCTGACCGTTACGGCTGGCCCCGGGTTGGTGACCTTCCTCCTGCCGCCCAATGGCATTGCTCTGGGCAGCGCGCCGGTCGCAATTACCACCACATGGGTGCTGGCCCCGACCCGCACCAGCGTCGCGCTTTCCGCCTACTTCTCGAGCGCCAACGCGCTGAGCGATGGCGCCGGGAACAACATCCCGACCTCAAACGTGGAAGGCAGCGTGAACGCTGGCGCCTTCGGTGCCTTCACCAACGTTGGCCCGTTCACCGCGAATAGCATCCAGGTGTTCAGCCAAGCCATCACCCCAGCCAACACGAATTCTTTCCGCAACGATTCCGTTGCGCTGCGCATTGACACCACTGGCTTGGGCCTCCCGTCTGGTTCGTACACCGGGACGCTCAATATCCAGGCTCAGGCCCTTTAATCCCGCATCGCGGGATCTGAATGTCACTCGTGCGTTGGGTTTGGAGCGCGGGGGCAGTTGGGCCGGTCCGGTGAGCCCCGGTGAGGCGGGGTGATCGGATTCGAACCACAAAGGCTGGCAGGATCGAACCACTGCCTCCCGCGCCCAGACCGACGACGGAAAGCAGACACCGCGGGGGCGGGGTTGCTCTCTGAAGCGAACCGCAACATCGGCAGCATGTTTCTTGAGGGGTGGGGGGAATGACAGTTACCAGAGCAACCCGAATCCTATTTTTTCTGATGGTGCTTTTCGGTGTGCTTTCACCCTGTGCGCACTCCCAGGCCAATAGTGCCCCTGCCGCTATCAACCTGATTGCCGTGCGCAATCCGGGGGTTGCCGTGGCCGCGTTTCCCGCCAACGTGAACTTTGCGCTGCTCAACGGCGCGGTCGCCACGGGCAGCACTCCAATCACCATCACCACCATGTGGGACGTGCAGCCGAGCGTCGGCAACTTGACGCTCTACGCTTTCTTCAGCACGCCCGCTGCGGCCCTGAGCAACGGCGCCGGCAACAACATCGCCTCGGCCCGCGTCAGGGGCAGCGTCAACGGCGGCGCTTTCGCGCCGTTCACCGGCCTCAGCCCGTATGCCGCCGGCAGCAGCCTGCAAATCTTCACGTTTCGCGTTCTGGGCGTCAACCGCCGCGGCACGCGGAACGACACGCTCAATTTGCAGATTGACCTGACCGGCGCCGTTCTACCCGCCGGCACGTATTCCGGCACGTTGTTGATTCAAGCGCAAGCGCTCTGACACGGGGAGGGGGCTCCCTGTGCAAAGCGGTAGTGGCTTTACTTTCGCGGTACTCACGCAAGAAGCAAGCCTATGCGGACCAACCGAATTCTTTGGATACTGCTGGCCAGGACGCTGGTCCTTGCGGCTTTTCGGTCCGCAAGGAATTCGCGTCGCAGGGCACGCGCGCTGCGATCGTAGGTTTGCAGCCGCCGGCGCTCTGAATTGCGCTTTGGGGGGAGACATGAAGAAAATTCTTACTTTCGCTGCCGGGCTGCTCCTGCTGGCCGTCTCCGCCACGGCCCAGACCGTTTCACCGGTCATCGTGGAATACCGGGAGAAAGCCAGCGGTAGCTTCCAGGTCTATAACGACTCGTTTGTGCCGCTGGCCGTGATCCTCGAGCCGCGCAGCTTCAGCGTGGATGTGGAGGGCCGGCCGACCTTCCGCCCTCTTGACCGGGAAATCCGCGTCGATCTCTCGGAGACCAGCTTCCGCGTCGGGCCCCAGCAAACTTTCACGATCTTTTACAAGGCCCAATCCACGCGCCTGCCTGCCTGGTTCACCATTTACGCCACCATCACCGGCCCGCAAACACCCACCGGCATCAAGTTGGTTCTGGAGCTGCCGCACACCGTCTATTTGCTCACCAAGCAGCCGCTTCCGCGCGACGCCGTCGTGTTGCACCGCGCGGAATCGGGCAAAAAGCAGATTGAGGCGGAAATCGAAAATCGCGGACGCGAATTCATCCGCGTGCAGGAAGTGGAAATCGCCTCCGCTACCGCCAAAAAAGATTTTGCCGGCTTCCCGCTCTTTCCCGGCCAGCGCCGCATCCTGAAGCTCGACTGGGAAGAGTCCGGGGAGCCCCAGCGCATTACGCTGAAATTTGAGAAATTCAAAGTGGAGTCGCCGCTCCATCCCGTTTTGCAATCGCCGTGAGAGATTGTTGCGCCCAATTCGAGTGCAGGTCCCTCCGCTCGCTGCGCGCTGCCGCGGGGGTTTTCGCGCTGGCCGTGTGCCTGGCGGCACTGGTACCGCCCGCTGCGGCGCAGGGCCAGGCCATCAAGCTGCAGGGCGGCGGCTCCACGCTGTTCGACGGCTACGGCGGTTCCGTGGAAGTTCGCGGAAGCAACTACACGGGGCGCATCGGCCTAGGACTCCTCAACGGCAAGCTGCGTACCGGCGTCTACTACGCCACCACCTGGCGCAGCATCATGTTGGGTTCCGGCGACCAGTCCATACCCTTTTCCCTGCCTACGGACATTTTCAACCATTCGTACCACTTCCTCGGCCGCGGCGTCAGCGCCTCCTGGAAGGACAGCCGCAACTCGTTTTTCGTGTATGGCGGCGCGACGTCCCTGGGTTTCTCAACTCCATTCCTAAATCTTGCGGAAACCCGCGGCAAAACCGGGCTGATCTTCTACGAGCGCAAACTCACACCGTCGCTCCGCTTCTTTTCGCACAACGTTGTGGCCGCACGCCAGACGTCGCTGCAGTCCATCGCGTGGACCCCCAGCGACCACTTGAAGATGGCCTTCGCCGGCGGCATCGGAAATAACCAGCCCTACTGGTCCGGCAGCATGAGCCTCGACAAGAAATGGATTGAAGTTGACGCCAGCTACTCCCGCGCCGGCGACGCTTTCCGCCGCATCCGTGTGGACGCGCCGCTCTCCTCGGAGACCGACCGGGAAAATATCCGCATCGCACTGAAGCCGCTGCGCAACCTGCAGTTCACGGCCAGCCGGCAGAACTATCTTTCCCCGCTGCAGTCCGGCGTCGCGTCCGAGCGCGCCACGGTCAACAGCTACAGCGCCTGGACCAGCCTGCGCGGCGTCCAGTTGCACGGCTCTTTCTTTGATTCCACCACGCAGTCGGGCCGCGCCCGCGGTTTAACCGTAGGCGGCCGGCGCAACTGGTTCAATCGTGTGGAAACCGCTGCAGACTACATGCGCAGCGCGCCGTCCCTCGGCCCCGCTTTTCATTCCATCGTCGGCACGGTGCGCGAACGCATCACGCCGCGCATTTCACTTTCGCAAGTGGTCACCATCAGCAGCGGCCAGACCTATGTTTCGTTCGGCGGAAGTTTTCTTTCTAACCGCTTCAGCTTTGGACTCGAATACCAGACGATTTTTCTACCCTTCCAGACCACGGGCTCTTCGCAGTTCAAGCAAGTGCTGGCATTGAACCTGCGCCTGCGGTTGTGGGGCGGAATTGAAGTCAACGGCGCGAGCGACGTCACCCCACTCGGCAAGATCCGCTACACCGCCTACGCCACCGGCTACACCCATCGCGGCGCCTCCTACGATCGGGGCAACGCCGCCGCCGGCGGGGCCATTTATTCCTACATCGTACGCGGCCGCGTCGTCGAAGAAGGCGGCCTGCCCGTTCGCGGCGCCGCCCTGAAAATTGACGACAACATTGTCTTCACCGATTCGCAGGGTTCGTTTTTGCTCCGCCGCAAAAAACCGAATGAATCCGAGCTCTCCGTGGCCTTCGATCAGTTTGTGTTGTCAGGAAACTATGCGGTGATTACCGCGCCCAAAGTGGTGAAGGCCGCGCGCGAAGAATCGGCGGAAATTTACGAAGTGGTGCTGAAGCGCTTGAAAAATGTGGCCCCAGTATTGAAAGCGGAAACGAATTTCGTGCGTGATTCCCGCAACGGAACAGACGTGCGAACCGGAACAGTACTAGAACTCTCGACGCTGCCGCTAACCCGTCGTTCGTCAATGTTCACCGATTTTTCTGCATTGGCCGCCCGCATGCCTGTATTATCCCGCGATGCAAATCGGGCGCAGGGTGGAGTCCCCAACTCGTCAAATATTTCTGTGGGCAGTTACTTCCTCTATCCTGCTGCTGGCGGCGCCCCTGTCGACCTCAGCCCAGTCAAAGTTCTCTACGCACAACCCGGTGGCCAGCGTCGCTCTCGTCGCGCAAATTCCGGAAAGCGTTAGCCTCTCCGGAAATCTTCAACCGGCTCCGGCAATCGCACAGGAAAACGGCGTGCGCGCCAGCATCCTTGTGCTGCAAAGCACGTGGCACATGGCCTTCGGACGCAGCGTTACCGCCACCGCTCATCTGGACGCGACTTCCGAAGAAGTCCCCTCCGCTGCTTTGATTCCCTTGCGACAGGTTGGCGAACCTGTGGATGCGCGGGACATCCCTATTTTTAGCTTTCTCCCGCGTCAGATGCCTACTAGCGTCGACCTGCTGCACAATCTCAATCCGCGGCTCGGCCGCCAATCGCAAATCCACGGCATCCTTATCCTTCACTCCGACGCACCCGCCTCGCAGCCGCAGACCGTCTTCATCACCGTCACCGCGCTGTAGCGGCGGAGTGCTGGCTTCCCACTGCCTCACTTCTTCTCTTCCGCTTTCTTTGCTTCTCCGCGCACCACGCGCATCCCGGTGTACTCCGCCGATGCCGCGCGGTACGGCAACTTTGCATCCGCCGCGCGGTCCGCGCTTCCGCCGAGCGTTTTTCCGGAGCCGTCTTTCGTCAGCACCCACTCTGCGGCGTTTCCGCCGAGGTCGAAGATCAGTTCCTCGCCTTCTTTGCCCTTTCCGCCGAAGCTGCCGGCCTCCTTCAACAGCGTCGCGCCCTCGCCCAGCTCCTTGATTTTTGCTTCGA
>CAZIWR010000045.1:0-15102 GCA_964542805.1 uncultured Acidobacteriaceae bacterium
CACGGTCGAGGTCTACGTTTGAAAAACGGCAGAAGGAAATGAAGCGCATGGAAAAACAGCGCATGAAGGCGGAGCGTCGCGCAGAAAGAAATATGGCCAAACGCGCCGGCTTGGAAGCTCCCACCGAAACGCCAAGCGACTTGGAGAGCGTGCCCACCGAATCGGAACCGCAAGGCTAAGTGCCAAGTGCCTGCACAGGCTAATCCTTCTCTGCCATACCTCTTCTGAATTTCTGCACAACTTCTGAAACCCGCACGGAAACAAAATATGCAGAAGTGTCGTCGCCCTTGGCTATGCTATTGACTAAGGTGAGACGCAGGGCTACGGATTTGGGCATAATACTGGCCGCGACATTGGAACGCTGCACGTGTTGTTCCAACGGAGAGTGGCACGATGAGATTTCCCCCGCGCTTGTGCATGCTGGCCGCCCTTTGGGGATTCTGGCTTTCGCCGGCGTCCCTGGCGCAATCGCCCCCGACGGCGCTAACGCTCGACGATTGCGTACGGCTGGCGCAGTCGGTTCCATCGGTGGCCAGCGTGGCCAAGCAGGAAAGCGAAATCGCCGGGCTGGGCGTAAAACAAGCACAGGCGGGGCTGCTGCCGCAGTCGCAATTTGACGCCGCCTACACGTACAACAGCGTGCTGCGTGGCGGTTCCCCGCTGCAAAGTTTTGTCGCGCTCAACGGCGTGCGCCAGTATCAGTTCCTGCTCACCGCTTCGCAGGAGATTGATTTTTCCGGGCGGCTGCGCGCCGATGTGGCCCGCGCGCGCGCCGAGCGGGACGCCGCCGGCGCCAGCGCCACCATCACGCAGCGCGACCTCAAGCGCGCCGTTACGTTCGCCTATTACCGGCTTCTCCTCGCGCGCCATCTGGAGCAGGCGCTGCGCGACTCCGTCGCGGAGGCGGAAAGTTTTCAGAAGCGCACGCGGCTGCTCGTCGAGCAGGGCGAAGCCGCGCGGGCCGACCTGGTGAAGGCCTCGGCCGGGGCGGCCTTTCTGCGGCAGGCGTACAACGCTGCACAACTCGACGCGCAGACCTCCAACCACGAACTGGCGGCATTTTGGACCAAGGACGTCGCCGAGCCGCTGCACATCGTGGACGTCTTCGACGCGGCGCCCGCGGCGGAAGGCGAAGCAGCGCTGGCCGGCGCGTTTCTCACGCGACCGGAATTCAGCTTGCTTGATGCGCAGCGGCGGAGTTTTGCGGAAGAGTCGCGGCGCATCCGCGCCAATCTGTTTCCGCAGGCCAATGTGAGCTTTCAATATGGGTTGGATACCAACGTGATTCGCGCGCGCGACCGCGGCTACGCTTTCTTCGTGAATCTGAACGTGCCGATTTTTGACTGGATGAAAACGCTGAGCGCGTCCAAGCAGTTCCGCGCGCGCGCGGAGCAGACCGACAACAACCGGGCCATCGCCGAGCGCGTGTTCTCGCGCGAGTATGAAAGCGCCCGGGCGCGAGTGAAAATGCTCTTCGAACAAATCGGGATCGCCGCGGCCCAAGTGAAGCTCGCCGAAGAGGACGTGCGGCTGAGCCGCATGCGCTTCGAAGGCGGCGAAGGCTCGGCGCTGGACGTGGTCACGGCGCAGAGCCAGCTCGCACAGGCCCGCGGCAACTACTACACCAGCATCGCCAATTATCTGAACGCCAGAGCGGATCGGGAGGTCGCTGCCGGACGATGAAAACCATACCGGTTGTCCTTGCATGTCTGTTGCTCGCCGGCTGCGCCGCGCAGAAGGAAGAAGCCGAGCCCAAGCCCGTGGTGGAAGTGAAAGTGGCCCAGGCGGAGCTCGCCGACGTGCAGATTGCGGTGCACGCGCCCGCCACCATTTTCCCGCGCGAGCAGGCCGCCATCGCGTCGAAAATCACCGCGCCCATCCGCTGGCTCGGCGCGCGCAAGGGCGACCGCGTGGCCGCCGGGCAGGTGCTCGCGCGGCTGGAGAACCGCGATTTGCTTGCCCAACGCACGGAAGCGCTGGACCGCGCCCGCGCCGACCTGACTTCCGCGGAGGCCACGCTCAACCAGGCGCAGAAGAATTTCGACCGGCGGCAGAAACTGTTCGAGCAGGGCGCCATCCCCAACCGCGAATTGCTGACCAGCCAGACGGAACTCGCGCAGGCCAAAGCCAGCCACGACGTGGCAAAAAAGTTTTTCGAGCTGCTGGATAATCCCGCGCGGCAGCAGGAACTCCGCAGCGCGGCCGTCAAACCGGAGCAGGAAAAGATTCGCGAATCGTTCCTCAACGCACAAATCGAGTTCACGGAAATCCGCAGCCCGTTTGCCGGCACGATCACCGAGCAGTACGTCTATCCGGGCGACATGGCCAAGCCCGAATCGCCGATTTTTACGGTGATGGATTTGTCGGTGGTGGTGGCGCGCGCGCAGGTGCCGGAAGCAGAAATCGGCGGCGTGAACACCGGCAAAGCGTGCTCGTTCGAAAACGCAGACCGCCCGGATGCGAAAGCGCAAGGCCGCGTGTCGGTCGTCAACCAGGCGGTGGATCCGGCGCGACGGACTGTGGAAGTGTGGTGCGAGATTCCGAACGGAGGGGCCGGGTTGCGCGCGGGCGTGTTTGGCTCGCTCACCATCGTCACCGGAGCGGCGCCGAAAAGCGTGGTGGTGCCCAAGGAAGCGGTGCAGTTCCTGGAAGGCACGCGCAAGGGATTTGTGATGGTGGTGGGCGCGGACAAACACGCCAAGCGAACAGAAATTGAGGCAGGAGAAAGTTTCGCGGGCAAGGTGCAGATCAAGAGCGGGCTGAAGGCCGGCGAGATTGTGATCATCGAAGGCGGCTACGCCATACCCGACGGCACCGAAGTGCGCTTGGCCGGCGAGAAAAAACCCGAGGAGAAGAAGCCGTGACCGGCCAACTCGGGGAATTCATCGAAGCACACGGCCGCGCGCTGGTGATCGTTGTCCTGAGCTTCGCGCTGGCCGGGATTGTCTTCGCCTTCCGCCTGCCGATCTCGATTTTGCCGCAGACCGATTTTCCCCGCATTGTAATCCTGGTGGACAACGGCATCGCGCCCGCGGACGTGCAGATGGTCACGGTCACGCGGCCCATCGAAGAAGCCATCCGCATCGTGCCGGGTATCACCGATGTGCGCTCGGTCACCGCCCGCGGCTCCACCGAAATCAGCATTTTTTTCCGCTGGGACGTGGATATCCTGCACGCGCTGCACCAGGTGCAGGGGCGCATCGCGCAGATCATGCCATCGCTGCCGCCGGGCGCGCGCTTCGACATCAAGCGCTTGACTTTTTACGTTTTCCCGACGATCGGTTGCAGCATCACTTCGCCCTCCCGCTCGATCGCGGAGCTCTGGGACCTCGCGTATTACGACATTGCGCCGCGGCTCTACCGCCTGCCGGGCGTGGCCGAGACGCGCATCGTCGGCGGGCGCCGGCCGGAATTTCACGTGCTCGTGCAGCCGGAAAGGCTGAATGCGCTGGGCATGCCGCTGACGAAAGTGGTGGAAGCCATCCGCAGCACAAACACGATCTCCACCGCCGGAATGATCCAGGAGAACTATCACCTGTATCTGGCCACGGTCACGGGGCTGATGCGCAGCAAAGAGCAGATCGAAGAAACCGTAGTGGACGTGGTGAAGGGAACTCCCATCCGCGTGAAAGACATCGCCAGCGTGGTGCCGGGGGAGCAGGTGGCCTACAAAATCGTCACGGCGAACGGGCGGCCGGCTGTGCTCGTCAACGTGATGCAGCAACCGGACGGCAATTCCGTGGAGATCGCCGACGCAGTGAACGCAGAGCTGCGCGAGGTTCGTAAAAGCCTGCCGCCGGATATCGTGCTGGAAAACTATTATGACGAGTCCTTGCTTGTCCGGGATTCGATCAAAGGGGTGGCCGAAAGCATTCTGATCGGGCTCCTGCTTTCGTGCGCTGTGCTGGTCGGATTCCTGAAGAGCTGGCGAACCACGGTGGTTGCCGCGCTGGTAATTCCCATCGCCGTGCTGTTCGCCGTCGTCTTCATGCGCTTGTTCAACATGAGCTGGAACCTGATGACGCTCGGCGGCTTGGCCGCCTGCATCGGTGTGGTGATTGACGACGCCATCGTGATGGTGGAGAACATCATCGTCCATCTTTCCATGGGGCAGGAGCCGAGAGAAGCGGCGCGCAGCGCGATCCACGAACTGACGCCCGCGCTGATTGGCTCGACGCTGACGCCGATCATGGTGTTTGTTCCGCTCATTTTTCTGGGGGGTATCACCGCGGTGTTCTTTCGCGCGCTGGCGCTAACCATGGTCACCGCGCTCCTCGCCTCGCTCTTTCTGGCAATTTTCTTTACGCCGGTGCTGGCCAGCGTGTTCTTCCGCGCGCCGAAGGGACCCGCGGAAACGGACATGCACCGCGCCGAGCAGGCCGGCGAAGGCCGCATCCTCCGCTGGGGCACGCAGCGGTATGAAGCCGCGCTCGGATGGGTGCTGGATCACACGGCCATCGTTCTTCTCGCCGTAGTTCTGATTCTTGCCGGCTCGGTGTGGATTTATTTTCTGTTCGGCAGCGGATTTTTGCCGCAATTGGACGAAGGAACTTTCGTGCTCGATTACATTACGCCCCCCGGCACTTCGCTCGAAGAAACCAATCGCGTGCTGCTGCACATCGAGCAGTTTATCCGCGAGAACCCGGAGGTGGAACGCTACTCGCGGCGCACCGGTGCGGAGCTAGGATTTTTCGTCACCGAGCCAAACAGCGGTGACTTCGTGGTGAAGCTGAAACGTAACCGCAAGCACTCCACTGAGCAGGTGATCGAGGAGTTGCGGGACAAAATCAACCAGTCCGAGCCGATCATCGAGATCGAGTTTCCGCACATGCTGGAAGATTTGATCGGCGACCTGGCCTCGGCTCCTCAGCCTGTGGAGATCAAGGTCTACAATGATCAGTACGACGCGGCTAAACAGTTAGCGAATGATATCAAAGAGTGGCTTTCCAAAGTGAAGGGCGCGGAGGACATCATCAATCGCACGCTGGTGATAGGGCCGTCCGTGAATTTTCGCGTCAACCCGGAGAAAGCACAGCGCGCGGGGTTCAGTGTGAGGGATATTGCGGAGATCGAATCCGCCATTGTGGACGGAGTGGTGGCGACGAATATGATTCGAGGGCAGAGATTGATCGGCATCCGCGTGCGCTACCCGTCGAAGTACCGCTCGACTGTGGATAGCCTGAAGGGTTTGCTAATCACTTCGCCCAACGGCACCACTGTTCCACTTTCCTCCGTGGCCGACGTGGAGATGGAGGAAGGCACGACGGAAATTCACCGCGAAAACCTGCGGAACATTGCCACGGTCACCGCGCAAATTTCTGGCCGCGACCTCGGCTCCGTGATCGCGGAGATCAAGGACCGGCTACCTAAAGAACTCAAGGTTCCTCCCGGCACGGAGATCGAGTACGGCGGGCTCTACAAGATCCAGCGCGAGTCGTTCCTGGGACTCACGCAGGTGCTGCTGGCGTCCATACTGCTCATCTTCATCATTCTTGTTTTCGAGTTCCGCTCCTTTTCGCACCCCATCGCCATCCTGGTGGCCACGCTGCTGTGCTCGTTCGGCGCGCTGCTGGCGCTCAAGCTGACCGGGCAGACGCTGAACATTTCCTCCTTCATGGGCGCGATCATGGTGGTGGGCATCGTGCACAAAAACGGAATTCTGATGCTCGATGCGGAGCAGGCATTTTCCGCGCGCGGCCTGCCGCTGCAAGAGGCCATCTACGAAGCGGGGCGCCGCCGCCTGCGCCCGATTCTGATGACCGCACTGGCCACGATCTTCGGCATGCTGCCGCTGGCGCTCAATGTGGGATCCGGCGCGCAGATCTTGCAACCACTGGCCATCGCGGTGATCGGCGGAGTGGCAGTCTCCATGGTCCTTTCGCTGCTGATTACGCCCGTGCTCTACTTCCGTCTGCGGCATTGGGGTCTGTGATTGCAACACCGGTACGCTTCGCCGCGCGGTGTCTTGCTGTGAGCGAGGGAATGTGTTATCCGTCTTGCGTGCTGTCCGACTGAGTAACGCGTAAACAGCCATGTTGGGTGAAGACCGCAGAAACAAAATCCTGCAGCGCGTGGGGCCGCTGCTCCACGACATCGACCCGGACGTCCATCTGCACGAGGTGGTGCTGGATTCGACGCGGCAGCAACTGGCCTTTGTGATGCAGAAGGGCGAATGGCCGATCGTGATCGGCATGAACTGGCTGGAGTACGTGAGCCACCGCGACGAAGAGTTGAAGGAGCGGCTGGCCGAAAGCCTGAAGACGCGGCTGGAGACGGCACGGCAGCGGCAGGAGCGCGAAGAAGAAAGTTAGCGGGAGTCCTTTTTGTTCTCTTCGACAAAGACGGAAGTCGTTGCGCCGAGGAAAGGTTTGCCGCCCTTCTTATCCTGAAGCCACACGCCAATCGTGTAGATCCCCGGCGCCTTTTTCCAAAATTGCAGGGCCAGCGAAAATTTCCCTGCGTCGCCAATATAGACGGTGCCTTCACCTCCGTCCGAGTACAGTCCATCCCCCAGCCATTTCCTCTCCATGGAATGTTCTTCGGGCAAGCTGTAGGCGTACGTGGCGCGGAGCTCTTCGCGAGACATCGGCTGCGGCAATGCTTCGTAATAGATGGCGACGCCGAAGAGATTTAGATTGTTATCGGAAATCTGCCCTTCGATTTTCAGCTTGTCCTGCAGCGTGGCGCGCGCGGGCAACGGCTTGAGTTGAGCGTAGCGCGCACCGAACACTTCAACGAGGCGCAGACCCTGGCGGTCGAAGGCGATGCCGATGCCCACGTGCGTTTGGCGAGGATTCAAGATGCTCTGGCGATGGCCGTCGTTGGGCGGGCGCTCCGCCATGAAACTGCGATGTCCGTCCAGGATTTCATTCCAAAGCGACGCGGGAGTGGAGTTCAAGTTCGTGGTCCAAAGGCTCCAGATATTTTCGCTGGTGAAAGAGCGGATGCCGGCGACGGCATAGCGCATATAGGGCTTCCATCCGGCGCGGTTCCAGTGGCTGGCATAGCCCTCGCGCAACATTTCGCTGCAATGCGCGTCGGCGGCGCTGGCGAGTTCTTCGGAGTACTCGACAGGTTGCAGACCGGCGGCGCCGCGATCGCGGTTGATTTCTTGCAGGAGACGCAGCTTGAGTTCGCGGGAAGGGTCCGCAGGCGGACTTTGCGTCAACAACAGAGAAAAGAGAATTAGAAGAAGCGGCATCGGCGCGGAGCTTTCCTCACTTTAACACACGCGCGGCGGCTTCGACGTCGCTTACGCCAATGACCACCAGGGCGCGCTCCGCGCTCTTTCCGATGCTCCCATAGACATAATCAATGTTGATGTTCTTCTCGGCCAGCTTGCGGGTGAGGCGGCCGAGCGATCCGGGCCGGTCGGCCAGATGGGCGGCAATGGCCGTTTCTTCGTGAAAACTCAGCCGCAAGCTCTCGCAGACTTTTTTGGCGACTTCCATGGGAGAGGCCACCAGGCGAATGGAATCGGGCGCGGATTCGTTGGCCTGGATGGCGCTGATGTTTACGGCGCGCTTGGCCAGCTCGGTGCATAGCTCAGCGAGAGCACCGGGGCGGTTTTTCATTGCGATGCGGAGCTGCTTGATGACGGCCATGGAGCCTCCCTTTCCTTCACGATGGGCACGATCCCGAAGCTTCGGGACCGTGCCCCTACAAATTCAAAGCGCCGTATTTTGCATCGGCGAGTTCGCGCGCCCGTTCAAACACTTTCAGCGGAGTCTTGCCGCGCGGATTGGTCCAGCGGCCGGGCACGGCGTGTCCGCAGGCCGGGCAGCAGCCGTTCTTCAAATTATTTTCCAGCACGTTGTGCCACGAACGAGTGATGAGCACCGCTCCGCAAGAGGGACAATTCGTGTTGGCAGCGTCGCTGAAGATGTTGCCCTCGTACACGTAGTGGAGGCCGACTTCGCGCGCGATGCGGCGCGCCTGGTGCAGAGTGGCCGGGGGCGTGTTGGGCTTGTCGCGAAGCTTGAAGTCGGGATGGAACGCGGTGAAATGCAGCGGCACTTCGGGCCCGAGGTGCTCGAGAATCCACTCCGCGAGGCGGCGCGATTCTTTGGGATCGTCATTGAGGGTCGGGATCATCAGGTTGGTGATCTCGAACCAGACGTTGGTTTCCTTTTTCAGCCACTCGAGCGTTTCCAGCACTGGCTTCAGATGGGTGAGCGTGGTGCGGCCATAGAATTCCTCAGTGAAGGCCTTGAGGTCCACATTGGCGGCGTCGATGTGGTCGTAGATGTCGTGGAAGGCTTCGTAGGTGACGTAGCCGTTGGTGACCATCACCGTGTTCAGGCCGTGCTCTTTGGCGGCCGCGCAGATGTCAATCACGTACTCGCCCCAGATGGTGGGCTCGTTATAAGTGAAGGCGATGGAGGGGCAGCCGTGGCGGATGGCCATGAGCACGACATCTTCCGGCGGCATGTGCGAGGAGTGCACCTGGTCGTGCTTGGACTTGGAGATGTCCCAGTTCTGGCAGAAAAAGCAGCCCATGTTGCAGCCGGCGGTGCCCATGGAAAAAATGGTGCTGCCGGGCAGGAAATGATTCAGCGGCTTCTTCTCGATGGGGTCCACCTGAATGGCGGCAGGAGACGCGTAGCCGAGGTTGTAGAGCTTGCCTTCGTGGTTGACGCGGATAAAACAGAAGCCGGATTGTCCTGCGCCAATGTGACAGTGGCGCGGACAGAGATAGCAGTGCACCTTGCCGCCGGGTTCGGGTTCCCACCAGCGGCCTTCGTGGAGGGTTTCCGATTTCTGGAAGATTTTCAGGTCCTGCATGGCGCTGTTCCGATACGACGATTATACGCCTTTTTTATTCGTGGCGAGCGGACTGGGCACGCTTGCGGATGGCCACCCAATTCAGGAAGCTGCGAAGGCGTGCGCGCTCGCGCCAGAGGAGTTGGATGGTGTCGCGGGCGCCGAGGTTGGCGGCGTCCTTGCCAAAAAATGTTTCCAAGCGCCAGCGGAGGTAGGGACTGTTCCAGGGCTGCAGGCGGTAGCCTTTTGCGATGATCCAGTAATAACGGAGAGCGCGGAACATTTGTCCTTTCGCGAATCGCGGCGGGAATTATCCTATCAGAATGACGACAGATCAGGGGTCAGGAGCGGAGCTGGACGGAAGCGGAGTCAAAGAACTGCTGGATGATGCGGCGGGCGGCGACGTCGATCATGCGCTGGCCGACAGCGGCGATCATGCCGCCGACGTGGGCTTCGCCTTCGTAGTGCAATTCGGTCTGGCCTTTTTTTTCGGCGAGGCGGATGCGGCCTTCACCGCGCATGAAGCCGGGAGTGCCTTTGCCTTCGAGCACCATGCGCAGGGATTCGGGAGGCTTTTTTTCGCTCAGCTCGACGCTGCCCGAGTAGCTGCCGGAAATCGCGGCGAGCGCGAATTTGATGGCCACCTTGTAGCGGTCGGGGCCTGCGGGTTCGAGTTTCTCGCAGCCGGGAAGAAGTTTGGCGAGCTTTTCTGGGTCGGTGAGCAGGTCCCAGACCTGCTCGCGGCCAGCGGGCAATAGGACGTTTCCCTGGACCTTCACGCCTTCTTTCCTGCGGCGCGGGCGATGGCCAGCGTGAGCGCGCGGCGAGTGAAGACGACGGCCATCTCGCGGCGGTAGTCGGCGGAGGCATGCAGGTCGGCGAGTACTTCAATGCCGTGCGCGGCGTGGCGCGCGGCCTCGGCAAGCAATTTTTCGCTGGCCTTCTTTCCGCGCAGAGCGTTTTCGACTCCCACAGCGCGGTAGGCCTTGGGGCCCGCGCCGGTGACGCCCACGGTGACTTGCGCCAGTTTTCCCTTCAAAAGAGTGGTGCGGGCGGCGACGCCCACCACCGCGTAGCCGGACGCGGGCTGCGCCAGCTTGCAGTAAGCTCCGCCAGTTCCCTTCCCGATGACCGGAACTCGCACTTCGGTGAGGATTTCGCCGGGGCGCAATTGCGTGGTGAGCATGTCCACGAAGAAATCGGCGGCGGAGACGGTGCGCGAGCCGGAACTGCTCTGCAGCGCCATGATGGCATCGAGAGCAAGAATCGAGGCGGGGTAGTCCGCAGCAGGGTCGGCGTGGGCCAGGCTGCCGCCAATCGTGCCGCGATTGCGCACCTGCACATCGCCGATGGCCGCGGCGGTTTCAGAAAGCAGCGGACACTTGGCGCGGAGCAGGCTGGAATGCTCGATTTCGGCGTGGGTGGCCATCGCGCCGATGACGATCATGCCCTGCTCTTCGCGGATGTAATTCATATTTTTCAGGCGGCCGAGATCAATCACGAAACGCGGCGCGGCAAGGCGCAGCTTCATCATGGGCAGCAGGCTGTGGCCGCCGGCGAGGAGCTTGGCTTCGTCACCGTGACGGTCAAGCAGGCGCAGGGCCTCTTCCAGGTTTTTCGGGGCGTGATATTCGAATGCTGCGGGAATCATTTTGCCCTCCTGCGCACGCGACGACGAACGGCGGGTCTGGCTTTTTTCTTGGGCTTGGCTTTGGCCTTGGCGGGAGGCCGCGACACACGCTTCGGCGCGGCTTTGCGGCGCATCAGTTTCCAGATGCGTTCGCGCTTGACAGGCATGTCCACGTGGCGCACGCCGAAGGGAGCGAGCGCGTCCACCACGGCGTTGATGATGGCGGGTGTAGCGCCGATGGTGCCGGCTTCGCCCACGCCCTTGACGCCGAGCGGATTGACGGGCGAGGGCGTGACGGTGCGATGCGTTTCCATCCAGGGCATGCAGTCGGCGCGGGGAATGGCGTAGTCCATCAGCTCGCCGGTGATGAGTTGCCCGTGCTCGTCGTACACGGCCTCCTCGAACATGGCTTGTCCCACCGATTGCACGATGCCACCGTGCACCTGGCCTTCGACCAACAGCGGATTGAGGACATTGCCGCAATCGTCCACGGCGACGTATTTGAGCAGGCGAACGTCGCCGGTCTCGGCGTCAATCTCCACTACGCAAACGTGGGCACCGAAGGGGAAAGTGAAATTGGACGGCTCGAAGAACGTGGTGGAATCGAGCCCCGGCTCCATGCCCTGCGGAAGTGACTTGGCGGAATAGGCCGCGCCGATGGCTTCGCCGAGGGCAATGGTTTTGTTGGCGGAAGATTTGGAAGAAATTTTCCCGCTGCCGAAAACGAGATTCTTTGGGTCTTCTCCCATCAGATGGCCGGCGATGCGGGCCAGTTTGTCGCGCAGCTTGATGAGCGACATGTACGCCGCGGTGCCGCCGACTGCGGTGCCGCGGCTGCCGAAGGTGCCGATGCCATAGGGGACGGCGGCGGTGTCGCCGTGGACGACGTTGACGTCGTCCGGCGTGAGGCCGAGGACCTCCGCGCCCATCTGGGCGAAACTGGTTTCCTGGCCCTGTCCGTGCGGCGAGGCGCCAGTGAGAATGGTCACATTGCCGGTGGGCTCGACGCGCACGGTGGCGCTTTCCCAGCCGCCGGCGGGCATGGCGCTGGAGGGGCCCATAGCGCAGATTTCGACGTAGGTGGACACGCCGATGCCGATGTAGCGGCCCTGCTTGCGGAGCGCGGCCTGCTCCTTGCGGAGTTTCGCGTAGCCCGACTTTTGCAGCGCGAGGTCGAGACTCTTTTGGTAATTCGCGCTGTCGTAGGCGACGCCGGTGGGCGTGGCGTAGGGAAATTCCTTGGGCTGCGGGAAATTTTTGCGGCGAATCTCCGCCGGGTCCATCTTCAGCTCCGCGGCGATGAGGTCCATCAGGCGCTCGACGTAGTAGGTGGCTTCCGGGCGTCCGGCGCCGCGATAGGCGTCGGTGGCCATTTTGTTGGTCAGCGCGCCGATGATTTCGATGTGGATGGCGGGAACCTTGTAGCTTCCGGCGAGCATCAGGCCGGTGAGCGTGGGCACCAGCGGCGTGAGCAATTGGTAGTAGGCGCCGAGGTCGGCGATGATGCGCCACTTGGTGCCCAGCAAAATGCCGTCCTTGGAGACGGCGGCTTCGACGTCGGCAATCTGGTCGCGGCCGTGCGTGGTGCAGAGGAAATTTTCGCGGCGGGATTCCATCCACTTCACCGGATGGCCCAGGCGCATGGACAAGTGCGCGACGACGGCCTCCTCGGGATAGACATTCAGCTTGCTACCGAAGCCGCCGCCGACCTCCGGCGTGATCACGCGCACGGAATGCTCCGGCGTGCCGAGCATGGCGGCGATCTGCGTCTTCAGAAGATGCGGGATTTGTGTGGAGGACCACACGGTGAGGGTTTTTTCGCCGGGCTTGTATTCGGCGAGCACGCCGCGCGGCTCCATGGCCACGGGAATCAGGCGCTGATTCACCATGCGCTGGCGAATGACTTTGTCGGCTTGCTTGAAGGCTTTCTTGACGTCGCCGCCTTCCAGCTCCCAGCGGAAAGAAACGTTATCGGTGCTGGGTTCGTGGAGCACGGGCGCACCCTTGGCGATGGCTTTTTCAGGGTCGACGACCGGCGTGAGTGGTTCGTAGTCCACGTCCACCAAATCGAGGGCATCGCGGAGGGCGTAGCGGTCGGAGGCGACCACGACGGCCACGGCTTCGCCGACAAAACGCACGCGGCCAGTGGCCAGCACAGGGCGCGGAGCGGGCTTCAGGTCGGGAAGCTGCGCGGCGCAAGGCACGATGCCGATTTGCCCGCGGAAATCGTCGGCGGTGAACACGGCGACCACGCCGGGCGCGGTCTGCGCTTTCGTCGTGTCAATGGACTTGATGAGTGCGTGGGCGTGCGGGCTGCGCACGAATCCGGCGTGGAGCATTCCGGCGAGAACGAGGTCGTCCACATAATGCGCGAGGCCCTGGATGAGGCGCGGGTCTTCTTTGCGCTTGAGCGGCTTGCCGATGTACTTGGTTGCCGTGGCCACGGATACCTCCAAAATCAAGAACCAGAAGCCCCGCCTCTGAAGAGGCGGGCTACAATGTGCAATACAACAGCAAAACGCCGGCTGGAAGCCGGCGGTACTTCAGCGCTTGCGCGTTTTCATTTTTGCGGCGGCGTAACGAACAGATTCGATAATTTTCTGATAGCCGGTGCAGCGGCAGAGATTGCCGTGCAGCGCGTGGCGTATTTCCGCCTCCGAAGGATTGGCGTTCTTGCTGAGCAGCTCGACGGAAGCGCAGATCATTCCCGGCGTGCAGAAGCCGCATTGCAGGCCGTGCTTTTCCCAAAAACCTTCCTGGACGGGATGCAGGCCGCCGTTCGAGCCATTCAAACCGGCCACGCCCTCGATGGTGGTGACGCTCGCGCCGTCGGCCTGGACGGCGAGCACGGTGCAGGACTTGACGGCGCGGCCGTCGAGGAGCACGGTGCAGGCGCCGCAGAGCGAAGTCTCGCAGCCGATGTGCGTGCCGGTGAGGCCGAGGACGTCGCGCAAATAGTAGACCAGCAGTGTGCGCGGCTCGACCTGGCTCTGGTGCGGCTGGCCATTGACACGAACTTGAATCTCGACGGACATGACACCTCCATGCACCGGACACGAGCAGAACAAGCCACCACCGCTGGGAGGGAGGGAACATTACTCCCGGCACCGGGAAAATTCAAGCGAGCGCTCGGGGCAGAGGTCGGCTCGGGAGTTCACGGCCGGCTGGTGTGCATGGCCACGGCGGTCCAGGCCCCACCTTTGTAGGTGAACGTCAACGTAAAAAAGGAAGTGAAGGGAGCGGCGTCGCCGGAGCCCGGAGAGCCGGGAATCGCGGAGCGCTGGCGGGGCGAAACGCCGCGCACAACCGCCGTATCGCCATACACGGAGACGGTCACGTTGCTGGTTTCCAGCTTCGAATACTTCAATTGCCCGGAGGCAAGTTGGTCGAACAATTGCTCCCGCGACATCTGCTCGCCGGTGCGATGCGTCCAGATGAAGGTTTCGTCCAGCAACGATTCCAGCTTTTTGACGTCGGCGGTGAGCATGGCCTGATGCAGAGCGGTCTCTGCAGCGGCAACTTCATTCTTGGACTCTTCTTCCGGGCGGGGCAAGCGCGTGGCCTGCCAATTCACCACCCTCCACTTGCCGGCGCGCTTGACGAAGGTGCCCGAGTTCAGGAAGTTCATGACCTCCTTCTTGCCATCTTTCTCGGTGGTGCCGACCAGGCGGAAGGCAACAATCGCCGTGTTGCCGTACTGCTGAATGCGAATGTCTTCGGCGGAGTAAATGGACGTGGGGTCGCCGGGCTTGGGGGCGGGAGCAGAGCGCACGTCGCGCATGAGTTCCACCTTGCCGCGGCGGCGGCCGGTCGAGCCGGTGTAGATGAGGTCGTCGGCCCAGAAACGGTCGTGGATCGCGGCGTCGTTGCGCGAGGCTCCGGCGAGGAATTCTTTCAGCAGCCGGGTGAGTTCGGCGGAATCCGGCGCGGTCTGCGCGGACAGGCTGACCGTCAACATAAGCAGCGCGGTTGTGAAGAAAAGAAGTCGCTTCATGCCTTTGCCCTCCAAGATTGACTCGAACTCATCTCACGAGGAAATGCGGCGGACCCAGATGCGGGAGGTGGCGGGCTTGCCGAGAAAGGTGCGCGGGGCCGAGCCGCCGACGATAGCGAGGGTCATGGTCTCGTCGTACTCGCGGTTCTGGATGCGCGCGCGGGCGCCGGGACGAAGTTTCAGTCCGGCGACAAAATCCAGGAACTGGGGATCTTTTTCATAGACGCGGAGGATTTCCACGGTATCGCCGACGGAGGCTTCGCTCAGGCGTATCGCGGATTTCTTGCGGCGCAAGCGGGCCTGTCCACCCTTCAGCGGGACGCCGTGGGGGCAAGCGCTGTCGGCGCCGAAGCGCTTGAGCAGCAAGCCCACCACTGCGGGGGACATGCCGTGCTCGAGACGCTCGGCTTCCTCGTGGACCTTGGACCAGTCCACGCCGATGACGTCGGTGAGCAGTTTTTCGGCGAGGCGATGGCGCAGGACGAGATGCTCGGCGACTTCGCGGCCCTTGCGGGAAAGATGGATGCGGCCGTCGCGGGCCACACGCAGATAGCCGTCGCGGGCCATGCGCTTCAGCGCAGCCGTGACGGCGGGTGGCGTGACGCGCAATTCTTCCGCGAGGCGCGCGCTGATGGGCACCTGCTCTTCCTGCACGATCTCCCAGATGGCCTTCAGGTAGTCTTCGCGGGAGACGCTGGTGGTTTCGCGGCGCAAG
>CAZIWR010000046.1:0-14876 GCA_964542805.1 uncultured Acidobacteriaceae bacterium
TGGTGGGCTACCTTTTCTACGATTTCGCGGGCACCGCCGTGCAGGACAAGCGCTCGTGCCTGAACGAGCGCATGGGAAAGAAAATCTTCGGGGAAAATATCACGCTGTGGGACGACGTGACGCACGCGGAACAACTTGGCGCGCCGTTTGACGGGGAAGGAATGCCGCGGCAAAAAGTGCTGCTGGTGGAGCGCGGCGTGCCGAGAAACCTGGTTTATTCGCGCGCGACCGCGAACAAGCTGAAAACGAAGCCCACGGGGCACGGACTCGCGTTGCCGAATGAATGGGGCGAAGCGCCGGCGAACCTGGTGTTGGAAGGCGGCAAGTCGTCGCTGGAGGAAATGATTGGCACGACGGCGCGGGGCATACTCGTCACGCGGCTGTGGTACATCCGCGAAGTGGACCCCTATGAAAAGGTGATGACCGGCATGACACGCGATGGCACATTTTTGGTTGAGAACGGGCGCGTCGCCGGCGGCATCCGCAATTTCCGCTTTAACCAGAGCGTGCTCGAGCTGCTGGCCAACGCGGAAATGCTCGGCCCGGCCGCGCGTGCCTGCGGCGAAGAGGCCTCGGACATGGTGATCCCCGCGATGAAAGTGCGGGATTTTCATTTTTCCGAAGTCACCAAGTTTTGAACGATGAGAGTAGCGCAGGCGAAAAATGCCGGGCTTCCCGAAAAAAACGTCGGGACGCAGAAACCGCGAAAGCCCGGTGCGACACCTGGCATTTTTTCAGGAGGAGAAAACAATGAAAGCGAAGATGATTGCCGGAATCGTGTTGATCCTTCTGGGAGCAGTGGCCCTGTTTTATCACGGCATTCCGTACACAAAAAAAGAGGACGTGCTGCAAATCGGCACGATGAAGGCGCAAGTGCAAACGCGGGAGACGTACGAGATTCATCCGGCGATCAGCGGGCTCGTGCTGGTGGGCGGAATCGTGCTGCTGGTTACTTCGCTGCGAAAACCTTCCTGAAGCGGTTCTGCGTGAGGATTACTTCGTGAATTCCAGGCTGGCGATGGTCCGCGCAATCACATTTTCCTGAATCTGAATGAGGTCGGAGTTGGCGTAGGTCATGCCGATGAGCGTGAAGACTTCCTTCTCGTGCGCGAAGGTGAGCAGGGTGACCGACCATTCGTGCTCTTCCACCGTGCCGCGGAAGCGCTTTTCAAACGCAGGCTGCCCGGCGACGGTGGTGCGGCGTTCGCCGAGGGAGCGGTAGTTTTCGTAGAGCTCGCGCAGGCGGCGCTCGTTGGCCGCGGCGTGCTGCTCGATGGCCCTCTGCATCGGCTCGCGGCCCACGATGAAGATCGTGGTCTGGTCCTCGGTGCCCATGGCGACAATGGCCGTGGGCAACGTCTTGCGCGCGCCTTCGATGACGCTCCAGCTGGGCGGCTTGTAAAGTTGAAAGCTGTAGGTCAGGTTGGTGTAGCGCGTTCCTTCCACTGCTTCGCGCATGGGTGCTTCGACTGTCCTGGCTGGAGGCTGAACCGTGGCAGGCGCGGTGTTCGCCGCTGGCGCGATGGGAGGAGGATTCGTCCTGGCCGGCGGCGGTGCAGGGGACTTCGCTTCCGAAACGACGATGGACGCGACCTTGTCCTTTTTTACCAGCGCAAAACCGTAGCTGGTTTCGACTTTGAATGCGTCGCCTTCGAAACCCACAATGTTGCCGACGATTTTGGTGCCGTCCTTCAAGCGCAATTCATCGGCAGACACACCTCGCGGGGATGCCACCAAGAACAAACCTGTCAGGCAGAGAAGCGCGCGCTTCATTGAGGCGAGTATGGCATTGGCGGAGGATGGCGGCAAGCAGGGTGATGCGTAAGTTGAAACATGAAAACAGAAAAGAGAAAATGGAAAATAGAAAATAGGTCCGCCAAGATTGAGCGGCGGCGCTTCCTTCCTATTTTCTGTTTTCTATTTTCCATTTTCGCTTTCATTGTTTCTCCATCTGAATTGGTTCCAATCGCTCACAATTAATATGGCCGTCCTGCTCGACGCGGCCGGTGACGCGGAGCATGCGCGCCTCGAAGACCCAGCGGCCACAGCGCTCGTAGGCCGGAGGGAAGAGCACGACTTCGAAGAGCCCGCGCTGGTCCTCCATGGTGGCGAACATCATGTTGCGATAGTTTTTGGTGGCTACGTGACGGAAGGTGACCAGCCAGCCGAGGAGCGTGACGCGCTGGCCGATGCGCTGCTCGATCTCCGTGCTCCAATTTTCGCCGTTGCGCGCGACCAGATCGAGCGGATGGCCGCTGACGCAGACTTCCAGGATGGCGCTTTCGTAGGCTAGGCGCTGCTCGCGCGTGTAGTCGGGCAGCGCGGGCGCGGCATCGCCGGGGCGCGCGGCAGGAGCGGCTGAAGGGAAGAGCAGTTCGCCAGGCGGAGTTGCGGCCGCAAATTTCGCCGTGCCACCAAGCAAATTGAGGCGCCAAAGGAGAGAGGGCCGGGTTTCGGCGCAGACTTCGTCGAAGGCGCCGCACTTGATGAGCGACTCGATTTCGTTGCGTTCGACGGGCACGCGGGTGAGAAAATCCTCGAGCGAGCGGTAGGGGCCGTGGGCGTCGCGGGAGCGGAGGATGTGTTCGATCGTTTCGAGGCGCAGACCTTTGACCTGCATGAGGCCGATGCGCATGGCGCGGCCGGAATTCGCCGGCAAGATGCCGGCGATACAAGGCGACTCCGTGGTGTATTCGAGGCGGGAGTGGTTGACGGAGGGGAGGCGGACGGCGATGCCCCAGCGCTTGGCTTCTTCGACGTAGGCGGAGACGTGATAGAAACCGGCGCCGGAGCTGCACATCGCGGCGAGAAATTCCGCCGGGTAGTGCGCCTTTAGGTAAGCCATGCGGTAGGCGAGATCGGCGTAGGTGGCGGCATGCGCCTTGCAAAATCCGAAGCCGATAAATTTTTCGACCATCTGCCAGGTCTCTTCGCGCGCGGCAGGGACGATGCCCATGCGCTCCGCAGCCTTGATAAATTTTCCGTGCAGGCGCTCGCGCTCGCGCGAATCTTTCCATTTGGCTTTGGCGCGGCGCACCAGGTCGGCCTCCGCGAGCGACAGCCCGCCGGCCACCTGAGCAATCTGCATCACCTGCTCCTGATAGACGCAGACGCCGAGGGTGTCGCGGAGGATGGGTTCGAGCGAGGGATGCGGATAGCGCACCGGCTCCTGCTGGCGGAGGCGCTTCAAGAATGTTTCTTTTGCGCCGTACTCCGCGGCGCCGGGACGAATGATGGCGATGGCGCAGCAGAGGTCGTTCAGCGTGCGCGCTTCGAGCGTGCGCAGCAGGCCGCGCAGCGCGGGCGATTCAATTTGAAAAACGCCCATGGTGCGGCCTTTGGCGAGCATTGCACAGGTGACGGGATCGTTTTCGGGGATGGCGTCGAAATCGAGCGAAGTAGCACAGGCTTGTAGCCTGTGTGGTTCGGAGTGCACAGGCTGTAAGCCTGTGCTACGTGCGCGGGCGATGTTGTCGAGGGCGAGAGTCATGGTGGTGAAGCCGCGCTGGCCGAGGAGGTCCATCTTGATGAGGCCGAGCGCTTCGACGCCGTTCATGTCGTACTGGGTGACGACGATGCCTTTGGTGGCCACTTCGAGGGGCACGAGGCGCGTCAACGGTTGCGCCGAGATCACCGTGCCGCAGGGATGGATGCCGAGGTGGCGCGGAAAATCGTCGAGGCGCTCGGCGACTTCGAGAATTGTTTTCCATGGCTCTTCCTTGGCGGGGAGCGCGCGGCATTCGGGCAGCGTGCGCAGCGCTTCCTGGATTTCGCGCACCGGGCGGTGCGGCAGGCGCCGCGTGAAGTGGTTCACCTCGGCGGTGGAAAGACCGAAGACTTTGGCCACTTCGCGGACGGCGAGGCGCGCGTGCATGGTGACAAAGCTCGAAATCATGGCGACGTGCGCGGCGCCCCAGCGCTGGTAAACCCAGTCGAGCAATTCGTCGCGGCGCGCGCCGCAGATGTCGATGTCAATGTCGGGGACGTCGCCGCGCTGCTCGTTGAGGAAGCGCTCGAAGTAGAGCCCCCAGCGCAGCGGACAGACGCGCGAAATGCCCAGACAATAGGTGACGATGGAGCTTGCCGCTGAGCCGCGCGCCACCGCGGGAATGCCGCGGCGTTTGGCCTCTTCGACGATTTCCCAGACGAGCAGAAAATATGGCGCGAGGTGGAGCTGGTTGATCACTTCCAGTTCATGCGTGAGCCGGGCGAGCACCGGCGGAGTGAGCGGCTGGTAGCGGCGGCGCGCGCCGTCGAAGCAGAGCTTCCAGAGGTACGAGAACGGCGACTCGCCTTCGGGCACGGTGCATTCGGGGAAAATTGGTTTGCCGAGCTGCAGCTCGAGATTGCAGCGCTCGGCGATTTCGAGCGTGGCCGCGAGCGCCTCGGGATGGTCGGCGAAGGCGCGCTGCATTTCGGCGGGCGATTTGAAGTATGCCTCGGGGGTGGTGATGTCAGGCGGGGCAACTTTGGTGAGCAGCGAGCCGGTGCGGATAGCGTTGAGCACGCGATGGTGCAGATGCTCCTCGGGACGCAGAAAGTGGACGTTGTTGGTGGCCACGATGGGCACGCCAAGTTCTTTGCTGAGGCGCAACGCTTCGCGGAGGACGCGGCCGTCGGCGGGGGAGAGGCGGTGGACTTCGAGGTAGAGAGCGTCGCCGAAGATTTCTTTCAGGCGACCTGTGAAGCGAAACTCGAAATTCGATCCCGAAGCCTCGGGACGAAACTCGCCCCGATACAACGCGATCACGCCGTCGCGGTGCGCGTGTAATTCGTCCAGTGTGACAGGACGGTCCTCGAGCTGGCGCTGGGTGACGAGTGCGCAGAGGTTGCTGTAGCCGGCGAGATCCGCAGCCAGGAGCAGCAGTTGTAGAGACAGGTTTTCAGACTGGCCCGGTAGCGGCGGGCGGGTCTGAAGACCCGCCCCTACAAAACCCACATCCAGCAGGGTGCCGATGATGGGTTTGATGCCGGCGTCGCGGGCGGCGAGATAAAAAGGGACGGCGGCGTAGAGGCCATTGGTGTCGGTGAGCGCGACGGCGGACATGCCGTGCGCTTGGGCGGCGGCGATGAGTTCCTCGGGGCGCGGCACGGCGCGCAGGAAGGAGTAGTGGCTGTGGCAGTGCAAATGAACGAACATATAAAAACCGAAACTCGAAAATCGAAATTCGAAAAACGAAAAGCGATCCCGAAGTCTCGGGACGAAAAACGGAACGGCAACGGCGAGTGGCTAACTTCTTTGGCAGGAAACGGGAGAGGTGAGTAAGGGACAGGCTAGAAAGCCTGTCCTACCGCGACAAGCAGGGCGTGGAGAGCACGAGGCCGTTGGGCTTGGTGGCGTAGTGCTCGCGGAGCTCGAGGCCCTTGCCGTAGTAGAGCGCGTTCCAGCCGAAGCGGTGGCGGACGCGGTCCACGCCGCGATGGAGATACCAGCGGCGGTTGGACACCGCGTCGAAGAGATCGTTCTGCCGCCGCTCGGGTTCGAGGTTGGTGACACTGATGCCGACAAAGCGCAGGGCCACGCGGCGCGTATAGAGTGCGCGGAAAAGCTCCATGGATGCGGTGTGCAGCGATTTTTCGTCGTTGGTGGCTGGAGTGAGCCGCGCGGAGCGCGCCGCGGAAAGAAAATCGGTATAGCGCAGGCGCAGGGCGATGGAGCGCGCCTGGCGGCGGTGCTCGCGCAGCGTAGTGCCGACGCGTTCGGCGAGGTACTCGAGCAGCGCGCAGAGGAATTCCACGTCAATCGTGCCGCCCTCGATGGTGGTTTCGCGGGAGATGGATTTGGGCTCGGGCGGGGTGTGCACGGAGCGATCGTCGAGGCCGCGAGCGCGCTCGGCAATCTGCCGGCCCACGATTTCGCCGAAGGTGGCGACGAGCGCGACGATGGGAATTGTTCGCAGTTCGCCGATGGTGTTGACGCCGCGCTCGCGCAGTGTGGTGGCGTGGACGTGGCCGATGCCGTGCAGCTTTTCCACCGGCAGCGGGGCGAGAAATTCTTCTTCAGCGCCTGGCGGGACGATGCCGAAGCCGCGCGGGCGCTGGAGCCGCGAGGCCACCGAGGCGACCAGTTTTGTGGTGGCCGCGCCCAGCGAAACGGAAATGCCCATCTCCTTCTCGACGCGCAACTGCATGCGGCGCAGCGTGGCGGGGAAATCGGGGTAGAGGCGGTCGGTGCCGGTGAAGTCGAGATAGAAGTCGTCGAGCGCGGCGCATTCGACGGCAGGGGTGAAGTCCACCAAGATGCGCTGGACGCGCGCGGCGAAGTCGGCGTAGTGCTCGTACTGGCCGGGGACGACGATGGCTTTGGGGCAGAGGCGCAGGGCGTCGCGAAAACTCATCGCCGTGCGCACGCCGCGGGCCTTGGCTTCGTAGCTGGCGCTGGCCACCACGCCGCGGCCCACGAGAACGGGCTTGCCACGCAGACGCGGGTCGAGCGCCTGCTCGACGGAAGCGAAGAAGGCGTCCACGTCCACGTGGACGATTTTGGGGGCGAGGAAGCTGGACCAATCCCATGCAGCGTTGATGGCGGGTTGTAAGGGCACGATATATCGTGCCCCTACGGCGGCGGGCGGACCGGGGACGACGAAGGAATTGCCCGCGGTGGATTCGCGGTGGGACTGAAAATTTCTGCGCGGAGGCAGAAGGGAAGAGAGAACGCCGGGCGAACGGCCGCACATGTTGGAATCCCCTGGGGCAGGCAGGGAAGGGCAGGCGGCGTCGAAAGGCGAGGGGTGACCCGTTGAGTCCCGTGGGACAATGGGGCCATCCCCTCGCCCCTCTTCCGTTGCCTACCGGGAAAGAGCATGGGCGAATAAAAAGCGAAAGTCAAGAGATAAAAATTGGCTGCGGCGAGGCATCACTTTTGTTGTGGATGGGCAGAGTTGTTGAGAATTGTGCAGAGTAAAGGAAACACTTCCAGACAAAACGCTTCAGCTAACGCCAGCCGATAACTGGCCGAGCCGGTTCTGAACGAACACCACCAGCGGACGAAACAATGCGGGAAAGATGGGCGGATCCAGGCGGCGCAATTTTGCTTCGGCTGCGGGCAGCCAGTTGAGCAGATGGCGCTGGAGAAAATCGCGCTCCAGTCTGGCCAGGTTTGCGCGGCTCTCCGTGGCGGGCGCTTGATCGCCCGCATAACGGACGGCCGATAAAAACTCCAGCTGCGTGAACAAGTGATCCGCAAAGGAGCGCGCGGGGTTCACATGGAGGCCGAGCACTTCGTAGAACAAGACATTTTCCAGAGCAATTTGCTGTGCAGGGATGGCCTTGTGATGCGCGGATTCGACCAGGGGAACAGGCGGCTCGGGCGCGCCCACATCGAACAGCGCAATATAGGCGGCTTCGTACTGCGCGAAGCTGCGGAATCCAGCCACGTCCGGGAATTCTCCTTCGCACTTCAACTCCTGCCAGAGCTGGCGCAGCGAGGCAGCGAATTCGCGGCTGTGCAGCAGCGCGTAGCGCTCTCGCGTGGGGGAACCCATGACGTGCGCAAAAAAGCGATAGAGGTCCAACTGTTCCCAGCCTGGTTGCGCCGGCACGGCTTCCCATTGCAGGGCGGTAGGCATCGTTTACTCCAGAGTGTGCCAAACGGAAAAATACTTGCGGCCGTCGCGGTCGGACTGGCTGCCGTTCCAGACCGCGAAGGAAAGCTGCTGCCCCGCGGGCAAGTCGGGCAATTCCAGGACCACGCGCCATCCACCAGCGCGGAATTCTCCGCGGGCCGGAAAAGTCTGGCCGGTGCGGCGCGTGGTGCCGCGCCCCTGCGCTTCCATGAGCATGGCGCCGCGCGCGGCGTTCCAGTAATAGATCGTCACGGGATCGCCGGCATCGCCCATCTGCAACGAGGGAGAAATTCCCGCCGGAGAGGCCTGCGCCGGAAACATGACGGCCACCGCGTCGAAGAACCGCTCCGTGGCCTGGGTGTGTTCCTTGTACTCGCGGGTTTCCGGCGGCGAGTCCGGCGCCTTGGCTAGCACGGCGGAATTTTGCGTCGCGTCTTTCCAAGCGAGATGGATCAGCAATTTTCCGCTGGTGCGCGCCAAGCGCACGTCCACGAATGCGATGTCCAGCGTGGAGGGCGGGTCGGTGTCGTACATGGGCGGCGTGCGATTGAGTCCGACGCGCAACGGGGCCACCTGCTCCCAGGCGCGCGATTCGGGATCGCGAAGGGTGTCCGCAGGCACGGCCGGGGCTGAGGAGCGAAGCGTTAGGCCACCCGGGGCAGCGATAGCGGCCTGTGGCTTCGCCTGTGCGCCGAGCGGCGCGGCCATGACCGCCAGTGCCATCAGTGTGCAGAAAATTATTTTGCTGTGTATTCGCATAGGCTCACCCGGTGAACGACTTGATCTGCACAAGCTCTTCCTGGACGGGAATCTGGTAGCGCGCTTCCGCATCGCGGCCGATTAACAGTTGCAGCAGATCACTTGGCGTGCCGCTTTGCGCCTTGGTCAGTTCCGCTTCGAGCCGCACGATCAAATCTTTCACTTCCGGCCCGAACAGATAAATTAGATATTCCAGCGGCAGGCGCGGATCTTTCAAAATGCTCTGGCCATAGTTCGTGCGCTTCGGCGGATTAAACGGCGGCACGTAGAAGACATTGGGCTGCGTGCCTTTTTCCGGAAAGAGCGGCAGCGCGGCTTTGTGCACCATCACAATTTGATGCACGGCGGAATTGGGGTCATCGAGCAGTCCCACGAAGCGCAGGCGCCCGGGACACTGCGCGGCGCAGGCATTCACTTCGCCCTTTTCCAATCGCGGGTAGCAGAAAATGCATTTCTCGGATTTTCCGGTGATTTCGTTGAAGTAGATTTTCTTGTAGGGGCAGGCGGCGATGCAATAGCGGTAGCCCTGGCAGCGCTCCTGGTCGAGCACCACGATGCCGTCTTCTTCGCGCTTGTAGATCGCCTGGCGAGGGCACGCGGCGAGACATGCCGGATTGGTGCAGTGATTGCAGAGGCGCGGCAGGTAGAAATAGAAATTGTCGTCGCCGTTCAGGGCGCCGACGTCTTCGTCCCAGTTGGGTCCCGACACCGGGTCCGGCGAGGGCATGACCGGCTTTCCCTTTCCTTCGTAGAGGCGTTGCGAGTAGTCGTACTCCCAGGGAGCGCCGTAATCGTCAATCGATGGAAGGGGACTGGGCTGCAGCGCGCCGTCCTTCCATCCGCCGCCGATGTTGTCCCACTGCCGCGGGTAGCCCATGCCGGGCCGCGTCTCCACGTTGTTCCAGTACATGTATTCGGTGCCGTCGCGGTCGGTCCAGAGTTTTTTGCAAGCAATCGTGCAGGTCTGGCAGCCCAGGCACTTGTTCAAGTCCATGACCATCGCGTATTGGTGTCGTGACATGGCTGCCCCCT
Source organism: uncultured Acidobacteriaceae bacterium (assembly GCA_964542805.1). GTDB lineage: Bacteria > Acidobacteriota > Terriglobia > Acidiferrales > UBA7541 > JACQDE01. The sequence continues at coordinate 9,357 of CAZIWR010000046.1, forward strand.
ACGCCTTCGTCCCGGCGGCAACTTTGCCGCGGAATTTTTCGACTTCCACTTTGACGTCGCGGTTGTTGCCCGTCGGGCCCCAATAGTTCAGCTTGAAATTCACGTGGCCGTACTTGCCGATGAGCTGCGTGGGCTTGATCTTGATGTAGGTGAGCGATTGCCAGCCGCCCTGCTGGAAGCCAAGATATTTTTCCCAGCCGTGATACATGGTCACCCGGCCGGCTATTTCGCCGGGCAGCAGTTGCAGCCGGCAGACGCATTCGCCAATGTTGTTAAAGATGCGCACCCAGTCGTTGTCGCGCAGCCCGCGTTTGCGGGCGTCGTCGGGGTGCATGTACACGATGGGCATGCCGCGCTGCAGGCGCAGCATGGCGCGATGGTCGCGCCAGGTGGAGTGGATGGACCAGCGGCCGTGCGGGGTGTTCCAGTACAGGGGATATTTTTCTTCGAGGGGTTCCTTGTACACCGGCAACTGCTCGCCGAACTCCAGGAACCATGGATGGTCAATGTAGAACTGCTGGCGGCCGGTCAAAGTGCGCCACGGCTTTTTCTTTTCCAATTGATGCTTGAACGGCGTGTAGGCAATTCCTTCTTCCACATCGCTGTTCCAGATTTCTTCGTCGGTGGCCACGAAGCGCTTGGGGTGCGCCTGCAGATTCTGGTAGGTCATGCCCTGCGTTTCTTTGGAATTGGCAAGGATGAAATTCGCGGCCTGCTCGTCGGTGACGATGGTGCCTTTGCCGGTCCACTCGTCGGCCATGCGTGTGAAGTCGTGCGTCCAATCCAATTTTTCATCGCGAAACGGCTGGAGCTTCTTCTTTCGCGCGACCTCGCCGATTTTTTCCGCAAGCGCGCGGAAAATGTCCCAATCCGTCTTGCTTTCGAACAGCGGTTCAAGCGCCTTGCCGAAGGTGTGCATGTAGCTGTGGCAGTCGGTTGAGTTTAGGTCCACCTTTTCGTAGTAGCTGGAGGCGGGCAGGACCACGTCGGAATAAAGCGCCGTCGTATCCATGCGGTAGTTGATGTCCACGATGAGGTCGAGGTCCTTCCACAAGGAATGCTCGATCACCTCGTTACCCTTGGCCTGATTCAGATAATTCGCGCGCCAGACGATCAGCGAGCGCGGCTTGCGCTTCGGGCCGTTGGCCGGTTGCGCGGGCCACAGCGGCATCCAGCCGTTCTTCACCGATTCCTGGATGTACCACTCGATGGGCTTGCCGTTGTACAGGTGCGGGTCTTTGCTGGCGGAATGAAAGTAGCTCCACAGCGTGGTGTTCTGAAAACGTTGCTTCTTGCGCCCTTCGGGGAAGGCGAGCTGCACGAAACCGTGCTCGGGCCAGATGCGCTCCTGCCCAACGTAGTGATTGAACCCGCCGCCATTTTTGCCGACGTTGCCGGTGAGCGCGACCAGCAGGATCATGGCGCGGTTGGCGAGGTCGTTGTGGAACCAGTGATTGGTGCCCGCGCCGTGAATGATCATGGCCGGCTTGCGCGTGCCCAGCTCGCGCGCGAATGTTTCGATTTCATGCGCCGGCAGGCCGGTGGTTTGCGCCACTTTTTCGAGCGGGTAATCCGCCAGCGTTTTCTTCATCAGCTCAAACGCTGGAGTCGCTTCGGCTTTTTGGCCGCTGGCGAGCTGCACGCTGAATGTGCCCGACAGAGCGGGATCGCCGTTCGCGATGCGGATAGTTTTTTCCGCGGAGCCCATGGAGCCCGGCGCCGGCACGGCCTTTTGCTGCTTGGCGTCCCAGAAGTAAAAAATATCTTCCTTGCCGCCGGTTTTCATGTCCGACTCGCGCAGAAACCTGCCGCTGCTTTTCACCACCAGCAAAGGCAGGTCGGTTTGTTCCTTTACGTACGGCACGTCGATCAGGTTGCGGTCCACCAGGATTTTTGCCACGCCGAGGGCCAGCGATGCGTCGGTGCCGGGATTAATCTTCCAGTAGAGATCCGCGTGCATGCAACTGGAGTTGAAGTCCGGCGAAATGGCCACGATCTTTGCGCCGTTGTAGCGCGCTTCAAAGGCGAAGTGCGCGTCGGGAATGCGCGTCTGTGAAATGTTCGATCCCCACAGGACGATATACTTCGCGTTGAACCAGTCCGCGCATTCGCAGGCTTCGGTCTGCACGCCCCACGTCAGCGGCTCGCCCGGCGGCAAGTCGCAATACCAGTCGTAGAACGAAAGAAATACGCCGCCGAGGTGATGCGCCAGGCGCGCGCCGCCGGCAAAGCTGACCGGGCTCATGGCGGGAATCACGCTGAAAAACGTGTTGGTGTCTGGCCCGTAGTTGTAGACGTTGTCGAGCAGCTTTTCGGCGATCACGGTGAGGGCTTCGTCCCACGTGGCGCGGCGCCACTTGCCTTCGCCGCGCGCGCCCGTACGGATCAGCGGATACTTCAGACGCTGCGGGCTATAAACGTACTCCACAAAGCAGCCGCCCTTCTGGCAGCCGCGCGGGTTGTAATCCGGCAGGTCCTTGCTGATGCGCGGATAATCGGAGGCCTGCTCTTCGCGTACCATCACGCCGTTTTTTACGTACACCTTCCAGGAACAGGAGCCGGTGCAGTTGGCGGAATGCGTGGAGCGAACGACTTTGTCCCACGTCCAGATCTTTCGATAGAAATCTTCCCACGTGCGGTATGGATAGCTGCGCAGCGGATCAAAATCGCCGGTCAAAGTGCTGAGGATGGGCTTCTCGTTTCGACCGCAGCCCGGCAGGGCCAGGGCCGCCGCGCCGGCAGCCGCTGCGCGGATAAAGTGGCGTCGAGAGAGTTTTTTTCGTTGTGTCTGCTTCGACGATTTACTCATCGCGTCCCTCCCGAAGTGTTGGCCACTCTCGCCTGGCTGGTTTGCGGCTTTGTGGCTCCGCGACTCAGGCTGCGCACGAAAGCCAGCAAGTCGCCCAGTTCGCCATTGGTCAGACCGCGAACCGCGGGCGCTGCGCTATTCCCTGCGCCCGGCTGAAACGACGGCATGGCGGTGTTGCGCCGCCCGTTGCGAATCGTAGCCACGATGAAATCGTCGCTGGCCGCCTGCTGAAAGGTGGGATTATCGAGTTCCGGCGCGACGCCGCCGTGCCCGGCTACGCCGTGGCATCCCGCGCAGTTGTGGAGAAAAATCTTCTCGCCGCGCTGCGCATCGCCGCCCGCGAGATGCGCCGCGGCAAGCATCTGTTTTGCCGGAGCGGCGCCCGAACGGCCAGCCGGGGCGAGCAAAAATACAGCCAGCGCGGAAATCTCCTCGGGTTGCAACCCGCCGGCCTGCATTTCCCACGCGGGCATTTGCGTGCCCGGCCGACCCTTGGCGATGTTGGTTTCGAGATACGCGCGGTCTGCTGTGGCCTGCAATGATGACCCACGAATGGCGGGGATGAAGCGCTTGAAAATGTTGTCCCAGCGACCGTAGGTGCCATCGCCGTGGCACGCAAAACAATTCTGGCGAAACACCTGTTCGCCGCTGAGGGGTTGCGGATGCAAGGCGCGGGCCTTCTGTTCAATTTTGTCCGGCGCCAGATAGCTTTCCGGCACGTCGCGCGTGCGAAGCGAGAGCATATAGACGGTCAGTGCGAGGGCTTCACGATTGGTGACCGTAGGATTTTTCATCTGGCTTGCAGCGACAATGCCCGCAGGATCGCGGAAATGCGCCAAGTGCCAGTTCCATGTGGTGTGCGGCGGCTTCAGGTTGGTCAGGATGAGCTGATGCTTGGTTTTCGCGCCTTCATTGTCCAGCGCGGGGCCCAGCGCGCCGCCGCGTCCGCCGATCTTGTGGCAGGAGGCGCAGCTTTTCTCTGCGTACAGCCGCTGCCCTTCGGTGAGCAGCGCCACCTGCTGCGGCGCGATGGCATGAAGTTTCGAGATGTCGTGGCACGTGGCGCAGGAGGATTGCGTCAGCTCCCTGGTCAACAGCGGATAATCCCAGGCCACGTTGTCGGCTTTGGCATCATTGAAATTTGTCGCCGCGCCCTGTCCCTGGTGGCAGACGGTGCAGCCATAGCGGTCCACCGGATGATTTTTCAGGATGTCGCCCGGGTGAACCTGGTGGGGACGCGGCACGTCGGTCATGCGCGGGTCGTCAATCCCGTTGTGGCAGGAAACGCAGCGGTCCACTGCGCCCAGAGCGGGGACGCTGGCCTGTTTCAATTCGCGGCGGAAAGTTTTCAGCAGCTCGCGACCGCGGTCATCGGTGGCCTTGGTCTGCAAGTATTGCCGGTATTCGCCCTGCACGCGGTACCACTGTGCGAGAAAATTCTCGCGCAGCGCCGCGGCCACCAGGAAGCCGGTGGTGACCAAACTGGTCACCAGCACAATCCAACGAAACGCACGTGAGCCATCTTTCATCGCGCGACTCCTAATGAACCGGCCATTGCGAGGGCCACCAATAGAATTGCCAGCTGGGCCCGCGATGCACCGTGGCGAAATACGTAAGCACGGTGAAGCCGACGAGGAAACAAGTGAACAGCGCCACCGCAGCCAGCCGCACGGAATTTCTTCGCTTCAACATCGACAGCGACCATCCGGCGTACAGCAAAACGAGAATCGAGCCCGGATTGATGGCGATGATCCACAGCTGGTGGATGTGCGGAAACCAGTTGCGCAGCCAGCCGAAGTTCACCGTAAACGCCAGCATTCCCACCGATGCCGCCAGTCCATAGAAAAACGATTGCCAAGCCACCTGTTTTTCTCCCGGCGTCCCAAACCACACCCCTTCGCCTTTGTTGCGGCGGTCCAGGAACGGGATCAGTGCCAGCCCGATCATCACGATGGCCGGAATCGCCATTCCGCCCATGAACGCGGAGTAGGACACCAATTCCTGCAATCCGAGGAAGTACCACGGCGCTTTCGCGGGATTTTCCGGCACGGCGGGATTGGCAAGCTCCTTCAACGGCGCGTCGAAGTAGAAGGAGAGAATCAGACTGACCACCACCGTGAGCATGAAGATGGCGAGCTCGGCCCACATCAGGTGCGGCCAGCTCATCACCGTGTTTTCCGGGCCGCGATTCACGGTGGCGCGCCGCCCTTTCACCACGGCCATCAGGCCGTAGGTCTTTGTCGCCAGCGGCTCGAAGACTTTTTTCATCGAGCCGCCCCATTCGGCTTTGCCGCCCATGGGGTCTTCCGGACGCGCCAGCCCGCCATCCTTGCGGATGCGCCAGAAGTGCACGCCGAGCAGCATCACCAGCAGCACGGGCAGCACAAAGACGTGCAGGACATAGAATCGAATCAGCGCGTCTTCGCCCACAAAATTCGCGCCCAGCAGCAACCGCTTTTGAAAGCCGCCGGGATCGAACCATGGCGTGATTCCGATGGCATCGGTCAGTTCGCGCGGGGAATTGGCGATGTTGGAGCCGATGGTGATGGCCCAGTAGGCGAGCTGGTCGTAGGGCAGCAGGTAGCCCGTAAAGCTCAGCGCCAGCGTCAGCACCAGCAGGCAGAGGCCGATCAGCCAGTTGAACTCCCGCGGCTTCTTGTAGCTGCCGGTGTAAAACACGCGCGCCATGTGCAGGAACACGGCGATCACCA
>CAZIWR010000047.1:0-14742 GCA_964542805.1 uncultured Acidobacteriaceae bacterium
CGGTGAGATTGCGCGTGGGGCCCTTCTCGATGGGCACGGAAAAAATATCGCCGCGGGCAACCATGACGGCGCGCTCACCCTTGGGGCTGAGGTCGAAGCCTTCGATGAGATTGGCGGCGGAAACCTGCGAGGGCCGCTTGCTGAGGCCGTCGTCTGGGACGGTAATGGAGATTGGTTTGTCCTGGCCCTTCCGGGTGTCGTAGATGTGCAGCTCGCCGTCGAGTTCATAGGCGATGAGCGATTGATTGTCGGAGCTGGGCCAGCGGACGTCCCAGGTCTTGCTGTTGGTGAGCTGGCGAGTCTGCTTGGAGGCGGATTCGTAGACGTAGAGATTGTTGGTGCCGTCGCGGTCGGAAGTGAAATAAATTTTGTCGCCGATCCACATGGGGTCGCGATCGGCGCGAGGATTGTTGGTGATCTGCGTGGCGCTCGCGGAGGCGAGATCGTAGATGTACAGATCTTGCGCCCATCCTCCCTGATAGCGCTTCCAGGTGCGGAAATCGCGGAAGAGCGGAGAGTAGGCGAGCTTTTTTCCGTCGGGAGAAAAATCGCCGGCGCCGGATTGCGGCATGGGCAGCGCGGTGGCCGGGCCGCCGCCCACGGGCACGGTGTAAAGCTGGGAGTGGCCGAGCTCGAAACTGTCGCGGAGAGCACGAAAGAGAATGGATTTGCCGTCGGGCGTCCAGCCATAGACCTGATTGTCGTAACCCCAGCGAGCGGGCAGCGGGCCGCGGGCGGGATAGAACGTGAGCTGCCTGGGCTCGCCGCCGTCGGCGGACATGACGTACACCTGCTCGTCGCCATCGTACTGGCCGGTGAAGGCGATCCACTTGCCGTCGGGAGAAAACTTGGCGAAGAACTCGACGCCGGGATGTGCGGTGAGGCGATGTGCAGTAGCCGTCCCGCTCTGCGGGATCGGAGCGACCCAAATGTCGCCGGCGTAGGTGAAGACCACCTTGTCGCCATAAACGTCGGGGAAGCGCAAGAGTTTGGTTTGCGCGGAGGCGAAGGGCGCGAGGAAAAGAAGCGCGAGAGCAAGAACGAGAAGTCTGCGAAGCGAAAGTCGACAGGACACGGAAGTTCCTCCTGACAGAAAATCCCCGCCTCTAAAGAGGCGGGCTACAGACGGAGACGGGGCACAACCACCCAAAGTATTGGACGGCGGAGAAGCATCATATGTTCGGGATTTCCACAGGTCAATGCGGGGAGGGCGGGAATTCGGAAGAGCGCAAGGCGCTTCGTCGGAACTAAGGGGTTCGTCTTCCGAGAATGGACCTCCCCTGTAGGATACACTTAGGCGGAGGCATGGAGTTAAGGGAGAGAGTTAAGTGGCTCGATATCTGATCACCGGCGGCGCTGGATTTATCGGAGTGAATGCCGCCCGCTATTATGCGAAGCGCGGGCATGGTGTCACGCTGCTGGATAATTTCTCGCGACGCGGCACTCGCCAGAATGCCGAATGGATTCGGGAGGATTTTCCGGATGTCCGTGTGGTGGAAGCTGATCTTCGAACGGACAAAGAGGTTCTGGCGGCTGAGGCGGCGCAGTGCGACGTAGTGCTGCACCTGGCCGCCCAGGTGGCGGTAACGCTTTCGGTCTCGGACCCGCGGACCGATTTCGACATCAATGCCCGAGGCACGCTGAACGTTCTAGAGGCAGCGCGGCAAGCAAAGAATCCACCCATCGTACTCTACACTTCGACCAACAAAGTCTACGGCGGCATGGAAGACGCGGAGGTGACCGAAACCGCCGGCTGCTATGGATATCGCGGTCTGCCCAATGGAGTCAGTGAAGAGCAGCCACTGGACTTCCATTCACCGTATGGCTGTTCGAAGGGCGCGGCCGATCAGTACGTTCGCGACTATGCGCGGATCTACGGGCTGCGCACGATCGTGTTCCGTCAATCGTGCATCTACGGCGCTCACCAGTTTGGGATTGAAGACCAGGGGTGGGTGGCGTGGTTCACGATGCGTATGCTCTTCGGCCTTCCGGTGACAATTTATGGCGATGGTAAACAGGTGCGCGACGTTCTCTGCGTGGATGACCTTGTGGTTGCGTTCGACAAGGCAATCCAATCCATCTCCAAGACGACTGGGAAGATCTACAACATCGGCGGCGGGCCGACCTACACCCTCTCCCTTCTCGAACTGATCAAGCTGCTCGAGAAGCTCGGCGGAACAAAAATGAAATACTCTTTTGGCGATTGGAGGGCCGGTGATCAGCGCGTCTACATCAGCGACGTCCGTAAAGCCGACAGGGATTTCGGCTGGAGACCGACTACGCCGCCGGAGTCGGGGGTGGCCGTCATGCGCGATTGGATGGCCAAGCACCAGGAGGGCATTCGGCGTGTCTACGCTCCTTGCGGTGAAACAGGGGGACCGAATCAGAGCTCCAATGCTTTGGAACAAATGTAAAAAAAGCTGGACGTGCCTGAGTTCGGACACTTCCTTTAGGATAGGACTCTTGTGGCTCTTGGTTGCAAATCAAGTAACCATTTATTTTTCTTTCTGCTAAGGCAGAACCCGCGTGCAGGGGACGAATGGCGCGAGAAATGCCGAACTGTTCATATGCACAGCTATGTTTGGCTGCCTGCGGGAAATGGCGCACCGGCCGTATCAGGATTTGAACGCCAATTTTCGCAGCCTAGCCTTTGAAGGCTGGCTCGCGTCGCTGGTCAGTTCTTCGCATCAGTACATTGAGTATCAGACACGCAGCGCGGAGCTCTACGACTTGACCGCGGACAAGGCGCAGGAGCACAACCTCGCCGCGACGCGCGAAGGCAAAACCGCCGCCGAGACGCTGGCCGCCGAATTGCGCCGCCGCACGCCGCCGCGTGCAACAGGAAATCATCCGCCGGCGCCGTAGCCGATTCGACAGAAAGCGAGACGCGCAATCCTCACTCCCATCCCAGCTTCCGTCTCCTGGACAATCCTGGCCCTGGCGATCGCCGGTACGGTGTGTCTGGCGTTTCTGCGCAGCCGCTGGAAGCAGTGGCCGTCGGAGTCTTCGGGGCGGCCTGGTGGCTGAGCGGAGGGAGGCGCAAAGTCCGCGTGGCCGCCGTGCTAGCTGCGGGGCTGGTGTTCGCCGCGCTTGCGTGGCTGTATCTCGAATATAACCGCACCTACACCGGCAGCCGGATGACGACGCCGATTAACGTGCTCTTTGACGAAGTGGTCTATCCGGGCGCAAACCGCCTTGGCTTCGGCGCGGACGTCGGCAACTTTGGCTGGACACACTTGGACCCGCTCCGCGGCCACGGTCCGCTCGATGTGGCCATCAACACCAACCACAATCTCTACATGACCCAATTCGAGATGTTCGGCTGGGGCTGCGGCTCGCTGCTGTTTGTGTTTCTGCTGGCGGCGCGCGGCGAATTCCGCCGCCACGCGTGGGCTTGGGGATTCCTGGGGACGTTGTGGATGACGATGAACGTGTACTGGTTCAGCGGCGGTCCGGACTTCGGCGCGCGCTACTGGTATCCGATGCTGGCGCCGCTGGCGCTGCTCACCCTGCGCGGAGCACAGTGGATTGCCGCGCGGGACGACGAAACAGCGGCCGCTTCCTCGCGCGTGTGGGCTTTCCTTACGCTGGCCAGCGTGCTCGGATGCATGAACCTGCTGCCGTGGCGCGCATTGGACAAGTACACGAACTATCGCGATGTGCGTTCGGATGTGCGCCGACTGTCTGCAGAACTGCAATTCGGGCGCAGTCTTGTGCTTATCCGCGGTGAACGGGCCGTGAAACCCTACGAGTCCTCCGCAGCGTATTCGGCGCTGGCGCTGAACCCGCCGCGGTACGACCGCGACGCGCCCGGAACCATTTATGCGCTGGACCTGGGAACGGAATCGGTAGAACGCTTGCGGGAGTATTACGCCGACCGTCCAGTGTGGGTGCTGGCCAGCCCGAGAATTACCGGAGAAGGATTCAAATTGCTGGAAGGACCGCTGCCGGCGAGGTCCTCGGGCGGGAAAAAGTAAAGGGTAGGGAATTTTCAGCTGACGGTCAGCGGCGAGACGGCGGGCGCGGCCAAGAATTATTTTTCAAACTTCACAAACTTCATAGAGGCGGAGTTCATGCAGTAGCGCAGGCCGGTGGGGCGAGGGCCGTCGTCGAAGACGTGGCCGAGATGAGCGTCGCAGCGCTTGCAGGAGACTTCGTCGCGGAGCATGCCGAGGGAGGCGTCTGTGCCGACGGAAATATTTTCCTTGGCGATGGGAGCCCAGAAGCTGGGCCAGCCGGTGCCGGATTCGAATTTCGTGTCGGAGCTGTAGAGCGCGGTGTCGCAGCAGATGCAGCGGTAAAGCCCCTTCTCGTGATTATTGTTGTAAGCGTTGGCGAAGGGGCGCTCGGTGGCCTTGTTGCGCGTGACGTCGAACTGCAAGGGCGTGAGCTGCGCCCGCCATTCCGCTTCGGACTTCACGACCTTATCCACTTTGACGAGGGATTTGCGTGCGCCGGAGGCGGAGAAGTCCACGATGGTGACCTGCTTGGGCGGGCCGCTGGGGACAGCGGAGTCGGCGGCGGCGCCGGAAGAGCCGCGGTTGAACCACCAGAAGAGCCAACCGCCCAAGACGGCACCACCAGCCAGAAAGGCGCGGCGGGAAGTGCCGCGGGATTCCGTCGATGGAGAGCGATCGTTCGTGTGAGGTTCCACGGTCTTAGAACTCCTTGGCATGAAGCGCCAGCACCCTCAATTGGATGAATAGTGATTATAGAGGGCTTCAGAGGAAATAAGAAATCCAATGGGCTTCGATTGGTGGGTCAATCTCCGATAAGCCGACTGCTCAGGATTTGGCCACTTCAGCCGAGAGGCCTGGCGGTTTGACTAGACCTCAATCGAGTTTTCCCGTGCGGTCGCCTGAGCTAGAATGCGAGAATGATTTTGAGCGGTAGATGGCTTGGTTTCGTATTAGTTCTACTGGCGTTGTGGTTCGCGCTTTTGTGCCGAACTTGCTGGGGAATGCTAAGACAGCCAACGCCGGATCGGGGACTGAGGATCCGGGATCGCTTAACTCTCGCCGGGATTGGGTTCTCCACGATCGCGGTGGGATCTCTGCTGGTGCTACATCTCTCATGGATTTCTGTAGCGGTTTCGCAGCATCTCGGCTCCTTAGGTTTCAACGTCCTCTCGGCTCTTTTATTCTGGCCGAGCCTCGCAGGCTTACTTTTCAGTTTGGCAGGATCTGGAAGAACACGATTCTTGGGGATCGCTACGTCTTTGATAACGGGACTGTGGTGGCTCAGCCTATCCATGGGAGTAGCAATCTCCATGGGAGCGCCAATAGCCCGCCACCCAACCAAGTTCCTCATCCCCCAAAATTATGTAGGTTGGGTTGAAGTGAAATACGGCGATGCGAACGCGCCTGCTTTACAGATGAAAAACGGCACCTTTATCTGCAAAATCCCTGAGGATGGGCTCCTCGGCACATCTTCTCCGCTCGAAGGAGGCTGGGCCAAAGATGAATACTTCTATTACTCCCAAGATGGTTCGGTCCATGCGCTGAAAGATACCGGGTGGGGATTCGGGGGAATGATCTGGGGCGGCAGCGTCGAATGGCAGCAAACGGCGAACGGATCTAAGTCGAGGCAGGTCGCGGAATATTTCTATGTTGGTACGGAAGAGCAGTTTCACCGCGCCGCATCCAGCAACGAACGCCGTCCATTTAATGAATCCAAAAGCCACAAGATGGCTCCCTAGCTTCATTTCGAGCGATCATCTTTCGCCCAACTCCCGATTAACGCGCTCACCTGAAACTGACCCAATAGCGGTCTCCTGGACGGCCTTCGGAAGAAAAGGAAGTGAGAGTGACAGAAAACGCAGGGGCGAAAGCAGGAATCTAGTCGGCGCCTTTGGATTCGCCGATGATCTTTTTGAATTCCGGGTCGTCGTAGAGGCAAGCGAGGTCGGGGTCTCTGGAGGCCCATTCCATGGTGTTGAAGCCGCATTCGCGCGCTTTCTTGAGCAGGGTCAGGGCTTCCGCTTTCTTCTGAAGAAGCGCGTAGGTGCAGGCGGCGTTGTAGTGGATGTTGGGATCGTTCGGCCGAAGCAACACAGCCATTTCCACGGCGCGCACCGCGTCCGCTTCCCGGCCGATGCCGGCGTAGATGGACGCGGAAAGAATGCGCGCACGGACATCTTCGGGCACGCGCTCCAAGTGAAGCTCGATGGCACGTAGGTGCTGATCGCGCAGCTTAGCGGCTTGCTCTTCTCGGCCGAGGCGCTTAAGGATGTTGTAGAACGGGATGTAGGTATTGTAGTCATCGCCGGAGGCTTTCACGGCTTGCTCGACCATGGCCGCGCCCTCTTCCCAGCGGTCAGAGACAAAGCAGGCTTGACCAAACGCCCAGTAGGCGCCTTCGCAATCGGGCTTGAGCTCGATGGCGCGGCGCGCGTAGTCGATGGCTTCGGGCTGATTGTGCAGCGCATAGGCAATGCGGGCGCGGGCGGCCAACGCGTCGGGGAGCTGGGGATCCAGCGCGAGGGCGCGGGCACAGGCCGCGAGGCCCTTGTCCGTCCAGCGAGGATTCTGCTCGTGCCACTCGTGATACACGCCGCAGGCAATGCCCAGGCCGGCGTGGGCCAAAGCGAAATTGGGGTCGAGCTCGATGGCGCGGTCGTACATCTCCATGGCCAGCTCGAGGTCGGGGCGGGTGACGCGGCGAGCATAGCTGCGACCGCGCAGGTAATAATCATACGCGCGGACGTTTTCCGTGGGCTTGCGGGCGATGGCTTTTTCTTCCGGAGTGGAGAGGGTGACGCGCAGCGCCTGCGTAATGCTGCGTGTAATCTCGTCCTGCACGGCGAAAATGTCTTTCAGCTCGCGATCGTAGCGCTCCGCCCAAACCCCGTGGCCAGTGCGCGTATCGAGGAGTTGGGCGTTGATGCGCAGACGATCGCCGGCGCGGCGGAGGCTTCCTTCGAGAACATAGGCCGCGTTGAGTTCCTGACCGACCTGAGGGGCACTCACGGACTTATCGCGATAGGCGAGGACGGCGGAACGCGTGAACACGTGCAGGCCCTTAATCTTCAATAACTCGGTGATGAGATCTTCGGTGATGCCGTCGCGGAAATATTCGTCGTCCTTCGCACTGCTGAGATTTTGGAAGTAGAGCACGGCGACGGATTTCTTGGCTTCGGCGGCGGCCTGCCTGGCGTCCAGCGCCGACACGCGGCCGGAATCGGTGTCCTGCTTCAGGCGCTTCAGATCGGCGCGCAAATCCGCGGCACTCTGGTAGCGCGCCCGAGGCTCTTTTTCCAGCGTCTTGTTGATGATGCGCTCGAGTTCCGCCGGCACGGACGGATTCAGGCGCACCGGAGCGGCCGGCGCGCGGTGTAGAATGGCGTCGAAAATCATCGCGGTGGTATTTCCCGCAAATGCGGGCTTCCCCGTGGCCATTTCGTAGAGCACGGCGCCCAAAGAAAACAGGTCGGTGCGCGCGTCCAACTCTTCGCCGCGGGATTGCTCGGGAGACATGTAGGCCACGGTGCCCAGCGCGGTGCCCGGGCTGGTGAGGTCCACGCTGGTGACCGCCGCGTCCACGGGATCGGCGACGCGGCCTTGTTTGGCGGCCAGCTTGGCGAGGCCAAAGTCCAGGACCTTGGCATGACCTCGTTTGACCACGAAAATATTCGCTGGCTTGATGTCGCGGTGGACGATGCCTTTGGCATGGGCCGCGTCCAGCGCATCGGCTATTTCGATGGCAATGTCCAGCAACTCGTCCAATTTGAGGGGCGAGCCGTCGATGCGGCGCTTGAGCGTCTGGCCTTCGAGCAGCTCCATCACCAGAAACTGCTGATTTTCGTGGCTGCCGATCTCGTGAATGGTGCAGATGTTGGGATGATTCAATGCGGCGGCGGCGCGCGCCTCACGCACGAAGCGCTCCATGGCCAGTTTGTCCTGGGAGATTTCCGGCGGGAGAAACTTCAGCGCGACGTGGCGGCCGAGCGTGATGTCTTCGGCCTGATAGACAACGCCCATGCCACCGCCACCCAGCTTTTCGACGACACGATAGTGCGAAATAGTTTGACCAATCATGGGAATCGGGTAAGCGGGCCCGAGGCGGTACATTCTAGGGCACGACTGCACGCAGGTCAACGCGTCTTACGTGCAATGCAGCAGCGGTCCAATATTTACTTGGCTTCCTTTGCGGAACGCTGCGCCGAAATCACCACAGCCGCAACAGAATCCGCGGTCCGGATGGAGCCCTGTTGGCAAGTGTGGCGGGGGTGGACGGGATCATAAGGCGGTTCCGATGAAATTAGAAATTCTTGTAAATCTTGCGAAGCGCCGCTAACGTTTGATATCGCCCGACATGGAGGTTGATGTGGCTGGAAGTTCGATGATGGTGGAGACAGTGCCCATTTTGCGGGCGAGGTTGTCGCGCAAGAGGACGCGGACTTCGTAACGACCAGGAGCGAGATTCACCAACTTTCGAAAACGGAATCCGCCCTGCTCGAAAATCTTCCGCCCCTCGGGGCTGAGCCAGGTCGTCAGAGTCGCCGGAAACGTCCTGCCTTCCGACTTCCCGACGGGCCGGATGAATGCCAGATAATCCACGTTGATGCGGGAGTCCTCCGAATTCACGGAGATGACACCGGGAGGCGATTTCAGCACCAAATCCACCTGGGTCTCGTTGCCTTGCGTGGAAACGGTGGACCAGTTGAGGCGCAGCGGGAGGGAAGTGTAGTCCAGGGGAGAGGCCAAAGCGGTATTCACCTCTTCTTTGCCAATCGCGGGCGCCTTGCTGGGGGCTGCGTCCACCAGAAATCCTCCCCTGGCCCGCACGCCGGCCTTGGATTGGTTCACGGTGACTTTCAGCTTGTGCCAGCCGGGCTTGCTGTCACCATGCAGATAGAATCCGAGGACGTAGTAATGATTGCCATCGGAAAGGGCTTGCGCTACGCATTTGGTGGGAAATGTTGTGCAGGTGCGACCACCGGTTTTTTCCGCGACTTCCAACAGTGACTTCGTGTTTGAGGGAAGCTCTTTCGTCACCGGCTGCATGAGTTTTGCCGACCCGGAATACTCCGCCGAGAATTTTCTCTCCCATTCCGGATTCACCACGCCATTGCTGTCGATGGGGTAGACGGCAATGTTTGCATGGCTGAGAGACTTCCACGCACGTGTCAACTTTTCTTCCAATTTTGATTCAAAAACCATGCGGGTGGAACTGACATCCTCAAAAGCGTCCCACGTGCCTCCCGGAAAACCCGTGGACATCCAGACTAATTTTTTGCGTCCCGGAACGCCGCGATAAGCCTCGGCTATCTGCTGAATTGCATCCACGGTCATCTCTGCTTTTCTCAGACCCATATCAGCAAGAGTGTCGCGATACAGGTCGAGTTCCCGAAGCGCAGTGCTGGTTTGGGCATCTTCCGTTGGAGCAAAAGGGCTCGCCCAACTCGCAACGGTGTCCGGCGCGGCTGCCTTGCCGGACTGCCAGCGTTCGATTGCTTTGGTGAGATTTCCCAGGTCGCTGGCGAACGAATGCAACTGTATCAATCCGTCCTTAGCCAGCAGGAAGACGCTGACGGGCGTGCGGGCCTCCGCAAACTGGCGCGTCATATCGCCCAGGAAGCTGTGGATCCGCGCGCGTGTGGACCAACTGCTATTAAGGTAGTCGAGGAAAAGAATGACGATGTCCTGGCGGGCTTCGGCGGGAGCGTAGTTCTGCACAGTGCGCGGAGGAAGGGCGACGCGCTCCACTCTTGCTGGCGATGCGTCCAGCTCTTCGAACACCTCCACTTTTTCCGACTGGCCATTGTGCAGCAAGATGAAATCTTTCGCGGTGAGCCCTCGAACGGGCTTGCCATCTTGCGTTACGATGGCCGGAACCAGCACAAGCTCAGCGCGGCTCTTGATGGTAGGAGCAGAAGGTTCCTTCTGCTGGCCACTCGCGGGCGCGAAGACCAAGATGCACAGTATCAATGCCCACAGATTGCGAATCATAGACGCTTCTCGCCCCTAGAGAGTCGTCGGTCAAGAGGCCGATGTCTGATTCCGCCACTGGAGCTTAAACGCGGGAGATCTTCTCCCGGCGATCTCACCACTCTATCTATGATCGCTCTCCTGCTTTCGGCACCAACAATCAAATGCACGGGTGAACGACTGTTGCTATTCTACCGGATTCGCTGTCATAGCTGCGCTAATTTGGTAAGCAAAAGCCCCCGTCGCAGTGTGTTCCGGATGCGCATGTAGTCCAGATGGGGCACCCGGCCTCCACGCATGTCCCATCTCTGCACAAATCTGGGAATGAGCAAACGTTGTTGTAATCACATGAACTGCCCAATTCAGGAGCCGTCTGCGCACAAAACTCCTGGGTATCATCCCACCAGCAAGGCAACACGCCTTCACAATATGAGCAGTTGTGAAGTATGCACTGTTGTGACTCGACGTAGCAGTCGTCCATGCATTGTTCGCTGGTTGGGTAATTAAGGGCGCACCAGGAGACACAGTCTGCATATTCGCCTTCGCAATTCAGTTCAGAACAGCAAGGCCAAGGTACGGCGTTGGCCGGCATGGGCAGAGCCACAAGCCAAATCCAAACGGCACTCAAGGCAAAGAGAGATAGCAACCTCGAAATCAGCTTAGCCCTCATTTGCGGTCTTCCTCCTTTTTCTCTGATTTGTGACCTAGAGTTTCCCGATTACTTCATTCTGCAAAGATTCTGGAAGTTTGCCGATCCACCCCTCCGTGACAACGCCCGTGCGATTTACGATGAGTAGCGTAGGAGTGGAACTGACGAAGATGTTTGCCAGCGGGCCCTGCCGAATCTCTTGGATGGAAACTCCAAGATCCTTGAAGTATTGGCGGGCTTCGTCTTGCGATTGCGGGAACAGGGCGAATACGCGCACGTTCTTGGCTTTGCTGGCTTCCGCCAGCTTGCGGTAGAAGGGCGCGCTTTCCGAACAAAAATGGCACTGCGTGCTGAGCGCCAGTACAACGGTCTTTTCGCCGCCATTCCAATCCACGCCGGGCACTTGCAGTACCTTTCCGATTGGCGGCTTGTTCGCTGCAGCCGCCGGGCGGTGTGGCAGGACGAACTTCCAAGCAATGACGCTCATCATCATCAGGCACAGACAAACGACCGCTACATTCGCTGCAACTTCCCAACGTTTAGAGGAATCCATATTCTTGCTGTCTCCTCGCATTCCAAACGCAGCCTTGTCCGCAAGACAGAGAAGTTGTCTGTAATTGTTTCGTAGTGCCGGTGCAGCAAGGGGCAATTAAGCGGCAAGGGGGGGGGCAAATTCATGAAGGGTTACTTACTACTAGAGAATACATAAGTCAAGTAATATTTTTCTCAGAATTGGCAGTCTAACTGCGCAGGCGATGATCACTCGGCGGCGCGGAGGCGCTGGGCTTCGCGGCAGGCGCGGGAATTGCGCGGGCCGGCAGAGGCAGAAAGCTTCCCGTCAGCGGGCTTTGAGCAGCGAAAAGAGAATGGAAATGGCGGCTGCGGCGGCGGCGAAAGAGGCGAGGAGCAAGGTCCAGATCAAGAAGGTGGTGAATCGTTTGACGTGAGCGTCCAGCGCGCTGAGGATGTTTTGTTCGCGGACGGCGAGCCTCTCCACACTGGCTTCGAGTTTTTCGGCGGCGGCCTGGAGGCGACCTTCGGTTTCGATGGTGGACTGGGCCAGGGAACTGAAGGCGACAATCGCTTCGGTCATGGTGTCTTTGATCTGCACAATGCTGCGGTTCAGCTCTTCGGCCTGGGAATGTTGCTGCGAGACGCGGGTAAGGGCGTCGGCGAGCTGCGACAAGGACTCGGCAGCGTGGTCCGCAGCCTCACCACTTTCTTCTTCGGTGTCGTTCCATTCGTCAGCGGGAGGCAGATTGTCCACGAGAGTGCGATCCTTCCGGTTCGTTTTTTTGACGCAATAGAGGATGCGCGGCTGAACCGCAGTATGTTGTACCACTTCTGAAAACGAAAAGCGAAAGGCGAAAATTGATATTTGAAATTCGACGAGCGGAGAAGGAAAGAGGAAGTGAGGACGGAGTTTCAAAGTGACAGAGTTGCAGAGTTTCAGAGTGGAAGAGTGCAGAGCTGTGGCGAAAAAGCGGGGGGACACAACCCCCAGGCCCCTCGTCCCGCAAAGCGGGATCGGGACAAGTAGGGCCTGTCCTACGAAAGACGCGGCACAGGTCAGCAGGATTCTTTTTTGAAGAGCGGGCGGAGGCGCGTGTACAAGCCGCGAACAGCACAAAAAAGGCCTTCCAGCCCGGGCGTTTCAAAGCTCACATCGGTGCAATCGAGATCGAGCGAGAGATCGTGGGTGATCTGGGCGGCGCGCTTGACGCGCTCGAGAGTGAGCATAGGGAGAACGCTGTACTGGTCCTTGTGGTGCTCGCCGAGCGCGATCCACTGCTGGATGGCCCAGGCGGTGGTGCGCACGTGGTCCACCGACTCGCGGAAATCCTGCAGCACGCGCGCGTCGATGTTTCCCGAGCGAATGAGCTGTTCCAATTCTCTGAGCGCGGCAGTGACGGCTTCTAATCGCTGGCTGGCATCATTTTTGTCGCTGCATTGCGGTGCGTCCATGGGCAATCCTCCTCGAAGGGGATGTGCAGCAGCCTGTGCGCGAGGCGCACAAGGGTTTTTCTGCCGATCTTCGAAGGGGTGGTGGACGTGACCGGGATCGAACCGGCGACCCCCTGCTTGCAAAGCAGGTGCTCTCCCAGCTGAGCTACACGCCCATGCGTGAGTCCATTGTGAAGCAGGGGAATGGGAAGGGTCAAGGAGCAAGGAGGAGAAGTGCGAAAAGAGAAAAGAGAAAAGAGAAAAGAGAAAAGAGAAAAGAGAAAAGACTTAACACAGAGGACACAGAGGCACAGAGGGCGCAGAGATAAGACGAAAAGCGAAAAACGGAAGAGGAAGGTAAAGAGTCAAAAATTGAAAAGTGGCAGAGCGGCAGAGTAACAGAGTGACAGAGACAAATGCAGAGACGCGGGGCTAGGGCTTGGAGGCGGAGGCGGCGCGGCGGTCGGAGGGGAGAGAACGAAAATTGGTGTAGGTGTAGGAGCTCTCCAGGACGATGTGGCCTTTTTCGGAGACGCGGACGGTGATGGTGGAGGGCAGCCAGGCGTCGAGCGGCGGGGCGCTGGCGAATTCAACGGCGGTCCAGTAGCGGGCCACCTTGGAGGCGACTTCTTCCTCGATGCGGACGATGCGGCCGGTGTCGGCGTCCACCCAGGCCTGGCCGGAGACGGTGACGGGCTTGCCGTCCACGACAGCGAGGCCATCGCCGGAAATCTGCCGGTAGCCGATGAGGACGTGGGGCGAAGGCGGGTCGGAAGTGTCCTGGGCGTAGAAGTAGCGCATGCGGCCCTGGTAGCGGGCGGCGAGGCGTCCGGCGAGACGATCGAGGCCGGAGAATTGCTCGGGAGCGAGCTCGTACTTGCCGGGGCCTTCGACGAGAGTGGCAAATTCGGTCCAGGATTTCGCGGCGAGAAGCCGAGGCCACTTGGCTTCGCGCTTGGTGGAGGACTGGATTTCCTTTCCGTCCACGGAAAGGACGTCGCGGAACGAGCCGCGGTCGCGAGCGCCGGAGGCCAGGCGCAGACAAAAGTAGTCGGAGACAATCGTGCGCACCGCGCCGCCGCGCTTTTCGCGCTGCGTCTGCATGAGAGTTTCTTCGGCGGCGAAGCTGAGAGTGCTGTCGAGATAGGAGTCCGCCCAGTCGCCCACGCGCTCGAGAAGCTCCTTGGAGACGGTTTGCTCGCGCTGGGCGAGCGACGGCGGAGCTACAGCGATCACGGCCATCAGGCCGCACAAGGCCAGCGAAATGCGCAGGAAAAGGCTTCGCATGGAGAGGTGATTCTAACACGCGCGGAGGCTTGAGAACGCAGCGGCGATGGGTACCGCTTGCTTTTGAGGCACACGCGGTATAATGGCCGGACGCTCATGGCACAACGAACGCAACAGAGGGACTACCGCAAGCGGGACACACAAATCCACGGCACGACGGTGCTGTGCGTGCGCCGGGATGGGAAAGTGGTGATGGCCGGGGACGGCCAAGTGACACTTGGCGACACGATGATTAAGCAGACGGCGAAGAAAATCCGCTGGCTGTCGAATGAAAAGGTGCTGGCGGGATTTGCAGGCAGCACGGCAGACTCGCTCTCGCTCTTCGAACGATTCGACAGCAAGCTGCAAGAACATCACGGGAACCTGCAACGCGCCGCAGTGGAGCTGGCGAAAGATTGGCGTCGGGACCGCGCACTGCGTCACCTGGAAGCGCTGCTGATCGTGGCCGACACGAAGGCCACATTCATGCTGTCGGGCAACGGCGACGTGATCGAGCCGGACGACGGGATGTGCGCCATCGGGTCGGGCGGGCCGTTTGCGCTGGCCGCGGCGCGGGCGCTGGCGCGGCATACGAAATTGTCGGCGCGGGAAATCGCGCAGGAAGCCATGCGCATTGCCAGCGAAATCTGCATTTTTACGAATGCGCAGTTCACGATCGAAGAGCTCTAGCAGAATGCGGAGAAGGCTAGCAGGAGGGATTCTTCGGGCCGGCAGTCCCGAGGCTTCGGGACGCCGGGCCTCAGAATGACAGGCAACGGGAAAACATGACCGGGAAAAACGACAAGGACCGAATCATTCTTCTCAACAATGAAAACGGCGCGGCGGAGGCTGCCGAGGTACTGCCGTCGTTTGACGAGCTGACGCCGCGGCAAATCGTCGCCGAGCTGGACAAGTACATCGTGGGGCAGAACGCGGCGAAGCGCGCCGTGTCCA
>CAZIWR010000048.1:0-5356 GCA_964542805.1 uncultured Acidobacteriaceae bacterium
CGACCCAGGCTGCGAATCCAGCATGCCAGGCGCCGTCCGGCGCGCGCACATGGATTTCGCGGTCGAGCTCCTCGCGCGAAAACGGCGCCTGCCCAGCCACAGTCGGATCGTTGTAGTCGAGGAAGTTCAACCGCTCGTCGGTGTCGAAGGGCTCCACACGCGCGCGTGCCCACTGGCAAAACGCGCAGCCTCCGTCCATAAACACATCGTATTTCTTGTGACCCGGCACCGATGCTCCCGAGCGCATTATACGCTCAGCGAGACTCCTCCCGTTCTGGCACCATTTCCCGCATAATCCGCGGGTGACTTCTGCGGTCGAACAGCTCGAACTGGAATTCGCGGCACAGTACGGCTTTGCCGACAGCGTTGCCGCGGGATACGGCCGCGCCGCCTTGCGATTGACTTTGGATGCAGTGGACTTGCGCGGCGGCGACGTCCTCCTGCCGGACTTTGTCTGCGCCCAAGTGCCCGAAGCGGTGCGTCGCGCGGGCGGCACGCCCATTTTCTATCCAGTTGGAAAAGACTTAGGCGTCGCGCCAGAAGTATTTCGCGCTGCCTTCACGACGGCTACTCGCGCTGCGGTCGCGGTGCACTACTTCGGCCGCCCGCTGCCATCCATCGAGTCGCTAGCCGAGATTTGCCGCGAGCGCCGCGTCCCGTTCATCGAGGATTGCGCCCTGGTCCTTGGTGCGCCGGGCGCAGGCACGCACGGAGACATTGCGCTTTTCTCCTTCACAAAATCCGACTGGTGTTATGGCGGCGGCATGCTGGCAGCTCGCTCGACTGAGCTGATGGCGCGCGCCCGAGCTCTCCGCGACTCGACCTTTCATGCCGCGCCGAACTTGGCCTTTGGCTACGGACTGCTTCGCCGCGCGGATTATGTCGCCAACCGCCCCGCGCGGAGCCGGCCCACCGAATTCGCCGGCCGGACATTAGAGACTCTCTGGGGTTTTCGCGCGCGAGGTTTCTACGACTCCGGCCAGTACGACACGCTGCTGCCCGGCTTCGCCGCGCGCCGCGTCCGCCGACTGCTTGCGGAACTTCCCGCCAACACGGCGGAACGCCGGCGAATTGTCGAAAAGATTTACGATTCACTGGGTCCCGCAATGCGGCTGTTATTTCGGCCTGAACTCAGCTCCCAGGATTCCTGCGCTTTTCAGCTCGTCAGGAGCGAGGCAGGGGAGGCCATCGCGTGGCGCGAGCGAGCCGCGCAAGCCGGCGTGACCCTGCGACATTGCTGGCCCGCCTATCAGGATGCGGAGGCTGGACGGACGAACCCCGCGCTCGGCTGGCTGGCCGAGCATCTGCTTTTGATGGAGATTCACCCGCGGCTGACGGGACGGGAAGTGCAGCGCATCGTCCACTGCTTGAAAGATCTTGCGTCGTAGTGCGGGATGCTGCCAGGTGCGGAGCTGGGTGCTACCGTAATCTTCCGGGGGGGTCGGCGGGTTCTGGTACGTGTGGGTTGGCGGAGGGCGTGCCGTGGCTGGACTCGCGTTTCGACGGCGCAGGCATGGGCAATCCAATCCCCTGGTTCAGTTCCAGATGCTCTTTGCCACAGCGTGGGCAATAGCCCTTTCCAGTCTCTTCATCGCGCAGGCTAGCCAATTCGTAGCAGCCACAGATGCAATCGCAGTAGCCGGTTGTGGACGCCGTTTTGATCGCGACCAATGCCATAACTTCTCCTCAGCGCATACTACATGGGGCGCGCGCGACACGCAAGACCGCCCACGGCCGTTTGGATTTCCACAGTTCTCATCGCCAGTCTACGGAATCCAGAGGCATACTCCAGATTTTGGAATGACTCCAGGTCACTCCCGCTTCGCCCCAAACTGACCATCTGAAAACAAGCAGTTTATCCCTTGACATTTCCAGCGGGATTTGGCACTTTCCGTGCAGCAAAACTACCGACAGTTGTACCCTGTGGGGGCGTTTCTTTGGACGAATCTGGGTTTAGGACACGAATCCCTGTTTGCTCGGGTGGTTTCTGGGGGCTCTCCTCAGGTGTGTCCACACCCTTCCGCAGGACGTCGAAAGAGTTTCGCTCCAAAAATTCTGTGTGGCTCGAGTGCTCCTTCCGCGCTGAATCCGAATCCGCCTCAGACTTAAGCTGTTTTGCTTCCCAGGTCCGCCTGGGTCTGACGGGCCCGTCTGTTCGGCTTGGAACGGGATCACTTGAGAATTACGTCTAGGAGGAACGATGGCAAAGCGATTTGCGCAGTTTTTCTTCTTGCTTGCGTTTGTGTTCGCAAGTGTGAGCGGACTGCTCGCCCAGGTCCGCACTGTCGGTCAGATCGTCGGGCACGTCGAGGACCCCACGGGGGCGGTCGTGCTTGGCGCCAAGGTGTCCGCTTTACAGGATGACACGGGGCTCGTCCGGGAAGTCACGAGCGCAACGGATGGGCATTTCGTGCTCATTGACCTGCCCAACGGCACGTACTCGCTTACGGTTACCGCGCCAGGGTTCAAGAAAGCTGTCTACCCCAAGATCAAAGTCGACGTTGGCGGTACGACCAACGTCGTTGTGAAGCTCGAAGTCGGGGGTATGGAATTAATGACGGTCGTGGTCGAAGGGAGCTCCCAAATCCTGCAGACCACCAACCCCACGGTTGAGAGTACGGTGTCTGGGCGCACTCTGCGCAGTTTGCCCTTGAACAACCGTGACGTGCTCGACTTCGTCCTGTTGATGCCCGGGGCGCAGCAGGCCGGTACAGCCCGCACGGGCACGTTTAACGGACTCCCCAAGGGAGCCCTCAACATCACCATGGACGGTCTGAACGTCCAGGACAATCTCTTGAAAAGTTCCTCGGGCGGCGGAATGTTCACCCTGATCCGTCCCAAGCTTGACGCCGTGGAGGAGATTAACGTCACCAGCGCGGTAGGTGGCGCGGATGCCGCGGGGGAGGGTGCTATCCAGATCCGCTTCGTCACCCGCCGTGGCAGTAATGACTATCATGGCCTCGGTTTCTGGTATCACCGGCACGAGTCGTTCAATGCCAATACGTATCTGAACAGAGTTGCTGTTCCTGGCCGAGCAAGGCCCAAGAACCGCTTGCAGCAGTACGGCTTCACCTTGGGTGGCCCCATCATCAAGGACAAAGTGTTTTTCTTTTTTTCCTATGAGGACTTCCGGTTGCCGGGCTCCCAGCCTCGGGTGAACCGGGTCCTGACGACGCAGGCCCAGCAGGGGCTTTTCCCGTACAAAACCGCAGCAGCTTTTACGACGACTGCCATCTCACCCCTCCAAGCTTGGCTGAACTGCGGCACCGGCATGGGCCCGGGGTTTGTTGGAACAGTTCCGGCCGGGACAACCTGCACAGGGAACCTGTTCACGTTGGCTCAGGCCAACGCGTTGCCCTTCACGGTGGATCCCGTTGTGCAGTCCATGTTCAACATCATTAATCCGATTGTGGCGGGTGGACGCTCTTCTGTTGACCTGTTTCGGGATCGCTTCCAATACGATATTCCAGCGAGCCAGCGGCGCTGGTTCCCCACCATGCGTCTGGACTGGAACATCACCGAAAAACTGCGTTGGAACGGCATCGCCAACTTCAATCGGTTCCTTTCGTCCCCTGACACACTGAACCGCATGGACGCTTCGTTTCCCGGTACGGGGGGCGAGGGTGGTCAGTTCTCTGACCGCTATTCGTTGACAACGGCGCTGAACTGGCAGATCAAACCCAACATAAACTATGAGTTGCGCGTCGGCCGCGCGGCCTCCGTTGTGCGCTTCTTCCCCGAGACTCTGCCCTCGGCCAGCGGCTCTGCCCTGTTCCCGCGGGGCAACCGTATGGTCTGGCCGCTGGGTCTTACCAGCTTGGAATCTCGGCCGAGTGCCACGGAAGCAGTGGGGAACAACACCGTCCGTTCGCTGCCCTCGCTGCGAACCACTCCAGTGCTCCAGTGGGGCAACAATGTTGGCTGGCTGAAGGGCAAGCACACGCTGAACTTCGGCACCAACCTGACGGTGATCACGGCGTGGGATTCCAGTTTCGGTACTGCCGGTATCCCCACCGTGTTCGCGTCCTCCATCCTCACCGCGGACACCACGGCGAATCCGGTGTTCTCCTCGACAAACCTGCTTGGAATCAGCGCTTCGCCGGACCTGCTAAACGCGCGCGCGCTGTACGCCATGCTCACCCAGCGCATTACCTCCGTGAGTGGTTCAAGGAACGTGAATGAAATCACGAAGACCTTTTCGTCGTTTACTTCGCTCACCGTACGCGACCGTCAGAACGAGTTCGGCGTGTACGCCACCGACAGTTGGCGTGCATTCCCCGATCTGACCGTCTCGGCTGGTCTGCGCTGGGAATACCAGGGTGCGCCTCACAACCGGAACAGCATCTACACCAGTCCCACTTTTGCGGACCTTTGGGGCAAGTCGGGCGTCGGCAACCTGTTCAAGCCCGGCACCCTGGCAGGCGTGCAGAACCCACAAATCGACCAGCGGAGCAAGAACCTCTACGACAACTACTTTAACGCTTGGGCGCCCAGCGCAGGACTTGCCTGGCAGCCGAAATTCAAGAATCGGGTCTGGAACTTTATCTTCGGCGACCCGGGGAAAACCGCATTCCGCACCGGTTACTCCATCGCTTTCACACGTGAGGGCCTTAGCCACCACCAGACGATTGCTGGCGGCAACCCGGGGCTGGTTCAGACCAATACCGCCGTGGGCGGGACGGATTTCGTGGCGGGGTCCGCGCTACTAAGCACCGGGCTCCCGACCCTGCTGAACAATCCGGGCACCTTCAGCTTCCCGACACCCGAGTCCAACTTCACCTTCTCGGGTTCTAATCTGAACTCGTTTGACCCAAACCTCAAGCCAGCCTACGTCCAGTCATGGCAATTTGGCCTCCAGCGGGAGATCGGCTCGAATATGGCGATCGAGATCCGCTACGTAGGCAACCACGGCACTCGCTTGTGGCGCACCTTCAACATCAATGAAGTCAACATCTTCGAAAACGGCTTCTTGGCTGAGTTCATGAAAGCCAAGCAGAACCTGGACATCTGCAGCGCCAATCAGGTGGCGTGTCGCACGGCCGCCGGCAGCACCTCCAGCACCTTCGCCAGCTTTGCCAACCTCGGCTTGGCTGGTCAGGTCGCGTTGCCAATTTTCAGCTCCGCCTTCAGCGCGGCACCCGGGACGCCGACGGGGACCTTTTCCACCGCCGTGGCTAGCTCCTCGGCCTTCTCGAGCGCTCAGTTTATCACGTGGCTGAAGGAAGGGCAGGCAGGCGCTTTTGCCAACAACATGGCCGGTTCGGCCACTTATCTCTGCCGTATGGCCGGTAATCAGTTGGCGGCCTGCAGTGCCCGCAACGTGGTCTCCGGCGTGCCCGTTCCACTGGGCACAGGT
>CAZIWR010000048.1:5456-14614 GCA_964542805.1 uncultured Acidobacteriaceae bacterium
GGCCTGCAGTGCCCGCAACGTGGTCTCCGGCGTGCCCGTTCCACTGGGCACAGGTTCTCTCCCGTCCAACTTCTTCCAGGTCAACCCCGATTTGGCGGGCCTGACCTCGACTGGTGCGACGCAGGGTGCGTTCCTGCTCGCCAATTCCGGCAACTCGACCTACAACGGCCTGCAGGTCGAATTCCGCCGTCGGATGTCAAAGGGGCTGATGGTGAATGTGAACTACACCTTTAGCAAGTCCCTTACCGACAAGTATGACGACAGCGCGATTTCTAACAGCAGCTATTCCACGCTGCGCAACCCGCAATTCGACAAGGGCCTCTCGCCGTTTGATCTCACCCATGTCGTGCGGGCCTACTGGATTTACGAGTTCCCGTTCGGCCTGGGACGCAAGTGGAACTCGGGCAATGCGGTGGTCAACAAGATTATCGCGGGGTGGGAGTTCCTCGGCGTGGTGGCTTGGCAATCCGGCCGGCCTTTCGTGCTCACCAGCGGACGCGCTACGGTCAATGGAAACGACTCCTTTGTGATTCCGAAGGTGAATCGGAAATTCCTGCAAAACATGGTCAACATCAACACGGCGAGTTGCGCTGGGTGTGTGTTCTTCTTTAATCGCCAGATGATCGACCCGGTTACGGGGGAATCGAACAAGACGATTCTGGACGTTCCGACAACTCCGGGCGCTTTCGGACAACTAGTGTTCCTGAAGGGCCCGAGCTTCTTCAAACCGGACTTCACCATCGCGAAGAAGACTCGGATTACGGAGAGGTTTGGGACCGAGTTCCGCGCTGAGTTCTACAACGCGACGAACCGCACCAACTGGTTTGTCGGCGCTGTGGGTGGTGCGGCAACCACGCAAAGCATCCAGTCCACCACCTTCGGCAAAACCACCAGCTTCTTCAACGACCTCGGCAACCAGGATCAGGGTCCGCGGATGGTTCAATTCGTCCTCCGCGTCACCTTCTAGTTGCTGCTTCTCCAACCCTCGGGAGCTCCGGCCATCGCCGGGGCTCCCGATTTATCTTGTCATCGGGAAAGCGCAAGGCTTGACGCTGCCCCAGCATGGGCCGAGAATGCATTCATGCGCAAAGTGGCCATTTTGCTCGTTGTCCTGGGTTGTCTAGCGGGCGCCGCCCTTCAAGCGCAAGGTAGCTTTCGTGGTCGAATCTTCCTGCCGAATGGGGAGCCGCTTGCCGTCACGACGCGCATCATCGTGAGCAGCGAAGATCCGCGTCAGCCCGCCGACTATCAATTCACTGACTCGAAGGGATGGTTCTTTCTCCAAGGGATCCGGGCGAACATCCGGTATTCGATCACCGTGGAGAGCGACGACCAGACGTTCGCAACAACCACGGATTGGTTCATTGCAGGCAGAAGTTCTTTCATCGCCATCTATCTGCTGCCTCGGGAAGAAGCGCGTTCCGTCCCCAATTCTCCAGACGTCTCCTCGAAGCAGCTTCAGCATAAGCCGCTGCCCAAGGCGCGCCGAGCCTATGAACAAGCCTTACAGGCATTGTCAGAGCAAAAGATCGAGCTAGCCCGGAGCAAACTGCGTCAGGCGCTGGAAATCGACCCCGCGTACGTCAACGCCTGCAACGAACTCGGGGTCCTCGAGATGGAAGAGAAAAGGTACTCTGAGGCAGAGTCGCTTCTGCGCCAAGCTCTGCGACATGATCCCAATGCAGCTCATCCGCTGATGAACCTCGGCATCACCCTGAATCACCTGGGCCGGCATCGCGAAGCGATTGAACCTTTGCGCAAGACTCTTCAGCTGCGCCCCCAATGGGTGACCCCGAAGGTTTATCTGGGAATAGCCTTGCTGGAAACGAATGAGCTCAGTGAAGCGGAAACTCTGCTGCTGCGCGGTACGCGGACGACCGGACTTGAAGAAGCTCTTGCCTTTCTCTACCTCGGGAAACTCTATGTGTTGAAAGAGGATCGGGATAAGGCCATTGCGGCCTGGCAGAGCTATCTCGAACGAGACCCCGATTCTCTCAATGCTGCTCGCGTACGTGATCTACTGGCACGCTTACGCTCCGGGGCCGCAAAGCCCTAAGCGTTCAATCCCCGCCGCGCTGCGCGACGCAATTTCTCACCATTTGGGATGTCCAGGAATTGTGCTCGCTCCGGCCTGCGCAAAAGAACAAGTCGCCGCTCGGCCCACCGGTAACGGCTGCAAAAGGGGTGTGCGCGCACACCCCATACCGCTTGGCAGCGCTTTCGGAAAGCCGGAGGCCGCCCCCGGATGAGAAAGAGATGGTTCCGAGAGCCTGCCACTCAGCGCCGAACGCCGTCGCCTATCTCTTACCGAAACGGAAGACTACCCCGGCAGTGAAGCGGAAATTGGCCTGCGCATCGCTCTCAAACTTGGTCACTACCCAGTCCAACTGGCCAGCGCGGATGGCCACCCGATCCGTTATTTTCACGTCCAACCCGCCACCAATCGCCGACGAAAAAGCAGTCTCGGACGCCCCCGCCGTCAAGCCAGGAAAATCCTTGTTCGCGCGGGTCGCACCGAACAGCGCATGAAAAAATGGTGCAGTTCTCTGCTCCTTGCGGTAGGTGATACGCGGGCCGCCCATGAAGGAATGGAGGTTCGTGCTGAAGGCTGTGCGCGATTCGTAGACTCCACCGAATTCGCCCTCCAGCCCTAGCCACTGGTTGATGTTGGCGGTCACCGAGGCGTTCCAGCCGTTCAAGTTGATTTGAGCCTTGCCTGCTGCACGCCAATAGGAATAGCCGACGGCTGCCTCAACAGCGGGGGTATCCTGCGCCATCACGGAAGCCGAAAACGAAAACACCAGCACGAGCAACCATAGAAACTTGTGCATCTCGCTCATCCTCCTGTTTTTCAGTTTCCTTCCCACACACCACCGAGCCGAAACGTGAGCGCAAACATACCAGCAAATTTTCCGCAATACAAGCTTTTGTGCACGAAAAGTAAAGGAATTCTGGCTCCCCATCCCCATCCCTCCTGCGTCCCCCGATTTGAATGAGGCTTGAAAAACGGGCGGGTAGCTGGCCCGCCGGCGGTGGCCGCCCCGCGGAGTCCTCGGAAGTTCAAGGCAGGAGGTTCGCAGGAATCTGATGGGAACGAGGCCGAACCCGCCCATTCCGGATCCTCAGGCGGTGGAGAGTGCAGAGGCAGGAGACGCGTCCAAGATCCTCAAGGAAGACCTGTAAGAAGCTCACGCTCGCCTTTGGGCGGGGAGTCTGTGCGTCTCACGCCGGCAACCCCACCATGATCGGCATCTTGCTGACCCTGCTTTAGAGATTCTTCAATTGCGACAATCGAAAAGGCTCGCTGATATTTTCCCGTAATTCCTGCCACACGCGGTCCGGCAGCGAGCGGAAGACTTCCACGGCTTTGGGGTCGAACTGCGTCCCGGCAAATTTACCGATCTCCTCGTGCGCTTCGGCGAGCGAAAGCGCCCGCCGGTAAGGCCGGTCGGAAATCATGGCGTCGAGGGTATCGGCAATCGCGAAAATCCGCGCGCCCAGGGGGATCTGATCGCCCTTCAGGCCGTGCGGGTAGCCCGAGCCGTCGTAGCGCTCCTGGTGGGCCAACACGATTTCCGCCGCTTCCTTGAGAAAAGGAATCCTCTTGAGCACGGCATAGCCGATTTCGCTATGCCGCTTGATGACCGCCCATTCGTCCGGAGTCAGCGGCCCCGGCTTGCGCAGGATGCTGTCGGGCACGGCCATCTTGCCGATGTCATGGAGGAACGCTCCGCGCGCGATGTGGTGCAGGTCCGGCCCGCTGACGCCCATGGCGCGCGCGATGCAGATGGTGTACGCGGTTACGCGCTGGCAGTGGCCTTCCGTTTCTGCATCCTTCAAGTCCAGAGCGCCCCCCAGCGCTTCCAGCGTGTAGTCGTAGGATTGCTCCAATTCTCCGAGGGCTTTGCTGAGCTGCGCGGTGCGCTCGGTGACGCGCTGCTCGAGTTCCTGCTGGTAACGGTGGTTTTCCTGGCGCAGGCGGCGGTGCTCCAGGGCGCGATGCACGGCGTGGTAGAGTTGATCGCGCTCGAACGGCTTCAAAATGTAGTCGTACGCGCCGCGGCGAATGGCCTCCAGGGCGATGGAAATATCATGCATCGCCGTCACCATCACCACGGGCACGGATTCGTCCCTCGCTCGAATCCTCCCCAGCAGCTCCATCCCGTCCATTTCCGGCATCACCACATCGCTTAACACCAGGTCGGGCGGATGGGCGTGTAATTGCCCCAGCGCTTCCAGCCCGTTGGCGGCCATGACGCACTCATAGCCTTTGGCCTCGAGCAGCGTGGCCACCACCTCGCGGATCGCGTCTTCGTCGTCCACCACCAGAATTCGCTCAGGGCTCATTGCTCTCCTTAACCAGGTGATTATACTGCCTTGTTTCCACTCTTTCTTTCGGCGTACTTTGCGCGCTGTCGCCGGTTGTGCACGCCTCCAAAATCCTCGGCAGGCGTGAACCCAGGCTTGCATGGCCCTGCGCCTCCCATCGCGCGCGGCCATTCTTTACACGCGTTCCGCTCTGTACTACAGTTGCCCACCGATGAATTCCAAGCGCCGCTTCGAAGGACAAGTGATCGTAGTCACCGGCGCGAGCCGGGGTATTGATCGTTCCATCGCGCTGGCGTTTGCCGAGGAAGGCGCTGCTGTGGCCGTGGTCAGCACCACCGCCGAAGGCTCGCAGGCCGCCGCCCAGGAAATCACCGCGCGGGGCGGTCGCGCGCTGCCCGTAGTGGCCGATGTCTGCCGGGAAGCGGACGTCACGCGCATGGTGGAGCAGGCCGAAGAGTCGCTCGGCCCGGTTCGTGTGCTGGTCAACAATGCCGGCATCGGCGGCCCCACAGGTCCGCTGGCGGGGGTATCCCTGGCCGAATGGGAGCGCGTCCTGGCCGTCAATCTAACCGGTGCATTCCTGTGCTGCCGCGAAGTCTTGAAGGGCATGTTGGCCCGGGCGCTCAGTGCGACATCTCCCGCCGCGGCGGGATGCATCATCAATATCGGCTCAATGGCGGGGAAAATCGCATACCCCCAGCGCACCCCCTACGCCAGTTCCAAATGGGGCCTGATCGGCCTTACGAAGAGCCTGGCCGAAGAAGTCGGCCGCCTGGGTATTCGCGTCAACTGCATCTGCCCCGGCCCCATTCAGACGGACCTGCTCGAGCAAGTTTTTCAGGCGCGCGCCGCGGCCACGGGAGTGACCGTCGAAAAAATCCGCGACAAATATGTCTCTGTCACCATGCTAAAGCGCATCCTCGCCCCGGATGAAGTCGCCGCCATGACCCTCTTCCTTGCCTCCGATGCCGCTTCCGGCGTTACCGGACAGGCTATCGACGTCAGCGGCGGCTGGGCCGACGTGGACCGCGAATGAGGGGCAACGCGCATCGCCGTGCGGCACGGTTCATGTTTCTCGTGCTGCTGGCTGCATCGCTCGCCCGCGCGCAACAGCCCCCCGCTGTGCAGGAAGACCCGCGCCCGGCGGAGTTCAAAAAGCTGGCTGCACAGGTGGTGGAGCTACGCCGCGCCGGCGTGGACGAGTCCGAGGAGTTACAGGAAAAAACTCTTAAGCTGCTCGATGAACTCGTCGCGGAGCAATTGAACCGCACTGGCCCCCGGGACCTCGCCGTCATTAATCAACGTCTCGCTGCCGCCCTCGCACGGCCCGGCGCCATCGGCGAGAGCTACGAGCTGGTCCGGTTGGGCGCCAAAGCGAATGGCGAAGTGTTTTACGCGCTCGTGGTCAATTTTTCTTTGAGCGGCCCGTCCGCCATCCGTTATTTTCCGCCGTCCCCGCAGGGCTACCGATTTGCCGCGCGCATTGACCGCTGGGAATTTCCCGATTATTTCGACGAATATGTCGAATTGGTGCCCATGACCGCCTCCGACATCGTATTCGTTACGGTGAATGGCCGCACCGACGAACTCCGCACCGGCACCTTTGCCGCCTGGCGCTTTGCCGAAGGCCGCTTCACTGCCGTTTGGACCACCGACATTCTGGAGCGCTCCTCCTACGAAGTGCGCCCTGACGGCTTCCACCTGTCTTATTGCTCGCAGAACGACGAACAGAACCCTCGCCTGTGCCGCCGCATGATGCAGGAACGCTATCAATGGGACGGCTTCTCGTGGCGCCGCTCCGAGCGCCAGGAATCCGACGCACCCAAGCCCCCGCCTTCCACCCAGCCATAGCGGCGGCGCTTTGCGTTCTGCTGCGCATCCGACCATGCTATGCATTGACTTGTTCGCGCGCACTGTGAAAACATAGCCGCGACTTCCTTGCGAGTGTGGCTGGTCGGCCGGAGGCTCGATGAGCAATCCTCAGCGCGTGCGCGACATCATGAATACCAGCCTGACCACGATCCCGCTGGCGTCGTCGCTGCTGGACGCTGCCATCACCATGCGCCGCAGCTCGCTCCGCCATCTCCCCATCTTGGACGCCGAGCGCCTCGTAGGCATCATTACCGAGCGCGACGTCCAGCGCTGTGCGCCCTCGCTTCTCAGTCCTATTACCCAGGAGGAGTACAACGCCACCTTCGAAAACACGCCCATCGAACGCGTGATGTTTCGCAATCCCGTCACGGTCACCCCGGATTCCTCCATTCGCGATGCCGTCTTGCTCATGCTCGATCGCAAAGTGGGATGCCTGCCCGTCGTCGAGGGGGGGCGCCTGGTCGGAATTCTCACCCGCTCTGACTTGATGAACCTGCTGATGAATTTCCTGCCCGCCCCGCCGGGGCCGTCCGCCTGAGCGCGGCACCCGGTGTCTCCGCTTTGGAACTCGCCCCGTGACTGGTTTCGCTGGTTCCTCTTCGAGATTGGTGCGGGATACTACACGGAGAAACTCGCCAGCGGCCCGGAGGCAGAGTTGCGCGCCGAGTTCGCCGAGTGGCTTTCACCGGCTGCCGGGGCGCGTGTGCTGGATGTTGGCTGCGGCCCCGGCCATCTCGCGCGCCTGTTCGCGCAGCTCGGTTGCCGCGTCACCGGCGTGGACCGCGGCCGGCGGCTGCTCCGGCTTGCCCGCCGCTGGCCTTCTCCACAGACTGAAAGTGCCGCCCACTCCATCCAATTTCATCGCGCACCCGCAGAGCATCTGCCATTTCTCGATAACACTTTTGATGTGGTCACTGCCACGACAGTCGTCTATTTCGTCGCGAAGCCCGCGGCGGTATTGCGCGAGATGATCCGAGTTACGCGGCCCGGAGGCATCGTGGCTACGCTCGACCCGCATGCTTCGATGGACCGCCGTTCTGTCCGCGATTACTGCGAGCGCCGCGGCCTCGGCCCGCAGGACACACGCAAGCTGCTCACCTGGGCCATCGCCTCCGAGCGCTGCTTGCGCTTTGAAGCGCACGAGCTGCGCATCCTGTTCGCCGCTGCTGGACTCGCCTCCATCGAGCTCGAGCGCCGCATGGCCGGGCTGGTCTGGTTTGCCCGCGGTAGAAAACCCGCCGGCCCCTGATGCCATCTCAAATCCTGTTATCCTCGTCATTCAGAGCAGAGCGAAGCTCTTTTCCGCTGCGGTTTCCGCGGCGAATCTCTCTGAGCAGCAGCGAAAGTGGGATCGTTTTGGGAGCTGACCAATCGATGAAGCGCCTTGTCTTTACAGTAGCAGTCATTCTCCTTCTCTTGCCGGCTGCCTTTTCCCAGCAATCCTCCCCTGCGCTGCCCACGACTTCTGCCAACCCCGAATTCCTCAAAGCCGCGGACGAAGTTCTCGCAGACGTGAGCAGAATTATTTCCTTGCCGGTGAAATCGCCACTGAAGAAAACGGTGCGCACGCGCGAAGAGATTCGTGAGTTTATCCTCCGCGAGGTGCATGAGGAACGCGACGCTGCCAAGTGGCACGCGGACCAGCTGGCGCTGGAAACGTTTGGACTCATCCCCCGCGGCTTCGAGCTGCAACAATTCGTCGTGGACCTCCTGACCGAACAGGTGGCCGGCCTCTACGACCCGAAGAGCAAGGAGTTCTACATCGCGGACTGGATCCCGCTGCACGAGCAGCGCATGGTGATGTCCCACGAGCTCGTCCATGCCCTGCAGGATCAGCATTTCGATATCGAGCCGTGGTCCGAAGCCGCCCGGCCCAACGACGACGCCGAAATGGCCCGCCACTCCGTGCTGGAAGGTGCCGCCATCGTGGGCATGCTGGAGTACATGCTGCGCGCGCAAAATCTGAGCGTGAGAGATTTGCCCGACATCGAGCAGTTCATTCGCGCGCAGATGGTCGGCGAGGTGGACAAGAATTCACAACTGGCCAAGTCACCCGCCTACATCCGCGACTCGCTGCTGTTTCCGTACCTGGCGGGCACGGCCTTTTCCCAGCGTATTCTCAAGGCCGGCGGCAGTTGGGAGAAGTTCTACGGAATCTTCGCGAAGCCGCCCGCTTCCACCCACCAGATCCTTCATCCGGATCTCTATCTCTCCGGAGAAAATCTGCCGCCGGTGTCGCTGGCGGCCGCCGTCAAAGCGGTGCCGGGCGAATGGAAAAAACTGGACGAAAACACGCTTGGCGAATTCGGCGTGCACGCGCTTCTCAAACAGTTTCTCGGCGAAGAGCGCGCCCAGCGCTTTTCCCCGGCATGGGCGGGCGACTCTTATGCCGTCTTTGAACAGCAGAAGGCGAAGCGCGTCCTGCTCGTCTTCCGCCTGCGCCTGGCCACGATTCCCGATGCGGCCCGCTTTTTCGGCGCGTACAGCGAAGCCCTCGAGCTGAAATACGCTTCGCGCGCAAGTCTTTTCCGCCGTCCCAACTTTTTTTCGTTCGAAACCGCTCAGGGCGGCGTCTTCTTCTACTGCCACCATGAAGAATGCTTCACCACTGAAGGAGCTACCCGCGCGACCTTCGATCGCATCACCCGCGCGCTCCGCTGGCCCGACGCGCAGCGTCCCGCCGCCTCCGGCAAACCCGGGGAAAAAATTGCCGGCGTTCCGCCGCGGCCCGTGCCGCGCGCTTACGTGGCACACGCCGCGCCGTAATGATTCTCCAATTTCCTCCGCATCGCGGCGCACGCGCTTCCCGCCTGCGCTATAATCCACGCGACCAAAACGCATGCCCACCGATCAAAGCCGCATTGACCAACTCCTGAAGGCCCGCGCCGAAGTCGAGCAGGAGCTCGGCCGGATGTTGGCGGAAGTTTCCGTGCTGTTTACGGATGTGGTCGGCTCCA
>CAZIWR010000049.1:0-14208 GCA_964542805.1 uncultured Acidobacteriaceae bacterium
CGGGCGCAGCATGCGAATCCACTACGTCGACCTCGCGATTATTCTCCTCTACATCGTCGGCATCACGCTCTTTGGACTGCGCTTCCGAAAAGGCCAGCAGGACATCCGCGACTACTTTCTGGGCGGGCGAACGGCGCCATGGTGGGCCATCTCTTTTTCCATCGTCGCCACGGAGACTTCCCTGCTCACCGTCATTGGCACGCCGGCGCTGGCGTTTGCAGGCAACTTGGGATTTTTGCAGCTCGTCATCGGCTACATCATTGGACGCATCCTGATCTGCTTCATTTTCATTCCGCAATATTTTCGCGGCGAGCTGTTCACCGCCTACCAGCTCATCGAAAAGCGATTCGGCGCGCGCATGAAGTCCATTGCCGCCGCCACGTTTCTATTGACACGCACGCTGGCGGAAGGCGTGCGCGTGGCGGCGATCACCAAAGTCGTCAGCGTGGCCTTCGGCATCGAGGCGCGCGTGGCGGTGATTCCCATCGCCGCGCTCACCCTGCTCTACACGTTTGAAGGCGGCATGAAAGCGGTGATCTGGACGGACGTCATCCAGCTCGCCGTGTATGTCTCCGGCGCGGTGCTCGCCTCGCTGATGCTGCTGCAGCAAATCCCCGGCGGCTGGACGGAGGTGACCCAGGTAGCGGCGGCGGCCGGCGGCAAGCTGCGCATTTTCGATTTCGCCTTCAGCCTGACACAAACCTACACCTTCTGGTCCGGCCTGCTCGGCGGCGCATTCCTCACCATGGCCAGCCATGGCACCGACCAGTTGATGGTGCAGCGCTTGCTCGCCGCGCGCAACGAGCGCGACAGCAAGAAAGCCCTACTCGCCAGCGGCTTCATCGTGTTTGCGCAATTCGCCTTGTTTCTCATCCTCGGCGTCATGCTCTATGCATACCACCAGCACAGCCCGCTGATCGCTCCGGGTGGCGACAAGGACCGCATTTTCCCGGAGTACGTAGTGCGCGAAATGCCCGTGGGCGTTGCCGGGCTGATCATCGCGGCCATCTTCGCCGCGGCCATGTCCAACCTGAGCGGCGCATTGAACTCGTTGGCCTCTTCCAGCATCGTAGATTTCATGCGCCGCCCGAGCAACGCGGCAGAGTCGGCGCGCACGCTTTCGCGCTCGCGATGGATTACGGTGGGCTGGGGAATTGTCTTGATGGTGCTGGGAACCTTGCAGTGGGGCTCGGTGCTGGAAAAAGGATTGACGGTGGCCTCCATCATTTACCAGAGCCTGCTGGGGCTTTTCCTGCTCGGCCTCCTCAACCGGCGGGCCACGCCACGCGGCGCGCTGGTGGGAATGTTCGCCGGGCTGGGGCTGATGCTCTACCTCTGGGGATACACGCCGCTGGCGTGGACCTGGTATGTGCTGGTGGGAACGCTGGCCACATTCGCGGTAGGCTCTGCGGTGAGCTTGATGGATGCTGGTCCGCAGATGGAGAAGTCATGAACGAGAAGCGCCTGGAGCTGGTGAAGGGACTCGGACCGTGGGCGGCCATGGCCATGGTCGTCGGGCACATCATCGGCACGGGCATTTTCCGCGTACCGCGCTCCATGGCCGAGGCCACCGGCTCGGTCGGCTTGGTGTTTCTGGTGTGGATTGTCGGCGGATTCCTTTCGCTCGCAGGCGCATTGACCGTCGCGGAGCTGGGCGCTTCCATGCCCAATGCCGGCGGACCCTACGTTTACCTGAAGCGCGGATTCGGTCAAGTGTGGGGTTTCCTGTTCGGCTGGATGAACAATCTGGTTGGCAAGCCCGCTTCCATCGCCACCATCGCGGCAGGCTTTCTGATTTTCCTCGGTTTTTTCTTTCCGGCCACGCGCACACCCATCTTCACGCTTAGCATTCCGGTGCCGTTTGCGGAGAAGCCCTACGAATTTGTTTTCACCTGGGCACAGCCGCTCGCCGCGCTGGCCATTGCTGTCGTCACCTTTATCAACTACCTGGGTGTGCGGCTAGCGGGACGCCTGCAGGTGGTGCTGACGATTATCAAGATCAGCTCCATCCTCGCTGTGGTGGCGCTGGGCTTTGCGCTCGGCAAACCGCACGAGGGCGTGCAGACGATTTTTCCCGAAACCTTGCAGCTCACCATGCTCGGCGGATTCCTCACCGCCATGGTTGGCGCGCTGTGGGCCTACGACGGCTGGATCGACCTGACCTTTGCCGGTTCCGAGGTGCAGGAGCCGCAGAAAAACATCCCGCGAGCCGTCGTCGGCGGCACGATCATCGTCGGAGTGGTTTACCTGCTGACCAACGCCATCTGCTTTTACGTGCTGCCGCTGGCCGCCGTGGCCAAGGCGGCAATCCCTGTTTCCGAAGCTGTGGCGGTATTCGCAGGCGCGCAAGCGGCGGCATGGATTACCGCGGCCATGGTGCTCTCCGCATTCACCACGCTGAATTCCTCCATCCTCACCGGAGCGCGCGTGCCCTATGCCATGGCCCGCGACGGCCTTTTCTTTCGCGTCACCGATGGCGTTCACCCGCTGCATCGCACGCCGGCCGGGGCGTTGGTATTTCAAGGGGTGATGGCGAGTTTGATGGTGCTCAGCGGTGAATTCGAGGATCTCTTCTCGCTTTTCATTTTCGCGCAGTGGATTTTCTATGCGCTGACCGTGGCTTCCATCTTCGGCCTGCGCAAACGCGAGCCCGATCTGCACCGACCCTATCGCGCCTGGGGCTATCCGTGGCTTCCTGGGCTGTTCGTCATCGGCGCAACGGCGCTGACGGTGAACCTGTTTATCGAGCGGCCCATGCGATCTTCCATCGGCCTCGCGCTGATTTTGTCCGGACTGATTTTCTACCGGCATTGGGCGAAGAAGAGCCCTTCGCCGACAGAATGAGGTGGAGCAGCAAGCTATTCGGTAATGTCGCGAAAATGAAAGTACAGCAGCGGCGGCAAAAAGAAGATCAGGCAGGTGACCAGCGTTACCACGCAGAATAGATTGAACGGGTACAGCGGAAAGTCGGCCTTAAACGGGAACGGAAGATTTTCCATCGCGGAAAAGTAATAGCGGACAAAATAATACCTGCCGAACTCCAGGGAGCGGTACATCGTGAGCAGCGCCAGCGCGAAAAACGCAAACGCAGCGGTCACCAATGCCGAGATCATCGTTCTCCGCAGGAGGGCAATGGAAATCGAAATACTCGAAACACCCAAACTGTAAATCAGCACGCGGGTATACAACCCAAACAGGCTGAGGCCCTGGTCGAAAGTGAACCCGCGCAAACCGGATTGCAGCGTGGCCCAGATGAATAAGCAAACGACATAGGTCGCGGTCAGCAAGACGATGTGACATTGGATCGCCGCATACTTTCCCACCACGTATTGCCATCGCGCCAGCGGCTGCGCGCAGAGCACGCGGATCATTCCGTACTGGCTTTCCACCGTCACGCAATACACGCTGAACGCCACCAGAAACAGGAAGAGAAGAATAGTTCTGCCCCACGTGACATAAAAGAGCAGCGGCACCGCATAGTACGCGTTGGGTATGGACCAATGCTCCGCCACTCCCTCGACGTAATAAAGCTGGATTACGAACAAGTAGATCGCTAGGAACATCCCCAGCGAGGCAACTTGGGGAAAGCCGAAGTCGTAGATTTTCCGGACTTCGGCCACCACGAACCGCCAGAAATAGTTGCGTGTTGGACTTGGCGATTCCATCAGGCTACTCGATCATCCGCTTGTTGTCGGCTCCGTATTCCGAGATGTACACGGACTCCAGGCTCTCACGCGTGGGAGTGAATTCGTATAACTCGATGTCTTCCCTCACGAGCAGCGCGGGAATGCGCGCCAACTCCGCCGCGGCCACGACGCATTCCAGGCCGTCGGCCGCCTCCCTGATTTCATGCGCGAAGCCCGCCTCGCGCAGCAGCTCCGCGGCCCGTGCATTGTCACCGGTGCGCAGCCGCACGCCGGTGGTCAGCCCGGGCGCCGCGCCGGAAAGGCGCTTCTCGCGCACCAGCCGGCCATCCTTGATGAAGAGCACGCGGTCGCAAACCTGTTCCACTTCGTAGAGCAAGTGGCTCGACACCAGCACCGCTACGCCGTTCTCGCGCGACAACGCCCGCACCAGCTCTCTCATGCCGACCATGCCCACCGGGTCCAGGCCATTCATCGGCTCGTCCAGCAGCAGGAACTGCGGGGAGTGCAGCACGGCCAGCGCGATGCCCAGCCGCTGCTTCATTCCCGTGGAGAACTCTCCCACTTTTTTCTTGGAGAGCGGCGCGAGGCCGACTCGTTCCAGTGTGGCGCAGACCAGCGATCGGCTAAAGCAGCCGCGCAGCCGCGCGAAATAGGCCACGTGGTCGAACGCGCTCAGGGAGGGATAAAAGGCAGGAGATTCAATCAAAGCGCCGATCTGCGATAGAAAATGGCAAGGCTCCTTCCGGAGATCCACGCCATCGAGCTGCACCGTCCCGGCCTCCGGCCGCAGCAAGCCGGACATGATCTTCATGGTCGTGGATTTGCCCGCGCCGTTGGGGCCCACAAAGCCGATGATCTCGCCCCTAGCAATCTGGAACGAGATTTCAAAAAGGACGATCCTGCCGTTGAAGGATTTCCGGAGCCCGGAAACCTCGAGAAACTCTTGTGGCGTAGCAGCAGCCGTTACGATGGGCGTGCCGGCTTG
This sequence comes from uncultured Acidobacteriaceae bacterium, assembly GCA_964542805.1. Taxonomy (GTDB): domain Bacteria; phylum Acidobacteriota; class Terriglobia; order Acidiferrales; family UBA7541; genus JACQDE01. The sequence continues at coordinate 4,633 of CAZIWR010000049.1, forward strand.
CACGGGTTCATCCTGACCGGGCGTGGCGGCGAACCTCAGTTCCAGTCAAGCACAGAGCCTAGCAAAGTTTACTCGCGCGATGGAGAAGATTCGTTCGCGTGATTGCGCAAGAACGGCAGCGCGCCGAGCAGCAGCGCCGCGCCAGGGATCAGCACCCAACCCAGCAGCATGAGGCCGAACGACGTCACGAACATGCTGAATGGAATGTTGCGGTCAAAGAGAATGGCAATCGGGAGAATCATGAAAAACGCCCCAGCCAGCATGAGCACCGGGAAAACGCCTGCGGCTATTCGCGCGCGCACGCGGCCGCCGGCCCGCCGCGACCAGTACGCGCCCAGCGCCCCGAACACCGGCAGCGACACCAGCCACGGCACGTACAGCAACAGCGGCTGCCGCGCGTCCAGCCACACCATCTTGGGAAACGGACCGAACCGCGTGATGTACATCAGCAGCACCGAAGAAAGAAACAGCATGACCAACCCCGGCAGCCACAGACTTTTCGTCCGCTCGTTCATGGGATCCTCCTCGGTGGCGCAGCGGATTTCCCGGGAGAGCCGCGACCAATTGTCGACTTCGGAGAACGCGAAGGCGAACGCCATCTTCGGCGTCGCGCTACGCTCGAGGCAGCCCTCGTAGGCGTCTTCGAAATGCCCGGCCAGTTCAGCCACCACTTCCTCTTCGCGCTCTGGACCAATCTCCAGCGCGCCCAGCCGTTCGCGGACTTGCTGTTTCCAATCACGCACGGGACACCCCCGCCAGGCGGTCCAGCGCGCGGAAGAAAAGCCGCCATTCATCGCGCAAAGGCGGAAGCTGCTTGCGCCCCGCCGCGGTCAGCGAATAGCAGCGGCGGCGGCGCCCGGAAGGCGTGGTGTGCCAGCTGGCCTTCACCCAGCCGCGTTTTTCGAGGCGATAGAGCATGGGGTACAGCGACGCGAGGTTAAAGCGCAGCACGCCGCCGGTGTGCTCCTCGATGCGCTTGGAGATTTCGTAGCCGTGCAGAGGCTCTTCCAACAGCACGGAAAGAATGGCCAGCTCGGCGGAGCCGCGTTTCATGGAAGAGGGCACGATGGTCATGCCCTCTATATATAGGAAGACTGTATACTATGTCAAGCGAAACTTTTGAGAAATTTCAGCAGGGCCGGTGCAGGTACCCAGCTCATCTTGCGCCGGGACCGAGCAGAATCTGTCCGGAGTGCGCGCCGGTGTGTTTGCCGCCCTCAATCATCACTTCCCCGTTCACCAGCACGTAGCGGAATCCGGCCGCGTACGCGTGCGGCTTTTCAAACGTGGCCGTGTCGCCCACGGTCTTCTCGTCTAACACCACGATATCCGCCCACATGCCCGGACGGATCAGCCCGCGCTCGGTGAGCCGGAAGCGCTGCGCCGGCAGCGAAGTCATCTTGCGGATGGCTTCTTCCAACCGCACCACGTTTTTCTCGCGGATGTAGCGGCCCAGCACGCGCGCGTTGGTGCCATAGCTGCGCGGGTGGGGCACGCCGCGGCCGAACTCCTGCACTCCGCCGTCCGAGGCCACCATGGAGTACGGAAAGCGCAGGATGCGCTCCACGTCGCGCTCGTCCATGGAGTGATAGACCATGCTCGCGCCGCCTTTTTCCATCATGTCCAGCACGGTCTGAATTTCATCCTCGAGCTTGCCTTTCCTTCCCTTCTCTTTGTTGATTTGGGTGATGCTCTTGCCCTCGAGAGTCGTGTCCCATCGGCTGGAGGCCACCACGGCATAGTCGAGCCGCTTGCGGCCGTTGCGCTTGTTGATGGTTTGCTTCATTTCGCTTGCGATTTTCTTGCGCGTGGCCGGATCGGTCAGCCGTTTCTTGACGGCCTCCGTTCCATCGGCCAGCGCCCAGGAGGGCAGCAGCGTGCCGAGGTTGGTGCTCGACGCCGTGTACGGATACTGGTCCACGGTCACGTCGATGCCATCGGCGCGAGCTTTCTCCACCATGGCGATGCTGCGCGTGCTCTGGTTCCAGAGTTTTTTGTTGGCCACCTTGAAATGCGAAATCTCCACGGGCATGCCTGCTTCACGGCCGATGCTGATGGCCTCGTCAATGGCGTCGAATAGCTTTTCGCCTTCGCTCCGCATGTGCGAGGCGTACACGCCGTTGTACTTCGCCGCCGCGCGCGCCAGCCCGACCACTTCCGGCGTCTTCGAATACGTTCCAGGGATATAGATGAGGCCTGTCGAAAATCCTACCGCGCCCTGGCGCATGGCCTGTTCCACGAGCGCCTCCATTTTGGACTGCTCTTCCGGCGTGGGGTCGCGCTCCGCGGAGCCCATCACGTCGCGGCGCACGCTGTTGTGGCCGATCAGCGTGCCCAAATTGATGGAGATTTTTCCGCGCAGGTCGCCGAAAAACTTCTCCAGGTTGGTCTCCGAGCCGCCGCAGTTGCCGGTGATGATCGATGTGACGCCGTCGAAAAGATAATTGTCCGCGGTGGGGATGCGCACAATATTGGCTTCGACGTGTGTGTGCACATCGATGAAGCCCGGCGCGACGATCAGGCCTTTTGCGTCCAGCGTGCGCTGCGCGGGACAACTTCCCTCCGCGCAGAGCCGCCCGATGGCCGCGATGCGACCATCTTTAATCCCCACGTCGGCGACGTACCACGGATTGCCGCTGCCATCCACGATGCGGCCGTTCTGGATCACGACGTCGTATGCCGGCGCTTGCGACCACGCCACCGGCGCAACGAAAAGTAGTAGAGCGAAAACAATCAGCTTTTTCATGGATCACCCCCAAGGAATTGGAGACGCGGCGGCAGCACAGGTCGTTTCATGCAAGCAAAGCAAGGCGCTACTGGTACGACAAGTATTTCGCGCGCAGCTTGCGGAAGGCTTCGAGCTCATCGCTGGCCTCGTCAACAATCCGCGTGGGCGCATCGCCCTTCTTCAACCGTTCCAGCGCGGCGGCATTGCCGAGCAGCGTCATGATTTTGTCCACCTGGAAATTTTCCGGGTACATTTTCCACAGCGCGGCAGCGATTTCGAGTCCCATCAGCATGGAGTTCAGAGTAGCGCGATCGGTGATCACGAGCGCGATGCCTTCGCAGGCCAGGCCTTTGTGCGGGCCTGCCGTCGGCGTGAAGCGCGTGGGCACAAACCGCACACCGGGCACGAAGCGGCGGTTCAAATACGCGGCCAGCTCCACCGACTTGATCCACGGCGCGCCGAATATTTCGAAGGGCGTTTCCGTCCCCCGGCCCACGTTGACCCCGCCGGACTGGAGAATCTCGATGCCAGGATACAGCAGCGCGGCGTCCAGTGAGCGCAGGTTCGGCGAAGGCGCCGTCCACGGCTGGCCGGTGGCTTCAAACAGGTCGCGACGCCGCCAGTCTTTCATGGCCACCACGTGCAGATCCGCGCCAATTTTGTTTTCTTCGTTGAACATGCGTGCCAGTTCGCCCACGGTCATGCCGTGGCGCACGGGCATGGGAAAATAGCCGACAAAGTCGAGCCGATCCTTGTCGAGCATGGGGCCTTCAATCGCTTCGCCGCCCATGGGATTCGGCCGGTCGAGCACATAAAAAGCAATCTTGTGCTTCGCGGCTTCTTCCATCGTGTAGGCCATCGTCGTCTCATAGGTGTAGAAGCGCACGCCGGCGTCCTGAATGTCGAAGACCAGCGCATCTACGCCACGGAGCATTTCCTCCGTCGGCCGCCGCGTCTCTCCATAAAGACTGAAGATCGGCAGGCCCGTGGCAGTGTCCGTTGTGGACTCAACTTTATCGTCGGCGCGCCCGGCAATGCCGTGCTCCGGACTGAACAGCGCGACGAGCTTCACCCCTTCCGCTTTCCACAACAAGTCAATCGTGCTGCGCCCGTTGCGGTCGAGGCCGGTGTGATTGGTGATCAGCCCCACGCGCTTGCCGCGCAGCGGCGCGAAATTTTCCTCCACGAGCACGTCAATGCCGGTCTTGGTTTGTGCGTTGCGCGCGGCGTCGTGGCTGGAGCCGACGGAGCGCTCGATCGCCGTGCTTGCAGCAGCCGGCCGGAAAGCCGGCGCTACATACGCTGCGATGGCGGTCGCCACACGCGAGCGCAAACTGGAAATCGCGGGACGCCCGTACGGATGAACGCTGTTGGCGAGTAAAATGTAAAACGTCTGGCTTTGCGGATCGATCCACATCGCCGTGCCCGTGAATCCGGTGTGACCAAACGTGCCCCGAGGGAAAAACTCGCCTCGCGGCGCGGAATACACGGAATCAATGTCCCAGCCCAGGCCGCGCAGCGTGGGGCTCCACGGCGGCGTCTGCGGCGATGTCATTTTTTGAACGGTGGCCGCTGCAAAAATGCGTTTTCCACTCGGCGCGAGGCCTGCATTGAGAATCATGCGGCAAAAAATCGCCAGGTCGTCCGCGGTGGAAAACAGGCCCGCGTGACCCGCGACGCCGCCCATGCCCCGCGCACGCGGGTCGTGCACATCCCCGCGCAGGACGCGGCCCTTTCCCGAGCCCGCTTTCGCGCCTTCAGGCAAGTCAATTTCTTCCGTCGGCGCGATGCGCGGCTTCCACTCGGCCGGCGGAAGGAAACGCGTGTGGCTCATGCCCAGCGGCCTGTAAATATTTTCGAGTGCGAATTCGTTCATCGGCAGTCCGCTGACGCGACGCACCAACTCCGCAAGGATGATGAAGCCTCCGTCGCTGTAGATGAAGCGCGCGCCGGGCGGGGCGATGAGCGTGTCTTCGTAGATCGACTTGAACACGGCTTCCGCGCCGGTCCACGGATCCTTCACGGGCGGCACGGGACGCAGGCCGCCCATGTGCGTTAACAAGTGGCGCACGGTGACCTGTTCTTTTCCGTTGGCCGCGAAATCGGGTAGGTAGTGCGCCACGGGATCGTTCAGCCGCACTTTGCCCTGCTCGACCAGCAGCATTACCGACGAAGTGGTGGCTACAATCTTGGTCAGCGATGCCAGGTCAAAAATGGTATCGAGCGTCATCGCCTCGCGCGCGGGAAGCAGCGCGCGGTTGCCATAGGCCTTGCGATGGATGATCTGGCCCTTGTGGCTCACCAACAGCACCGCGCCGGGGAGCTCGTCCGCGGCAATGGCCTTTTCGACGATGGCATCCAGAGACTTCGCCAGCGTTGCGGCGGGCTTGGGCTTCGGTTGGGCCTTGGTCTGCGCCTGCGCAGGAGAAATCGAAATTAGAAATAAGAAAATAGAAAATAAGCCGAACAATTTGACTGTGTGCCGGGGCATGTATTCTCCGTCCTTTTTTCAATTCTCTATTTTCTATTTTCCATCTCTGCTGCCGTGTGTTATATACAGCGCTGGCATGCAAGCGTCAATCGTTACCGCCGCGCTCTCGCCGCGAATCTTCTGGGCCACAGACCGGCGCGATGCGTAACCGCTGGCTCTTGCTGCCGGCCGTTCTTCTTCTCTTCATGGCTTATCCCGCGCGCACGCAGAAGGCTTCCCTCCCCCCTGCCAAACTGACTCGGGAGGCCGAGAAGTGGGTGGAGAAAACCCTAAAAAAGATGACGCTCGAGGAAAAGCTCGGGCAGCTCATCATGGTCTTCTATTACGGCGGCTTTCTTTCCACCGAAACCGAGCAGTACAAGGAACTCCTGCGCCAGGTGGAGCAGAACCGCGTGGCCGGCATCGTGGTGCAGACGCGCGGCTCTCCGCTGGGCATCGAGTACAGCCAGGCCTATCCCACCGCGGCGCTCGCCAACCAGTTGCAGCGCCGGGCGAGAATTCCTCTGCTGGTGGCCGCGGATTTCGAACGCGGCACGGCTATGCGTCTGGACGAGGGCACGGCATTCCCTCACGCCATGGGCGTGGCCGCCACCGGCGACCCGCGCGTGGCCTACACCATGGGCAAAATCACCGCCCAGGAAGCGCGCGCGGTCGGCGTGCACTGGGTGTTCGCTCCCGTGGCCGACGTGAACAGCAACCCCGACAACCCCATCATCAATACGCGCTCGTTCGGCGAAGACCCGCAAAAAGTGGCCGAGTTCGTGAAGGAGTTTGTCCGCGGTGTCGAAGAGAATGGCGCGCTTTCCACGGCCAAACATTTTCCCGGCCACGGCGACACCAGCGTGGATTCGCACATTGATCTCTCCGTAGTGAAGGGCGACCGCGCGCGCCTCGAAGCTGTCGAGTTGGTGCCGTTCCGCGCGGCGATTGCCGCCGGCACGAGCACGATGATGACGGGTCACCTGGCCGTGCCTGCGCTCGAGCCCAACACCGAATTGCCAGCCACGATGTCTGAAAACATTCTGACTGGGCTGCTGCGCAAGGAAATGAAATTTGACGGACTGCTGGTCACCGACGCACTGGACATGGGCGGCGTGACCTCGCGCTATCCGCCGGCGGAAGTCGCCGTGCGCGCCATTGCCGCGGGCGCCGACGTGCTCCTGGTGCCGCCGATCCCCGACGCGGCGATTGCCGGCTTGAAAGACGCCGTGGCCACCGGCCGCATTCCCCTGGCGCGCATCGACGAATCCGTGCGGCGCGTGCTGCGCGCCAAGGCGAAGCTCGGCCTCTACAAAGAGCGCCTGGTGGATCTCGACAAGCTCAATGTTTCCTTCCGCCGGCCGGAGTTCGTCCAGCAGGCACAGGAAATCGCCGACCGCGGCGTCACCCTCCTGCGCGATGATCAGCGCGCGCTGCCATTGGACGCCACCAAGCCGCAGCGCATTCTTCTGCTGGCTGTGGCCGGTGATCCGGATCCGTTTCCCGCGGAATATCTCGAACGAGAAATCCGTGCGCGCGTGGACGCGCTCGCCACGGTGCGCACGGACACGCGCTTCGTCAAAGTGGAAACGGTGAAGCTGCCGCCGCCGGAGAGTTACGACGTGGCCATTGCCGCGCTCTTCGTGCGCGTGGCCGACCGCAAAGGCAACGTTGGCCTGCCGGAAAATCAGATGGCGCTGGTGAATGCGCTGCTGGCGGCGGGCAAGCCCGCGGTCGTGGCGTGCTTCGGCAGTCCCTACATCATCGAAAAGTTTCCCAACGCGAAGACGTGGCTCGCCGTATTTTCCACGCAAGATGTGGCGCAGCGCGCCGCGGGCCGCGCCCTGTTCGGGCAAACGGCCATCGGCGGGAAAATCCCCGTAAGCGTGCCGGGAACCGTGAAGGCAGGTTACGGATTGAGCCTCGCCGCAAATCCGATGAAACTTCGCGCGGCGGCGCCGGAAATGGACGCACGGCTGAAGCCGGCGTACGAAATCCTGGACCGCGCCGTGACGGAAAAAGCGTTTCCGGGCGGCGTGCTGGCCGTGGGAGTTCGCGGCGAACTTGCCGTGCACGCGTTTGGCGCGCAGACTTTCGACGCGAAAGCGCCCGTGGTGACGCCCGAAACGATCTACGATCTGGCGTCGTTGACCAAACCCGTGGCGACGACGACCGCCATCGCCATGCTCGTTGCCGCCAACCGCGTGCAGCTCGACGCCCCTGTGGAGCGCTTCCTGCCGGAATGGAGCAAGGGGTCGGACGCCACGGACCCGCGCAAGACGGTTACCGTGCGGCAGTTGCTGCTGCACACGTCGGGACTTCCGGGCTGGAAGCAATATTTCGTGATAGCGAAAGGCAAAAAGGAAATTCTGGCCCAAGCGCTGGCCGAGCCGCTCGTCGCTGAGCCGGGCACGAAAATGGAATACTCGGACATCGGGTTCATCCTGCTGGGCGAAATTGTGGAGCGCGTCTCCGGCAAAACGCTCGACCAGTTTGCCCGCGAGAGAATTTTCGCGCCCCTGGGGATGGGAGATGCGCAGTTCAATCCGCCAAAAAGTCTGCGCGCCCGCATCGCGCCCACCGAAAACGACACGACGTTCCGCAAGCGCCTGGTGCACGGCGAAGTCCACGACCAGAACGCCTGGGCCATGGGCGGCGTGGCCGGCGATGCAGGACTCTTCTCCACCGCCGCGGATCTGGCCACGTTCTGCCAGATGCTGCTCAACGGCGGCCAGTACGCGCACCTGCGACTGCTCTCCCGCAGCACGATTGCCCAGTTCACCAAAGCCGTGAAGGTCGGCGACACGGCGCGCACGCTTGGCTGGGATGAGCCTTCGGAGCAGTCGCAGAGCGGAAAGTATTTTTCCGCGAAGAGCTACGGACACCTGGGCTACACCGGCACCTCGATTTGGATCGACCCCGAAAAAGAGCTTTTCGTCATCTTGCTGACCAATCGCGTGCACCCCTCCGCGGAAAATGAAAAGATCAAGGACGTGCGTCCCGCCGTGCATGATGCGCTTCTCGAAGCACTCGGCCTCAAACCCTAGAGAGCGCGTTCCGGAATGCAGTTATAATTCCGCCTGTGAAACGAAACCAGAAAACCCTGCACGCGACCGAGCGGCGAAATGTTCGTTCGCGCGGCCTCGACCTGAAATCCACAGAAGAAATCCTGCGCATCATCAACCGCGAAGATGGCGGCGTGGCGCGCGCAGTGGCGCGGGAAATTCCTGCGATTGCGCGCGCTGTGGACATCATTGCGGCGGCCCTGCGCCGCGGCGGCCGTCTCCTCTATATCGGTGCAGGCACCAGCGGCCGCCTGGCCGTGCTCGACTCTTCGGAATGTCCGCCGACGTTTGGCGTTTCGCCACAACTGGTACAAGGAATCATCGCCGGCGGGCGGCGCGCGCTCGTCCGCGCGGTCGAGGGTGCCGAAGATGACGCGGTGCAGGGCGCACGCGACCTGCGAAAGAAAAAACTTTCCACGAAAGATGTTGTCGTGGGCCTCACAGCGAGTGGCGCAACGCCGTACGTCCTCGGCGCATTGCGCTTCGCCAAGCAGCAAGGCGCCGCGACGGTAGCGGTCACTTGCAATCCACGCTCCGCAGCGGCTCGGCACGCGCAAATCAAAATCACACTCGAAGTTGGCCCGGAAGTGATTGCCGGCTCCACGCGCATGAAGGCCGGCACGGCGCAAAAGATGGTCCTCAACATGCTCTCTACCGCTGCGATGGTGCGCCGCGGCTATGTGTACGACAACTGGATGATCAACGTAGCCCTGACGAATCAGAAGTTGCAACAACGTGGATTGCGCATTTTGCAGGAGGCCACCGGCGCGAGTGTCTCCGCAGCGGCACGCGCGGCGCGTCTAGCGGGACACGATTTGCCCACCGCGCTCGTCATGCTGAAGTGCGGCGTGGATGCGACGCAAGCGCGGCGCAGACTGAAGCACGCGGGAGGAAACTTGCGAAAGGCGCTGCAAACTCGAAAGGTTTGAAGCGGGTCGGTGGCGGCGGGAGCGCATGGAGAAATTCAGAATCGAAGGCGGGAAGCGGCTGGTGGGCACGGTCCGAGTCAGCGGCGCAAAAAACGCGGCGCTGCCGGCCATGGCGGCGGCGCTGTTGACGTCGGAACCAGTGCACCTGCGCAACATTCCCCGCGTGCGCGACATCTTCACCATGGGCAAGCTTCTGGCGCACATGGAAGCGCATGTGGAGATGTCGCCTGCCACACCGGATGAGGTGACCCTCCGCGCGGAGCGCGTGTCGCACGCCGAAGCGCCCTATGAGCTGGTGAAAACGATGCGCGCCTCGGTGCTGACGCTGGGCCCGCTGCTGGCGCGGACGGGTTACGCGCGCGTCTCGCTGCCCGGCGGGTGCGC
>CAZIWR010000050.1:0-9157 GCA_964542805.1 uncultured Acidobacteriaceae bacterium
AGGGAGCAGGGAGCAGGGAGCAGGGAGCAGGGAGCAGGGAGTAAAGAAGGACCCTCCTAGGCACGATAAGAAATCCCGCGGAACAGATTGAGTTTTGCGCCACCTTGCCGCAGTCTCGAGGACTCGGGACAAACCCACCGCATTCGCTAAGTGAAAATCACGACCAAAGCGACAGTACAGGTGCATTCAACATTCCTTCCGTGCAAAAGCGGAGTTGGGCGTATACTCCTCGGTGAATGGATAGAAGTAATATGTACAAGGGGCGACCCGGCGTCCCGGAGGGGAGATTGCGATGCGGAAAAAAGTGACAAATGGGCAGCTGAGCGTGCAGGCAATCGCGGGAACACACGTGGTGCTGCTGGGGATGAATCTGCCGATAGAAGCTTGTGCGGGACTGCTGGGCTTCGCCATTCGGCGGCATGACCACACCGAAGGGGAAATGTACTGGCTGGGCGCGTACAAGACGTTTGCGAGCGTGGAGCCACATCCGGCCAAGGGCGTGCTGTACTCGACGCGGCGGCATCCGATTCAGGGTTTCACGTGGTCGGATTTCTCGGCCAAGCCTGGCTACGATTATACCTACGAGGTGGTGGCGCTGCGCGGGACGCCGGCGGAGCCGGTCGAGTCGGAGAAGGTCGAGGTGAAGGTGAAGACCGAGACGTCGAAGGTGCCGGGGAGCGCGCACCACGTGCACTTCAACCGCGGCGCAGCGGCTTCGCAGGAATACACGCGACGCTTCGGCGACAAATCGCCAAAAGAAGTGGGGCCGGGCGCGTTTGACTGGCTCTCGCGCGGAGCGGCGAAAGCGATTCGAGACTTCATCACGCGGGCCACGGGGCCCGGCTGGGGGCTGCGCGTAGGCGCCTACGAATTCACCGATGACCAAGTGCTCGGCGCGCTGAAAGAGGCGAAAGCGCGCGGGGCGGATGTGCGCATCCTCTACCACGCCATGAACGACACACAGAAAACTCATAATGAGGCAGCCATCAAGAAGTTCAAGCTGGGCACGATTTGCGAAGAGCGCAAGGCAGTGGGACTCAGCCTGTCGCACAACAAGGTGATCGTGCTAACGAGAAATGGGGTGGCGCAGGCGGTGCTGACCGGCTCGACCAACTTCAGCGAAGGCGGCATCTACGGTCACAGCAACGTGGTGCACATCTGCGAGGACAATCACATCGCCGGGGAATACCTGTGGCTATGGAACGAGCTACAGAAAAACAAAGACAAAAAAGTGGCGGCGCCGGTGCTGGAGGGCCGGACGCCCCTCCCGGCTAATCCGCAGCAGGCGGGAACTACGCCGGTGTTCAGTCCACGAGCGGACCTGGACGCGCTGGAATGGTATGCCAAGCGAGCGAAGGATGAAGAAGGCGCGCTGTTTATGACTTTCGCGTTCGGCATGCACGACCTCTTCCAGGACGCCTACCGCGACGGCAAGGCGCGACTGCGCTACGCGCTGATGGAGCAGATGAGCGGTCCGACGAAGACGAAAGCGCAGCGCCAGGCCAACGAAGCAAAAATCATTGCGCTGCGCAAAATGGAGGTAAACAAATTCGCCATCGGCGGATACCTGAGCAAAGGCGTGTTTGACCGCTGGCTGAAAGAGCGGCTCTCGGGACTCAACGTGCACGTGCGCTACATCCACACGAAGTACATGCTGGTCGATCCGCTGGGGCCAAACCCTCTGGTGGTGAGCGGCTCGGCGAATTTCAGCAAGGCGTCCACCGAAGACAACGACGAAAACATGCTGATCATTCGCGGCGACGCGCGAGTGGCGGATATCTACCTGGGCGAGTTCATGCGACTCTACAACCATTTTGCGTTCCGCGACTGGCTCTCGCAGCATCCTGAACCGGAAAACGCAGAAGTGTCCCGCCTGGATGAAAAGGATCAATGGTGGAAGAAATACTTCGGCAGCTCGTTCGCCTCACGGCAGCGCGAATATTTCGCGGGCTAGCCGAAGCGCGACCCGGCAAAATGCTTCTATGAGACGTCTCCAGCGGCGCGGCGCTCTATTCCCGGACAATCCATTGAGTTTTGGGCATCCTTCGCGCAGAATGCGCGGGAGCGCGGGCGATTTGCCCCACCTAGTCAAAAAGGACCAACGCAAATGAAACCGAAAAGCGTGTACCTGGTGCTGTGCGTGGCAGGGACAGTTCTGCCGTATTCGCAGTTTGTGCCGTTCGTGATGGAACATGGGCTGAATATGCGCGTGTTTTTCGAGCAGCTTTTTGCCAATCGGATTGGCGGATTTTTCGGGTGGGACGTCATCGTGTCGTCGGTAGTGCTGTGGGTTCTGGTGGCGGTGGAGGGGCGCCGCGCCGGTGTGAAGCATCTGTGGGCGCCCATCGTTGCGAATTTGGCGGTGGGCGTGTCGCTGGGGCTGCCGCTGTTTTTGTACATGCGGGAAAGAAGATTGGTTTTTTTGCGTGACTAAGTAGAGCAAACCTTTGTCCAGATAAGAACTATGGGGATGCAAAAGCCGCGCTGCGCGCTGGAAGAGAATGCGCCTTCGGCAGAGCGGTGCGCGCTGCGCGCGCCGATTTCCATGTCGCGGCTAGAGCCGCGACCTACAAAGCAAAGGATGCACAGAGAAAAAAAAGGGCACCCCGAAGATGACTCCGGGGTGCCCGATGAATGGACTGGCTAGCGGTGGTGCGGGTTAGGGTTTGGCGGCCGGCTTCTCGGCTGCGGCCTTCGCGGGCGCCGAGGCTTTGGGTTTGGGAGCCCAGAACGCGGGATCAACCGCAACCGTTTCCTTGGACGGATAGCTCATCTTGGGGTTGAGGGCATAGATGTTTGTCTCGGAGCTGATGACGCCGGCGCTCGCCAGTTCGCGGAGCTTCTTGCCGCCGTCTTCGCCGATGGCGTCGCGATAGGCCTGCCCGTGCGTCTGCGGAAAGGCATCTGCATCCGCCAGCGACTTCAGCGGCTGGATGACGAGATACGTTCCGCCGGGCATGCCGTACGTGACTTGGAATACCGCCCAGCGCTCGGGGATGTTGGCCTTCTCGTGCGCGGCGAGGGTGATCTTATTCATGTCGGAAAAGCTGCTGCCCGGGCGGACACGCACCGTGGTGATGTAGAAGTAGCGCATCTCGCCGATGTTGATGCCATTCGCACGGTAGCTCATGTCCGCCTGGTAGGTGGCTACGACACTGCGAACATTCGAAAGAAGCTCGCCGTCCTGCGCGCTGAGCTGCTGGAGCTCGGCGGAAAGCGCGGGGTTGTTGTCGTTGTTTTGCGTGTCTTTCTCCCAGGCGGCCAGCGAGTCGTAGCCGGAAATAAACCACGCCTCGGTGGGGCCGCTCACCGAGGTCATGGCCAGGTAGTGCGTGGGGGACTTGGCCTTGGCGAAAGCGCGCGGCCAACCCGCCTCCACTTTTTCATGCGCTGAACCTTTGCCGGGCTTCACTTCTTCGCGGAAGATTTGGATTACTTTCGGCGGAGCGCCTTCCTGGGCCATCGCGGGCCAGGCCACGGAAAGCATCAGAAGCACCGCCAGAACTGTAACGAGATTCCTTTTCATTTTCTCTAAGCCTCCAAGGGATTTTCCAAGTAGAAGCGCAATCAGGCGGGCGGCTAAGGCGCGGACCCTTCCCGGGGCAATCGCCATCCCTGTACTTTTTTCTTCCTGACGCTTCGACGAGGTGAGGCGCGAGTCTATCCGTTCTGCTGCTGAAGTCAATGAGTTTCCGCTGGCGGCCAAAAGCCCCGAAAATGCCGCCCTAAATGGCGCCGCTACATGTGCCACGAAGGTCATGCAGCGCATGCCCCCGAGGCGGGAGCCTCGGGGCTCGGCCGGGCATAATCGAAGAGGTCTCACGTCAGTCACGCAAGAACCGCGGGACGGGACGTGAGCTACAAAAGCATCTAGCGGAGGGGGAAAACCTGGAAGGGGCGGGAACCGGGGGCGGTGACACCGAGCCAGCGGCCGTCGGGGGAAATCGCAAAACTCTGGAAGAGGAGACCGGACATCGCGGGCTGGAGTTCCGCGTCGGGCAAAATTTTTTCCGCTGATGCAGGAAAAGTTTTTGGCGGAGCAGGCACAGCCTTTGCAGCAGCCGCGGATGAATCTCTTGCCGCAGAAGAAGCGGCGGAGGCAGGCGGAGCTTCGAGCGGGGGAAGCTTGAGCCAGGCGAGGCTGCCGGAGCGGCGTCCGGAGCCGCGCGGGCCAGTGTCAAAAGTGCCGCGCTTGATGAGGATGCGCTCCTCGTCGCCGGCCCAGGCGAAAGCGCCATAGCCGACGCGGACGCGGCCGACGCGGTCGGGGCGAGACAGTTCGCGGACCTCCAGCGTTTCCTGGTCGCGAAAATACGCGACAAATTTTCCGGAAGGCGAAATGCTCAGTTGGCCGATATAGCCCGCGAGCAGCGCGAGTTCGCGGCGCTCTCTCTTTTGCAGGTCGAGCCACACGAGGCGAATGGAGCCGCTCAAGGTGGCGTTGCGCTCGACGGCCACCGCTGCGCTGCCGCGGGCGGGGCTGATGCTCCAGGCCACGGCGGAAAAGGTCAGCTCGGGGAAGGGAGTTTCGCCGCCAGCGGAAGCGGCGCGCATCGTGCGGATGTCAAACAACAATTTCGGCTGCACGGCTTCGTGGATGAAGGCGACGGTGACGCCGTCGGCGAGCCACGTGGAGTTGGCGGCGTCCTCGATGATGCCCGGGCCCTGCGCGATTTTGATTTCCTTGCCCCCCGCGTCGAGCAGCCAGGTGGCGTAGCCTTCCTTGGTTTCGCCGCGCTCGCCGGTCATCGTGCTGATGAACATCTCCACGGCAAGGCGCGAGTCGTCCGGAGACCAGTGCAAGGATTGAATCGAGTAGCTGAACGGCGTGGGCCCCACAAATCGCTTTTTACCCTCAACGATGCGCGTCTTCTTGCCGTCCAAGGTGGCGATCCAGATGTCGTCGCGCTGCAATTGGAGCTTACGCACGCCAAAGACGTTGCGCACGGCGAAAGCGATGCGGCCGTCGGAAGCAAAGGCGAAGGCGGTGACTTCTTCGTCGATGGTGAGGACGGGCGTGGTTTGCGCGGGAGCGCCAGAAGCCGCAAAGAGAAAAACCATGCAGATGAGCAGAACGATAAGATTCTTCGCTTCGCTCAGAATGACAAAGAGATACTTGGTGCGCCCAAGGGGACTCAGCATGACAGTGATGGCGCTCATGGCTTCTCCCAAACAGCGTTGCGTTGGCGCGCGGCTTCGTAGAGCAGCACGGCGGCGGCGATGGCGGCGTTGAGCGAGTCCACCGGCGCGGCCAATGGGATGCGCACGAGTTGGTCGGCGGCGCGCTCGATTTCCGGCGGAAGGCCGGCGCCTTCGTTGCCGATGAGCAACGCGCAAGGCGATTTCAAATCCACCGCGGATGGAAGGAGAGCTCCTACGGTGCCGCTCGAAGTGGCGGCGAAAATCTGCAAGCCCGCGACGCGAAGCTGCGCGAGGATGATGGCTGGCGCAATTCCGCTGACGATGGGCAGACGCAACGCCGAGCCCGCCGAGCCTCGCAGGGCTTTGGGCGAAAACGGTTGCGCGGTTCCGCGCGTGGCGACGGCGCCGGTCGCGCCGAAGGCTTCCGCCGAACGCACAATCGTGCCGACGTTGCCGGGGTCCTGCACACCGACCAGGACGACGACGAGCGGCGCGCCGCCTTTGAGGAGATCGTCGAAGGAAAATTCTTTCGGGCGGACGAGCGCGGCGATGCCTTGCGGCGTTTCCGTGCCGGTGACGGAATCGAACAGGCGGTCGGAGGTGCGCAGCAATTGGATGGCGCGCGTGAGGCGCGGCGAAAGTTTTCCCAGGTGGCGCTCGCCTGCGGCGCTGACCAAGATGGCCTCGATAGCGAGGCCGCTGCGCAAGGCTTCCTGCACCAGATGGACGCCTTCGACGGCGATGCAGGCGTCGTCGGGGCTGCCCTTAAGCGCGGCGCGGAATTTTTTCAGCCAGCGGTTTTCGCGGCTGGTGAGGACTTCCGCGCGGCGGACGTCGGTGGCGAGATGCGAGGGCATGAGAGGAGCGTATCAAAGGCACTGGCTGGGGTAAAGAATGGCGGGACTGTGCGCTGGCTCGCGACAGCAAGAAAGGCGGTGCACACCTGGAAAACCATAAGAAAAGCCGCAAGGGAAACCGTATCTAGAGCGGTTTTACGCAGAACTGCCATGAATATAGAGAACGCCGGAGCCAATTGTGGAGAATTAGTCAGATAGCATCCCCGATTGGTATAATCACAAAGAGGCAGAAGACAAATGGCGGGCACATCGATCAAGTCAGGGATTCGAGTAGTGTGCTGCGCACTGTACAGTTGCTTCGTGTGGCAGCTTAACGCACCGATCGTTCACTCTCAGGATCTTGCCTTGCAACGAAGGTGCATTGAGCTCACGAAGGAAAGCACTGCAAATTTGACGGCGGGACGCTGGAGCCAACTGGTGGACGGGGAACGGCGCCGGCTTTCAGAATGTAAGCCTTTTATGAACACTGAGGAGGAGGCGACTGCTTTGAATGGGTTGTCCATAGGATTACTTGAGCTTGGACAATTCGAAGATGCGCTTGCAATCAGCCGCCGCTGTACCCGAATCAAACCTGATGCTGCGTTTTGTCATGTGAACATGGGAGAAAGTCTCATGGGACTTGGGCGATCCGACGAAGCGGAGAGTGCCTACCGGAAGGCGTTAGAGAGCGGAGGCTATGACGAGTTAAACGCAGCTGCGGTAGGTCAAGCGAAGAGGCGGTTGGAGCAGCTTCAAAAGGCCAGATCAGCGGCGGAAAAGCAACAAGCCGAAGCTGAGAGTCCCAAAAAGGTAGCTGCCGTAGTCTTCGGCACAGGTTTTTTTGTAACTACGGAAGGCCACTTTGTAACGAACGACCATGTTGTGCGCGATTGTCGTGAGATCAGAATTGGCGGTCAATGGCAAGCTGATCTTCTGGATTCTGATCCGAGAAGTGACTTGGCAGTGCTGAAAGTGGAACAAAAGCAAGCTGCAAAGCTCAGTTTGCGAGGCGCCGGTAATGTTCGGTTGGGAGAGGAGGTCTACACGTTCGGCTTTCCCTTACCGGGTTTGTTGTCTTCGAAAGGAAATCTCTCTTTCGGCATCGTTAGTGCCACTTCTGGGATTCAGGATTCCAGTAGCATTTTTCAGATTACAGCCCCCTTACAGCCTGGCAGCAGCGGTGGCCCAGTAATTGACAGCTCGGGTGCTGTCGTGGGAGTGGCAGTCGCAAAGCTGAACGCAATTGAAATCGCGCAATTGACAGGAGACATTCCAGAAGCCGTGAATTTCGCAGTAAGCCTTGCTTTACTTAAGAGGTTTCTTAGGCAGGCGGGCGTAGAATTTTCCGTGTCGAGTCAGCCCACACAGAAATCCAAGCTTCCCGAGGTGCTTCAAAGGACTACGTTTCAGGTTCGATGCGGGAAATGAGACTCTGAGTCCAAGAGTGGATAAGGCATTGTGGTTGGCAGACTTCGCGGCCAGTAAGGTTCATACAAAAGAGGAGGAGGCTTGCGATGCCTAATGTGTGTCAGAACGAAGCTTGTGGACTTTCGTTTCGTAGCGTGAATGCGCGTCGAGTTAGGGAGCTCGTGGGCGTCATTCGAGGTCGCCTGGATCGGGGCCAAGCGTTTGAGGATTTGACTGCCCAACTCACGCCCGCTTTGGTGGTCCTCCAGAACAATAACTTGTGCCGCGAATGCGGGGGTTTGCTCATTCGACTGACGCAGCCTACGATTGCCCTGGGGGGTGACGATCTTGCGCGGACTGTAGAGAAAAACAACCTACTCATCGCAGGTTACGAGCTGCAGGCTCTAGGAATCCTTCCTTTCTGATGGAAGTGCAAACCGCTGGATCAAGTGCGGAGTGGGCGATGGACCGCACCCCCATGCGCAATTCTGCGAGGTGTTCATGAATCCGATTTCCAAGCAACTAAGATTCGGGACGTTGGGAGAATTGTTCGTACAACTCCGGCTCCTACAGTTCGATGTACAAGCCGCACCGCCTCTCAAAGACTCCGGAAACGATCTGGTTGCAATAAGAGGCGAGGGCTTACGCGTCCTCCAGGTGAAAACGACTGCAGGTGATGTCTTTAGGTTGCCCAAGAGAACCCGGCGCAAGCTATTCCATGCACTTGCACTGGTAAAGCTTGAAGGCGAGGATCGCAATCTTCATTTGGACCGCTCTAAGATTTTCATTCTCCGAAAGGCGGATATCAAAAAGGCATCGTATCGTGTAGATGAGCTACAGAAATGCGAACTGAGTTCGGAAGTTGTCGAAGGGCTTTTCCCGTGAACGGCGATAGCCTTCGTGATGCTCCCTTGGGACGGCGCCTTAGAGCAATCTCAGGAAACCTGGCAATGAATCTGTGGCTGCGAGAGATCCCAGGAATTGTGGATAACAAGAGTTCTGAAATCGTCCCCCAGGGCGCGCCACTTGTCCAAATCCCTTTCTATTTTGCCCACCCTTCGCGCAGGAGGCGTTTGGGCGCGCGTTTGCGCCAGGCGAGACGCAACGCGGATTTCAGGATGTCCGCGGGGACTTTGGACAAGCGCACGCGCGTGGCGCCCTGGCGTCCCCAGCCGCCGGGAACGGGCGAAAAGATTTCCGGCGCGTCGTCGACCATGCCGGCCTGCTGCTCCGGCGTAAGCAGCAGCACGCCAAAACCTTCCTTCTCAAGAGCGAGCGTGGCGAAGATTTTTCCTCCCACGCGGAAGTCGGCGTTGCCGAAATGCGAGCCTTCCACGGCCTCCGGCAGAGCCAGAGCGAAGCGTCGAAAATCCGCGGCTTTCACTGCCCCCACCTCCCTCGCGCTAATCGCCAGCAAGGGCAATTTAACATGAGGAGCCAAAGGGCTACACAAGGCTGCAGAGAGATCCTTCGCTACGCTCAGGATGACAGCCAGAAAAGGCGCGGAGGTGAACGCCGCGGTGCGGGACGGAGTCGTAGGCGTCTTCGGATGGAAATCACACAGGAGCGAAGCGGCGGCGATTGTCAGGTGCAGGTTCGCATGCTAAGGTCGCGAGCGATTCGCGCAGCGATGCGTGAATGAGCGGCGCGAACGGGAGGAATTGTGGCGACTGGAGCATCCGGAACCGTGACTCGTAGAAGCACATTCCAGGCTAAACATGCCCTGTGGATTGTGTTCGTACTGATGACGCTGTTTGTTCTGCTTACGCGCG
>CAZIWR010000050.1:9257-14194 GCA_964542805.1 uncultured Acidobacteriaceae bacterium
CATGCCCTGTGGATTGTGTTCGTACTGATGACGCTGTTTGTTCTGCTTACGCGCGACATCACACTGCTGGATGCGCAATCGTTCCTGCGTCAGCGCTATGCGGCGATTCCGTGGCTGATGCTGGCGCACGGCATTCCCGGGGCGCTGGCACTGCTTCTGGGCATGTTCCAGTTTTCGGGCCGTCTGCGCCAGCGGTATCTGCCGGTGCATCGCGCGATGGGACGCATCTACGTTGCGAGTGTGGCGATCGCCGCGCCGGTGGCGCTGGCGGTGGCCGTCGCGCTGCCCCTTCCGACGCTGACCATGGCTGCGGTGATCCAGTCCGTGGGCTGGATGGTGACCACGGGCACCGCGCTCTACTGCGTTCGCACGGGCAGGATTCAGCAGCACCGCGAATGGATGATGCGCAGCTATCCATTCGCGATGGTCTTCGTCGTGGTTCGTGTGATTCTGGCCATCCCCGCGATCGCACGGATGGGAGAACTCGGCATCGCTACGGTGGTCTGGAGCGTCATTGCCACGGCGTGTTTCCTGCCGTCGTTTGTGATTGCGTGGCAGGCGCTGGCGGCGAGCAGTCGAGCGGAAAAGGCGCGGAGTGGAGTATGAACAACTGCGCCTAGCACCATGCGGTGCAGGTCTGCGCGCCGTCTGACTTTTGTTGCGGCTGTAGCCGCGACCCACAAAGCACTAAATCAAACCTGCGATGATGTCGGAGTTGATGCTCCGACCTTCTGCCCCGAGGCAGGGGCCTCGGGGCTCGATCCAAAAATCAATTCCGCAATGAGCCAAGTATCCGCATGGGTGCTGGACAGGCTAAAAGCCTGTCCCACAAGTGCGCGGATAGCCGCCCCAGAGAGCTTGCAGAATCTGAGCCAGAATCCTCGTCGGCAATGGCTTGCGCGGGGGAATGGCGCTGTGATAGTTTGCGGCCATTGACCTGCAGCCCCCCTAGCGGGCTCATCAGTCCGCGGGAGAGCGAGCACACACTTTGTCAGCCGAGATTCTGAAGGTCCAACAGCAAGCGCCGGAAGCGCCGCACATCCAATACGCGGCCAGTTTCATCGTCCGCGGAGCCGTGATCGGAATTCCCACCGACACGTTTTACGGGCTGGCGGCGGACCCCTTCAATCTTTCCGCCGTCGAGCAGATCTACCGCATCAAGGGACGCCCGGAAGCGCGCGCGCTGCCCATTCTGGTGAATTCGCTGGAGCAGGCGGTGACGCTGGCGCGCGACCTGCCCGCTTCGTTCCTGCTGCTGGCGGAAAAATTCTGGCCCGGCGCACTGACGCTGGTGGTGGACTCGACGCACAAGCTGCCGTTGAAAGTCACCGCCAACACGGGGCGCGTGGCGCTGCGCTGGCCGAATTCGCCGGTGGCGTGCGCAGTGATTCAGGCCGCGGGGATGCCGGTGACGGGCACCAGCGCCAACGTGTCGGGATTTCCGGCGTGCTCCAGCGGCGACCAGGTGTTCCGCCAAATGGGCGACCGGCTGCCGCTGATTATTGACTCCGGCGACACCGGAGCGGCGCTGGGGTCGACCATCGTCGAGCTGCGCGACGATACGTGGCGGATCATCCGCGAAGGATTGCTGGCGGAAAACGAGATTCGCGATGTGCTCGGCTTGGCGGGTGAAAGATAGTGGCGAGGAAATAAAGGTGACAGGTAGCAGTTGACAGCAAGAGAGATCCTTCGTCCCGATGCCTCGGGACTCAGGATGACAGACAAAACAATCTTTCAAATCCACGTTAGCGCAGGACAATTCCAGAAAGAAAATCGTAATCGCCGGCGGGGGTGAGCTGCACATTAGTGACACGCGCGCGGTGCACGCAGACGTTATCGAGATACCAGAGCGTGACGTAGGGGAGATCTTCGGCGATGATTTTCTGTGCGTCGGAGAGGACGGCGCGGCGCTTCTCGCGGTCCATCTCCACGCGGGCGCGGTCGAGCAGGGCGTCGAGCTGCGCATTGCGGTAGCGGCCGCGATTGGCGCCGTCCGGCGGAATCTTTCGCGAGTGGAAGACATATTCAAAAATGTCGGGATCGTTGTTGGCGCCAATCCAGCGCAGGGTGAAAAGCTGAAAGGTGCCGCGGACGATGTCCGAGGAAAGCGTGGCGAATTCGAGCGAGCGCACTTGCAGGTCCACGCCGATTTTTCGCCATTGATCTTGAAGCACCGCGCCGAGAAGACGGGATAGCTCGTCGGTGGAAGTTTTCAGCGTGAGCTTCAACCGGCTGCCGCCGCTTGCGGCCGAGGGACGTGAGAAACCTGCGCTATCGAGCAATGCTCGCGCGCGGGCGGGATCGTAGGCGTACTGCTGCATTCCCTGCGCGTGGGCCCAATGATTGGGAGGCAGCAGGCCGTCGGCGAGGCGCGCCTGACCGCGCATCAGGTAGGTGACGAGCTGCTGGCGGTCGGTGGCGTAGGCCAGGGCCTGGCGGACCTCGCGGCGCGCGAGAATAGGATCATCGAAATTGAAAGCGAGATAGACGAGCGTGGTGCCGGGCTGCTGCGTAACGGCGAGGCCGGGCATTTTGGCGAGAGCAGGGACTGTATCCGGCGAAAGCGAATTGAGAGCGATGTCCGCGGCGCCTTTGCGCAGCTCGAGCGCGCGGACGGTGGCGTCGGGGACGATGCGAAAGCGGACGCGACTTATTCTTGCGGGCGCGGAGAAATAATCGGAATTGCGCTCGAGGACGACTTCTTCGTCCTGGCGGGCGCTGACAAAACGAAACGGCCCGGTGCCGATGGGATGCTGGGCGAAGTCCGCGGGCGCACCCGCGGGAACGATACCCACCGAAGGCCGCACCAAATTCCAAAGAAAAGAAGCGAAGGGTTCTTTCAGATGAAAAATAATCGTGAAGTCGTCGGGCGCAGCGACGCTGGCGACCATGCGAAAGGCGCCGCGCTTGGGAGTCTTCAGCGCGCCGGAAAGAATTGTGTCGAAGGTGAACTTGACGTCCGCGGCGGTGAGCGCGCGGCCGTCGTGAAAACGCACGCCGCGTCGCAAATGGAAGACGTAAGTGAGCGGGTCGGGCATTTCCCAGCGCTCGGCGAGGTCTCCCACGGGATTCATCTGCGCGTCGCGCTGCAAAAGGCCGCTAAAGATGAGGCTGTGCAGGCGCTGAGACTGCGCGTCGGTGCCGATGCGCGGGTCGAGATTGGCAGGCATGGTCTCGATAAGAAAAACAACGTCGTTGGAACCTGAGGGAGGAGAAGGCGAACAGGCTGAAAAGAGAATGAGGAAAACGGGAAGCGTGGTGAAACGAAATAGAATCCGCCCCAGACACAGAAGATGACACTTCATGGTGAATTGAGTTTACTTCTCCGGGGCATGGAAACCGAACAGAAGAATGGCGCTGCGCGCCGGAAAGAAGAGGCGCCTTCGGCAGAGCGGTAGGCGGTTCGCGCCGCCTGTTTGTTTGTCGCGGCTGAAGCCGCGACCCACAAATCTGCAAACAAACGCCATGAGGACATCGTGGCAACCTGCGCAAACGAGGCGCAGGTTGCCGCTACATACTTCGCCAACCCGCAAAGGCAAGAGTGCCTGTGCTACCGAAATTAGCGTGGAGGCGCATAAGAGATTTTGCCGAGGATGGCGGGGCGCTGCGCGCCGGTGGCGCTGGGGAGATTGGCCGCGCGGGCGTGCCAGGTTTCGTAGGCGAGGATGGCGAAGGCGAAGGCTTCCTTGGCGTCCTCGGAAACGCCGAGGGCCGCGGAAGGAAGAATGCGAATTCCCGGCAGGCCGGATTCGAGCTGCGCGCGAATCATGGGATTGTGCGCGCCGCCGCCGGAAATAATCAGGTCGTGCACGGCGATGCGTTTCAAGACGAAGCGCTGCAGCGCGTCCACGATGGAGATCGCGGTGAGCATGGTGGCGGTGCGCAGCATGTCTTCCGGGCGCAGCTTGTGCTGGCGGCCGAAGTCGAGAGCGCGCTGCAAGTAACTCTCGCCATACTGCTCGCGGCCGGCAGATTTCGGCGGCGGCAGCTTGAGATAGGGGTCGGCGAGCAACTCGCGCAACATGCCGGGAAGCAGCATGCCGCGCGAGGCCATGCGCGCACCGCGGTCGTAAGATTGCTTGCCGTGGGAAAATTCGCGGACGAGCGCGTCAATGAGCATGTTGCCGGGGCCGGTGTCAAAGGCGAAAACTTTTTGGGGGGTGGCCGCGGCGGGAATCACGGTCACGTTGGCGATGCCGCCGATATTCAGCGCGACGCGGCCGCGGCGAGCGTCGCGGTAGAGCAGATAATCCACGAAGGGCACGAGCGGAGCGCCCTGGCCGCCGGCAGCCATGTCCGCGGGTCGAAAATCGGCGACGGTGGTGATGCCCGTGCGCGCGGCGATCACCGCAGGCTCGCCAATCTGCAGCGTGGAGGCCAAGCGGCGCGCGCCGAGAAACGGGCCGGGCGCACCTTGATGATAGATGGTCTGGCCGTGCGAGCCGATGAGCGCGATGCGTTTGGGCGCAACCTTAAATTTCTTGCAGGCAGTGAGCGCGGCGGCGGCGAAGAGTTTACCGAGCAAGAAATTCAACTGGCTGATCTCCGCAGTGGACGTGGCGGCGCCGTTGGCGATGCGCAGGACCGCGGCGCGGACTTCGGCGGGGAAGGGAACGTCGAGAAAGTTCTCCAGTTTGGCTTGCAGACGCGGCGGGCGGCCGGAAATGCGCGCGAGGGCGACGTCAATGCCGTCGGCGGAGGTGCCGGACATCAGGCCGAGGACGAGCATGGAGATGGGAGAGGCCGGTTGCGGACGAGCCATAAGAAGCTAAATTAACACAAGAATGTGAAAACCAGAGGGTTTAGGGTGTTGGGTTTGGGGTGTAGACGGCAAAATCAAAACGCGGCGCGCGCAGCGCTCTGAATCGCACCCGCTAAAAAAGCATCAGACGGTGCATCCCCGCACGCCGACTGAAACCGTTGCCTGGGCCCCCTGC
>CAZIWR010000051.1:0-14122 GCA_964542805.1 uncultured Acidobacteriaceae bacterium
GGGTGAGGCTCTTTGTGCCAGATTCCGCGATGGTTTGCAAGGAATTCGAAAAACAAGGAGCGAGCTCCCGGTCCCTGCGTCCCGGCAAAAAAACGGGCCGCGCGCTTATTTGTCGGCCAAGTGAATGCGGAAGCGGTCGAGCAGGCTGCCGGTGCCGCGTTCCACGGCGGTAACGGCGCGCTGGTAGCTGACCTGCGCCTGAAGCAGGTTCTGCTCGGCGGTGGCGAGTTGTGTCTGGGCGTCGAGGACAAAGAAAATCGTCTGCACGCCGAGTTCGTACTTGCGCTGCTCGGCTTCGAGATTCTTCTGGCCGAGGTCGCGTGCGATTTTGGCGGCGGCCATGGAGAGCTTGGCCTGCTCGAGCTGGTGGACAGCGTTGCGCACTTCCAGGGTGATGGCTTGCTCGCGCGAGCGCATGGAGTAGAGATCGCGGCGCTTGGAAATCATGGCGCTGCCGAGCTCGGCTTCTGCGGAGCGGTTGCGGATGGGCAAGCTGAGCCGCAGGGTGAAGCCGTAGCCGGGAAAATCGAAGCCGGAAAGTTGCTCGAGCGCGTCACCGAAGCCGCCGCGCAGGATCGCCGGGGGCGGCGTGGGGTTGGTTTGATTCCCACCGACGCCGCTGGAAGAGTACGAAGCGGAGAAATTCAGATCCGGCTGCAGGGAGTTGTGCGCGAGGCGGACGCTGGTGTCGTCGTTTTGAAGCTGGAGGCGGAGCGATTCCAATTCCGGGCGCTTGGCCAGCGCGCGCCGCAGCGCTTCCTGCGAATCCAGGACGAGCAAATCGCCGGATGGCTCGGCGGGCTGCACCAGGTCGAGATCGAGCGCGCCGATGTAAGGGTCGAGGTCCGCGCCGATGGTGCGGCGGAAATCGTCTTCGAGCTGCTTGAGCTGGTACTCAGCCTGGATGACGGAGACGCGGCGCGTAGCTACCTGCGATTCCGAGCGGTAAATGTCCAGCGGCGGCAGTGCGCCGAGTTCGAGCGCGCGCTTGTTCTGCGCGTAGGTGGCTTCGGCCAGCTCGAGCGACTTGCGCAGGACGATAAGGTTGTCGCGGGCCTGCACCACGCCCCAGTACTGG
Organism: uncultured Acidobacteriaceae bacterium; assembly: GCA_964542805.1. GTDB lineage: Bacteria > Acidobacteriota > Terriglobia > Acidiferrales > UBA7541 > JACQDE01. The sequence continues at coordinate 1,079 of CAZIWR010000051.1, forward strand.
TCGATGGCACGCTGCACTGAATCGCTGACCTGGACTTCGAAGTTGGCGCGGGATTGCTTTTGGCTGCGCTGGGCAATCACGATAGGAGCGCGGTTGGGGAAAAGTCCGCGGTTGCGCAGCAGGGGCTGGGAGATGTTGAAGGCCATGCTGGAGGATATCGACGGGTTGATGGTGGCGAAGGTGCTGTTGGTGACCGATTTGCCGGCGTTGAAGCCGACGGAGTAACGCGTGCCGGTCTGATAGGCCTGCGAGTAGTTGAACTGCGTCTGCTGGCTGAGCGAGGAGGCCACCGCGGCACCCTCGAGCTGCGAAATCGTGGCGGACGTGGAGCGATTGGCGCTGAAGCTGCCGGTGAGCAGCGGGTCAAACGGAGCGTAGGCGCGCTTGATGGCGAACTGGGAATTTTCGTAGTTGAGCTGGTTGATGCGCACATCGGTGTTGTTCTTGAGCGTGAGCTGGATGGTGTCGTCGAGAGAGAGGCGCAGCTTGCCGCCGGCGACGAAATCCTTCAGTCCCTCGGGCCCGGGTATCTGCGCGGGCGACACGGGGCGCAGCACCACGCGGCGGAAATAATTGGGCGTGGGGAAAGTCTGTGCGGACAACGAGACACTCGCGCTCAAAAGTACCAGCAGGATGAGGAACAGCCGCGTAGCTTTCATTCCAAGCCTCCCAGAGTGATTGTCCCAACCAAAACCAACAGCCGGCTGGCGCCGGCGCTACTCGTAGCGAATGGCCTCGACGGGGTCGAGGCGCGCGGCCTTGGTGGCCGGATAGATGCCGAAGACGAGGCCCACCGACACGGACACGGCGAACGCCAGCACAATCGAAACCGGCGTGACGATGGTTTGCCAGCCGGCCAGGGCCGCAATTATCTGCGAAATGCCGAAGCCAAACCCAATCCCGATCATGCCGCCGGCGAAAGAGATCAGCACCGCTTCAATCAGGAACTGGCGCACGATGTCCTGTTGCCGCGCGCCGACCGCGCGGCGCACGCCGATCTCGCGGGTGCGCTCGAGGATGCTGGCCAGCATGATGTTCATGATGCCGATGCCGCCAACCAGCAGAGAGATGGAAGCAATGCTGACCATCACTACGTCGAAGATGCGCTGGGTGCGGCGCTGCTCGGCGAGAAGTTCGGCGGGGACAATCACGCTGAAGTCGCCGGCGTTGCGGTGAGTGGCGTTCAGGATGCCGCGCACCACTTCCGCGGTGCTCACGGTGTCCGCGGTTTGTTCGAGCTGCAGGTAGATGCCGTCAATTTCGTCCTTCAAGCCGCTGCGGGTGTCTTCGAGGCGAAAAACGGCCCCATTCAGCGGGGTGTAGATCAGGTTGTTGCGGTCCTGCGAAGGAACGCCCGCAATATCCTGCTGAAGGGAGACTAGCGGGCCGACCACGCCGATCACTTCGAGCCACTGGTCGTTCACCTTGATGAACTTGCCGACGGCCTCTTCCTGGGGAAACAAGTTGGCGCGCGCGCCTTCGCCGAGCACGGCAACGGGCGCGGCGTGGTCGTTTTCCTCGTTGTCGAAGAAGCGGCCACTCACCACGCGTAACCCGCTGATCTTCAGGTAGGCAGGCGTGACGCCGTAAACCACCGGCATATCCCGCTGCGGCTTGGGAAAGAGCTTGGAGGGAGTGAAGCGCTTGCGAGGGCTGGACTCAACGATGCCAGCCACATTGGCGCGGACGACACGATGGTCGGCGAAGGTAAGCCCCGGCGTGGTCTTGCGCCGTTCGCGCATCTCCTGCCAGTCGACCGCTTCCTTCGCTTCGATAATCAGGTTGCGCACACCGAGCTGCTCGATAAAGGCCATCACCTGCTGCTGCGCACCCGCGCCGATCGAGAGCATGGAAACCACCGCCGCCACGCCGAAGATCATCCCCAGCATGGTGAGCAGAGTCCGCAGCTTGCGCTGCAGCAGGTTCTGCAAGCCCAAGTGGAAGTCCGGGAGATACTGCGCCCAGGCGCGATGCTTCAACGGATCCGTGGCAGCATGTGGCATAGTTAGAACGGAAATTGAAAATTAGAGATTGGAAACCGGGAAACGCAAATCACATTGCGACGACACCCGGGACCTTGGCTTCCAGTTTCCATTTTCAGTTTCTAAACTCCGGCTTTGGCGCCCGGGGCAGCGGGGCCGCTTGGCGCAGGCGCTTTGGAGCCAGGCTTTTTGCGTCCGGCCTCCGGGTTTACAAGCGCCACCTCGTCGCCTTCCTTTACGCCCTCCACGGCCACCTGGCTTTCCGTACGCTTCTGAATCTTCACTTCACGAGCGTCAAATTTCTCGCCATTGCGGACGTACACCACGGGCTTACCATCTTTGTCGAACACGGCCTGGCGCGGGAGATAGAGAGCATTGAGCACCTGGTCGCCGACGACGATGATGTTCGCGGTGGTGCCGGGACGCACGTCAGCGGCGGAGCGGTCGAGGGTGAACGTGGCGTCGAACTTGCGCTCGGTGCCGCTCGCCCGCCACCACATTTCCCGTGCGGCCATTCCGCCGACGGTCTTTACACGGCCGCTCAGCGGCTGGTCCGGCTTTGCGTCCAGGCGGACTTCCACCGCCTGCCCCGGGTTGATGTTGGCGCGGTCGTTTTCGCTCACCTTGGCGAGGATCTCCATCTCCTGCACTTGCATGATTTCGGCGATGCCGCGGCCCGGCCAAACGATGTCCCCGGCGCGCAAGTCCGGAATCGCCATGCCCTCAATTGTGAAGTTCAGTTGAGCTTCCTTGACGGAGACGAGACCGGGAATAGGCGCTTTCAACGTCATGTTGTCAATGTTCTGCTTGGCCACCATCATGTTCAAGCGGGAGCGGTTGCGCTTCTCTTCGAGTACGGTGATGCCCGCCTGACTAGAGGCGGTGCGGGACTTCACGTCGTGGTCGAGCTGTTCCAGCCGGCGCTTGGCCTCCCTTAGCGCGAGGTTGTTCTTCTGCGCGTCAATCTGGCTGAGCAGTTCGTTGCGGCTGACATCGAGCTCGGCGCGGCGTACGTCAAACTTCGCGCGCAGAATCGCTACCTTGTCCTGCGCCATCTGCACGGCGGCATCCGCGTTGGCCTTGGTGATCTCCTGTTCGGCCAGCAGCAGGTCCATGCGCGACTGCTCCATGTTGTATTCCTGCTCGCTGGGGTCAAACTCGGCGATCACATCGCCCTGTTTCACCAAGTCCCCGGTGCGTGCCAGCGTGACGATCTGCAGCGTGCCGCCCATCTGCGGAGCCATCAGCAGCATGGACTTCGCCGGGCGCAGCTCGCCGGTTGTGTACACCTTTAGCTCCAGGTTGCCGCGCTTCACCCTCACGGTGGGAATGGAATCACTGCGCGCACTAAAGGCTTGCGGGCCGCTCAGCACCACGCCGGAGGCGGCGGCGAGCACGACGAGCGTCGCTAGGACGCTCAACACGATTCGAATTTTCTTCTTCGATGCCATCTTCAGATCGAATTGTGTGTTCGCGTGAGAGCGAGATTGAGCGCTTGCGGATGAAAATGCTCCAGCCGCAACTCTTCCATCACGCCATCACAAGATCGCACACGCATTCAATCCTCCTGCTCCACAAGGGTCGGGTCCTTGGTGGCCACCCGCTCGCCGGGCTTCAGACCCTTGGCGATGACCAGTTTGCCGTTGCCGCGGCGCGCGATTTCAATCTCGCGCTCTTCAAATTTGGAGCCGCGCAGGACGTAAACAACGGTCTTGCCCGACTTCACGAACGAAGTTTCCGCCGGAATCACGATCACGTTGGGCAGCCGCTCGACAGCGACGCGGGCCGTGGAACTCATGCCGGGACGCAGGCGCGGGTCCATCTGGTCAATCTGCAACGCCAGGTCGAAGTTCTTTCGAACCGGGTAGCCGGTGAAATCCGGCTTGGCCAGCGGGCTGATCTCCGCCACCCGGCCGGTGAATTCCTTGTCGGGCAGGGCATCCACGCGAATGACGGCGTCCTGGTTCAGCTTCACGCGGCCCCGGTCGGCCTCCTCGATGCGGCCGGTGACGCGAAGCGTGGAGAGATCCGGCAATTCGGCGAGGCCCGCGCCGGACCACGCCCGGTCCCCTTCTTTGAACTCCGGCCAATTGCCCCAACTGCCGGCGCGCTGGTTGGGCATGATGGTGACCATGCCCGCCGTCGGCGCCTTCAGCACCAACCGAGCGAGGTTTTGCTCCACCCGCTGCAGGTCAAACATTTCCTTGGCGCGCTTCTGCTTGCGGCTTTCGATCTCGGCGGCCGCGGCGACGCGGTTCTGCTTGATGCGCTCCGCAATTTCGCTGACCCGCTGCTCGGCATTGGCGAGACTAATCCGGGCCTTTTCGCCTTCGATCTTCGAGAGGATTTCGGCCTTGCTCAGCTCCAGCTTCGCGCGCTCGACGTCGTACTCCGCTTTTTCCGCATCCGTCTGCAACTGCTCTTCGGTGATGCGATGCTGCGCGCGGGTGCGTTCGATTTCCGCCTCGGCGGTCTTTACGTCGGTGAGGCGCTGCTCTTGCTGACGCTTGAGCTGGGTAGAATCGAACTGCGCGACGATCTCACCGGGCTTCACTTGCGCCCCGCTCTTCGCCAGCTTGACGATCAGGAGATCACCGGCACCGGCCGGGGCCGCGAGCACAATGGACTTGAGGGCCTTGACTTCGCTGCGGACCTGGATGCGGTCCACGAATTCGGTGAGCTTCACTTCAACGGTGGGTACGTTGGGCGCACGGCGCGCCATCCGCACAGCACCGAACGCGCCGAAGACCAACACGGCTGCGCCTGCCGCGAAGAGAATCCACGGCCTACGCCGCCACCACGACTTGATGCGCTCTATCATTGGACTGAAAAAAGGAAACTGGTAATTGGAAACTGGAAAATGGACGATGGTCCCCGAAGCACTCGCCAGCGGCTCCCACCTTCCAATTTCGAGTTTCCAGTTTCCGCTTTCATCCGCATTTCCCGGCGATTCAGTTCTGCTTCTTAGTGTTTTGGGCCTGTTCGGCGCGGCCAGCCACGGCATTCAACGGGACGTCCACAGCGGCGCTCAGGTCCGGCAGCAGCCGCGGGTCGCTTCCTGCAATTGAAAACACAGCGGTGAACGTGCGCACCTTCTGGTTCATGGAACTTGTCGCGCCGACCGCCGCCAGGCTATCAAGCTTGCCCGCGAAAACTAGCTCCGGATAGGCATCCAGCCGCACTTGAACCGCCTGCCCCAGGCGGAGCGAAGTGACGTCGGCCTGATTGACGCGGGCGAGCACCTGCATTCCCGCCGGGTTGACGATCTGCATGATCGGATTGCCGGGCCACACCTGGTCGCCTTCCTGCACTTCCCGCATCTGGCCCTGCATCCAGGTGGGTGTGAGCACCACCATGCCGCCAATCGCGGCGCGAATCGATAGCTTTTCCATGTTCACGCGCGCGTATTCCATCGCTTTGCGTGCGCGGTCGCGCTGGAGCTCGAGGATGCGCGCGTCGGACTGCCGGGCCACGCGCTTGAGTTCGAGGGTTTCGCGAAGCTGCGCGAGGTTGGCCTTGGCTTCTTCCAGGTTCTGCGCGTTTTTCTCGGCGTCAATCTTGGAGATGACTTCGTTTCTTCTCATCTCGAGCGAGGCAGTTTCCACGGCGTTTTCCGCCGCTTTCAGTTCGGTGATGTCTTTGGCCTCGGTGGCAGCGTTGTCCGCGCGCCTCTTCTTGATTTGCTCTTCGAGGTCGAGAAATTCGGCCCGGCGGTCGAGCGCGTTACGCTCCTGGCTCTGGCGGTCAAACTCAATCACCACGTCACCCGGCTTCACCTTCGCACCCGTGGAGAGCAGCCGCGTGACGATGATCTGTCCGCCGCCAGGGCCGGAAAGCCGCGGCGCGGCCATCGAGCGGTAGTCGAGTGCCTCCACGGTGCCGTGGATGCGCAGTGCGTGGCCGCTATTCGCCGGCATGGACGCAGGCTTGGCAGGCGCGATCTGAGGGGCAGCCGCCGACGAGGTGCTTCGCCCGCGGAAGGCCAGCACGGCCCAAATGATCAACACGAGCGCGGCGGCGCCGCCCAGCACGGCCAAGAGTCGCCCGCGCGACGGCGCGAAGGCCGCCTCCGGCTTGGTGACACTGCGCTGCAAATTCGAATCGCTCATGGGGGTTCAGCCAGCTTCCGTGTAGCAGCCCACACCGGGCCTCACTCGCGGTTCAGGCTATCTTCTTAGACGCCCCAGAACAAGGTTTGGTTTACGGAAAGATACTGGGACGCGGGGCCAGAAAAAAGGGGCGGGCTGCGGAGTCCGCCCCTGCGGAAGTACGGGAACGCAGGCAGGATGGCCCTGCCTGTGCCGCGACTAGCGGTGGTCGATCGGGATGTAGCCGCGCTTTTCGTAACCCAGATAGACCTGCCGTGGGCGGGAAATCTTCTGCTCGGGGTCCAGCAGCAGCTCCTGCCACTGCGCGATCCATCCGGCCGTGCGCCCGATGGCGAACAGGGCCGTGAACATGGAGGCGGGGAATCCCATCGCCTCGTAGATCAGGCCGGAGTAGAAGTCCACGTTGGGATAGAGCTTGTGGCTGATGAAGTAATCGTCCGAGAGGGCGATGCGCTCGCATTCCAGGGCGATGTCGATCAGCGGGTTCTTGCCCATCACTTCGAAGACATCGTAGGCGATTTTCTTGATGATCTTGGCGCGCGGGTCGTAGTTTTTGTACACGCGGTGGCCGAAGCCCATGAGCAGCTTTTCCTTGGCCTTCACGCGCTTGATGTAGTCGGGCACGTTCTTCACCGAGCCAATCTCGCGCAGCATGAGCAGCACTTCCTCATTGGCGCCGCCGTGCAGCGGGCCATAGAGGGCCGCCGCCGCCGCGGCGATGGCCGAGTAGGGATCCACGTGGGAGCTGCCCACTGAACGCATGGCGTTGGCCGAGCAGTTCTGCTCGTGGTCGGCGTGCAGGATGAAGAGCACGTCCAGCGCGCGTTCCAGCACCGGGTTGGGCTTGTACTTGGCTTCCGTGGTCTTGAACAGCATGTTCAGGAAGTTGCCGGCGTAGGAGAGGTCGTTGTCGGGATAGGCCAGCGGCATGCCCAGGCTGTGGCGGTAAGCGAAGGCCGCCAGCGTGGGCATTTTGCCGATGAGCCGGAAGGTCTGCTTGCGCCGCGATTCGATGTTGAAGATGTCCTTGGCGTCCTTATAAAAGGTGGAGAGCGCCGCGACGGTGGAGATCAGCATGCCCATGGGATGGGCGTCGTAGTGGAAGCCATCGAGGAATTTCTTGATGGACTCGTGGATGAACGTGTGGTGGGTGATGTGCCAGGTCCAATCGTCCAGTTGGGCGCGCGTGGGCAGCTCGCCGTGCAGGACGAGATAGGAGGTTTCCAGATAAGTGCTCTTCTCGGCCAGCTCTTCGATAGGATAGCCGCGGTACATCAGGATGCCGCGGTCGCCGTCGATATAGGTGATCTTGCTGATGCATGAAGCAGTGTTGGCGAACGCGGGATCGTAAGTCATCATCCCGAAATCGCCCGCGTCCAGTTTGATCTGGCGCAGGTCGAGCGCGCGGATGGTGCCGTTCTTGATGGGGAGTTCGTAGCTCTTGCCGGTGCGATTGTCGGTAATGGTAAGGGTATTCTGGCTCATCGATGACGCCTCGGTGGAAGTTGGGACGGGCGCCGAAGTGACAGGTAGCATGACGCCACTCTCTGGACGGGCGGCGGTTGCGGGCGCCCACGCCAGCCCGGCCCTGATTCAGCCTCCACTCTACAACGAGTGCGGCAGGAAAGGAAAGCGTTGCCGAACAAGAGTCGTGGGTCAATTTCCGATAAGCCGACCACACGGACATGTGGCCGCTGGCCGGGCGGCAAAGCGTTCATTCCCACGATAGTTTCCGAGTAGGCGACAATACGGAAACTGTAGGCCATCCCGCTGCCCGCGGTCTTTAATTTTCAGAAGGCAGTCTCCGGAGTTGCCCGGAGTTCGCAAATGGCCTAAGTTGTCCGCTGACCTACGCCGGCAAAGAAGTCGCCAAAAAAGAATCTGACCAGCTTGCCGCCTACTGGCATTCCATAGTGCTCCAGTGCAGCGACGAAATTTTCCGCTGTGAAACGATTTTCCTTAGGATGTTTGAACAACGCTCGGTAGACCCATCTGTCGAGCGCTTGTTTTGAGACTTCCTCAAAAACGAAAATGCCGCCGGGCTTCAACACTCGCCGAACCTCGCGAATCGCGTCCTCCCAGGCTGGCACATGGTGGATGACGCCGAAGTCGAACACAGCATCGAAGCTCTGGTCGGGTGCCTGAATAGCGGTTACGTCTCCGACAGAGACTTCGGCGCGACCCGCATGGAGTAAAATACGCTTTTGCGCACGCGCGACCATTTGGGGGTCCAGATCGATACCAGACACCTTGGCCGCGCCGAACCGCCCGAGAATGATTTCCATTCCGAAGCCTTGGCCACAGCCAATCTCAAGAGCTCGCTTACCGTCCAGACGACCTGCCATGCGAAGCAGGAGCGGGGTCTCATAGAACCTTTGCACCATCCGGCGAGCGGGGTTGTTGAGCAACATCTTTTCGATGACATTCAGCCGCATGATGCACTTCCGGATGGGCCAGGTTTAACTGCTGGGGTTTTTGCCAAAACAAAGCACCCGACAAAAGGTGTGATACGAATCTCATCGGCCACCTGTAAACCGGCCTGACTTCCCACGGTGAGCCACTCCCGTCGCGAAAAGAAATGCAGGGCTCCCGGCCCATACGCCAGAAAGTTTTTCCAGTCTCGCAGGTGTTCAACCAGCACGACGCAGCCGCTTGGTTTCAGGGCGCGACCCACCTCGCGGAAAAACTGCCGCCTCGCCTCCTGCCTGCGCAATTCGTGCGCGACGAAAATCAGGAAAACGGTGTCACATTCACAGTTTTTTAAGGGCAAAGCCTGCGGATCCGCTTTTTCGGGCGCAGCGGCTGTCTCCATGTGGTGGCGGGCACGTTTAATGGACGGCTCGCTCATTTCCGAAGAAACGTAGATGTCCAGAATTCTGCGTCGCGCGGCCGGGAACAGTCGAATCAGCACTTCGCTGGTCTGATCCAGGCCGGCATGGATATTAGCCCAGCTCACCGGATTTCGCTTCACCACTGCCGCCAACCAGTTCCATTGACACAAACGCGAGCGATCGTAAATGTAATGGGACACCAGCAAGGAGGACACCGCCCAAAACGAAGCAATGGCGGAACCTAGCATGACCGTAAGACGAATCGCTGCCGGAGGAGAGAATCGCACCAGGAATACCACTGCGATCAAATCAAGAACCAACGCCGCGGCGTAAAAGTGCCAGTTATACAAAAAGATCTGCCACACACCGCTAAAGCTGTTAGGTTGGCTGTTGGCGGCGTGCATCTTGTTAGGCGGTCACAGCCTCGCGCACTCCGCGTCTCCACCGGTACGAGACGTTCGCCAGATGGAAAGCACTGGCCAGAATGGGATGCACGCTGGCGAACGGTTCCTTCTCGATAAATGTATTTTGCAGGACCTCCACACGGATCGTCTTTGGGTCCCAAGCCTGGCGCACACCTTGGACGCGGACGATGGAGTCGGTTTCCTCCTCATAGTCGAAGGTGAAGGGCAAAGGCCCCGCGAATTTGCGGGCCACCTGCAGGTTCGAGAACGGGGAGTCTTGTGGCAGAGGCGCGGGTTCGTCGGCTAAATGCGCGCGCACATGCAAGTTCGCTTCTCCACTGGGCGTGTGAATCTTGATCTCTAGCAGGCGATCGTTCCAGCAATAGTCCACATCAGCTTTTCGATATCCGTAGTGCGTGAGTCGATTGCCCCACCGTACCATGAAATCGCTGTCTGTGTCGCTGCGTAGAATTCGTAAGCCCCGGAGTAGCTTTCCTGATCGTGTTTGGTAACGCGTAAAAATTCTGTAGCCCGTCAAAAAGAAATCTCTGCCGATTAGCCTTGGCATGAACCTCGGTCGCAGGCTCCTCGTCTGCACCATGGCTATTGCCAGAAAGCCATAATTTTCGTAAGTGTCCAGAACCAAGCCCGGCGGCATCAGTGGTCGCAAGATCGTGTCGGGGAAGGCGTATGTAAGGACCAAGACGTGCTCGAAATACGCCTGCATTGGCAGGAGATGCCTTTTTAGAAACCGGAATGCAGTCATGGATGTAATTCCACGGGACTATGATTGCACGGCAGCTGTTCCTGTTGGACTTTACTTTCGGAATCCCTCCACAGCAGCAAAGACTAGGAACCAGCGACACCCCCTCCTCGCGCCGCCCCGCAAACTTAAAGTAGTTGCAATATTTCGCAACTTATGTACACTGGAGGGAGTGGCGGGCACGCACCGCGCCCGCCCGAGGCTGCAGGTTGTCCCGGGAACAAGAAAGAGGAAGAATATGGCTTACGCCGCACGCTCGAGTTCCGGGTCACGCCCGTCCGAGAGGACCGCAAAAATTCCCAAAGAGCGCGAAATGCTCTACCGCATGCAAGCCGGCATCTGCCGCGTGCTGGCCCACCCGCGCCGGCTGCACATCCTCGACCTGCTGGCCGCCGGCGAAAAATCCTCGCAACAACTGCAGCGCGAGCTGGGCATCAGCAAGATGAATCTCTCGCAGCACCTCACGCTGATGAAGCACGCCGGCCTCGTGGAATCGCGCACGGAGGGCCGCGCGGCGCTGCACCGCCTGGCCTTCCGCGAAATCAAGGAAGCCTGCGGGATGATTCGCACGGTGCTCGCGGCGCGGCTGGAGCGCGGCTCGGAATTGGCGCGGTCGCTGCGATAACAGGGGTCAGGGAAAGAGCAGAAAAGTGAGACTCGAAATGAAAACAAGCAAACAGGCAGTGCAACGGCTGCTGCTCGTCGCGATGTTTTTGAGCGCAGCCGGAGTGGTGCGGGCGCAGGAAAATGCGGGAGAGCCTGTGACTCTGGAGAAAGCCGTACAGATGGCCCTCGCCAAAAACCCTGCGCTGAAGGCGCAGGCGGAGGAATCCAGTGTGGCCCGTGCGCAAACTCAACAGGCGCGCGCCGCGTGGCTTCCCCGCATGGATTTTTCGCAAAGTTTTCTCCGCGGCAATGATCCGGTGTACGTCTTCGGCACGCTGCTGCGGCAGCGGCAATTCACCGCGGCGAACTTCGGTCTGCCCGGGCTCAACGCGCCCACACCGCTCAACAATTCACTGACGCGCGTGGACGGGCAGATGATGCTCTTCGACGCGCTGCGCACGCACTACCGCGTGGCCGGCGCGCGGCGCATGGAAACGGCGGCGGACTTTTCCACCGAGCAGGCGCGGCAGGACCTCATCCTGCGCGTGGTGCGCGCCTACTACGGCGTGATTGTGGCGCGGGAAAATGTGTCCGCGGCGCGCGAAGCGCTGCGCACGGCGGAGTCCAACGCACAGCGCGTAACCGACATGGAACAGGCCGGGCTGGTGGTGACGTCGGACAAGCTTTCCGCACAAGTTTTCCGGGCACAAATGAAAGAACGCGAAATCCGCGCGGCCAACCAGCTTGCACTCGCGCGCATGGCCCTGGGGCACGAATTAGGACTCGGCCCTATCGCGCTGCAGGAGCCGCAGGACACGCTGATCGAGCCCGCGGCGGCATCCATCACCGCGATGGATGAGTGGGAAAAAATCGCGCTGGCCGAGCGGCCCGCGTTGCGCGCGGCGGAGATGCAGCAGCAAGCGGCGTCGAGCGGCACGAAAGTTGCTAAGGCGGAATTTGCGCCCAAGGTCGGCGTATTTGCGAATTTCGAGCGCGACGCGGAAACGCTCGGCGGTGGGGCGTCGGGCACCAACTGGACGGCGGGGGCGCGCATCGAGGTGAACCTGTTTGCGGGCGGCGCGGACCGTGCGCGGCTGGACGAAGCGCGCGCGCGCGAACGGCAGGCGGCGAACCAGGTGGAGTATTTTCGCTCGGGCGTGCGGTTGGAGGTGCGCCAGGCATTTTTGGAAGTGAGCGCGGCGGAGCAGCGCGCAGCGGCCGCGCGCGACGCCGTCGAGCAGGCCAGGGAAAGCTTGCGCATCATTCAAAACCGATACGAGGCGGGGCTGGCCACGATGACGGATTTGCTGCGCGCGCAGACCGCGCAACTCGAAGCGCGCACGGGATATTTGTCCGCGCTGCATGACTGGCAGGTGGCGCGCGCGCAGTTGGAACGCGCCGCGGGGAAACTGACGGCGGATTCGCAATTGATTCGCAGGGGAGTAACGCCATGAAAATTCCAATTCTTATTTTGAGAATATTCGTTCCGCTTGCGCTGCTGGCGCTGGCGGCATGCGGCGGAAAAGAAAATGCCAGGCCAGCCGCGGCGGAGCACGTGAGTGGCGTGCGCGTCGAAGCAGTGAAGTTGGAAAGCGTGCCGGACGAAATCGTCGCGCCGGGAACCGTAGCCAGCGCAACCACCGCACAAGTGGCGGCGCGGGTGATGGGCACGGTGACATCCGTTCTAGTGCGCGAAGGCGACGCGGTGAAGGCCGGGCAGGTGCTGGTCACGCTCGACGAGCGCGAGCTGGCCGAGCGGCGCAGCGCGGCGCGGGCCGCGGTGGAGGAATCCGCGCACGCCAAAGAAGAAGTCGCGCGCGGCGTGGCGGCAGCGCAGGCGCAGGCCGACGTGATGAGCAAAACCTACGAGCGCTACGTGATGTTGCGCGACAAAAAATCCGTCAGCCCGCAAGAGTTTGACGAGGTGGAAGCGAAACGGCGTGCCACACAGGAAGGCCTGGCTGCGGCCAAGGCCAGGCAGCAGCAGGTGGCGTCGATGGGCGAGCGCGCGTCGGCGGAATCGCGCGCCATGGAAACCGTGACCGGCTACGCGCGCGTCACCGCGCCGTTCAATGGCGTCGTGGTGCGGCGCATGGTCGAGCCGGGAGCGATGGCCGCGCCGGGCGTGCCGCTGGTGGTGGTGGAGGACACCTCCCGCTACCGCATCGAAGTGACGTTTGACGCCGCAGACGCTGCCGGCGTGCAGCGCGGATCGAAATCGCGGGTGGAACTCGACGCGCTGACCGGAAAAAGTTTTTCCGGCAGCGTGGTGGAGATGGAAGCCGGTGCGGACGCGGCGTCGCACACGGTGCGCGCGCGGATTGAATTGCCGCGTGACGCGGCGATTCG
>CAZIWR010000052.1:0-14089 GCA_964542805.1 uncultured Acidobacteriaceae bacterium
TTCCGCCAGAACCTGCTGGGCAAGCGCGTAGACTATTCCGGCCGCTCAGTCATCGTCGTGGGCCCGGAGCTGAAGCTCCACCAGTGCGGACTGCCCAAGAAGATGGCGCTGGAGCTCTTTAAGCCGTTTATCTATCACCGCCTCGAAGCCAATGGCCACTGCACCACCATCAAGCAGGCCAAGGAAATGGTGGAGCAGCAGGACCCCATCGTCTGGGACATTCTCGAAGAAGTGATCCGCGAGCATCCGGTGCTGTTGAACCGCGCTCCGACGCTGCACCGGCTGGGCATTCAGGCGTTTGAGCCGACGCTGGTGGAGGGCAAGGCCATCCGCATCCATCCACTGGTGTGCACCGCCTTCAACGCCGATTTCGACGGCGACCAGATGGCAGTGCATATTCCGCTTTCGCCGGAAGCCCAGGTTGAGGCGTCCGTACTGATGCTCAGCTCGGGCAACATTCTTTCGCCGGCCAACGGCGGACCGCTGGCCGTGCCCACGCAAGACATGGTGCTCGGTCTCTATTACCTCACGAAGTCGAAGCCCGGAAGCAAAGGCGAAGGCCGCACGTTCGGCAATCCCGAAGACGTGATGCTGGCGCTGGACGCGGGCGAAGTGGAGCTCTTGACGCCCATCCGCTTGCGGTACACCGGCGAGGCCATTGATCTCACTACCGCATACGACGATCAGGACGTGCCGCACGCAGAGCCCATCACGCTGAACCGGCAATTCATCAGCACTACCACCGGACGGGTGATCTTCAACGACCACTTGCCGAAGGGCATGCCCTTCATCAATGGCCTGCTGAAAAAGAAGGGCGTGCAGCAACTGGTGCAGTACTGCTACCTGCGTTTTGGCCTCGAGCGAACCGTACCGATGCTCGACGAGCTGAAGGAATTGGGTTTCCTCTACGCCACCAAGGCGGGGATTTCCATCGGCATCGACGACATGATCATTCCGGGCGACAAAGCCAAGTTGGTGGAATCCGCGGAGAAGGAAGTCGTCAAGGTGCAGCAGCAGTACCTGGACGGCGCCATCACCAACGGCGAGCGCTACAACAAAGTGATTTCCATCTGGGGCGAGGTCACGGAACGCGTGTCGGATGAGATGTTCAAAGCGCTGGAACGGCAGGACAAAGAAGGCGTGATCAATCCGATTTACGTGATGGCGGACTCCGGCGCGCGCGGCTCGAAACAGCAGATTCGGCAGCTGAGCGGCATGCGCGGCTTGATGGCCAAGCCTTCGGGCGAAGTCATCGAGACACCCATCACTTCCAACTTTCGCGAAGGCTTGACGGTGCTGCAGTACTTCATCTCCACGCACGGCGCGCGCAAGGGTCTGGCGGATACGGCGCTGAAGACGGCGGACTCCGGCTACCTGACGCGGCGGCTGGTGGACGTGGCACAGGATGTAATTATTTCCGAGATCGACTGCGGCACGGTGGACGGCATCTACGTGGAGCCCATCGTGGAGGCCGGCGTGGAAGTGGAACCGCTGCGCGAGCGCGTGATCGGGCGCGTTTCCCTCGAGAAAATCAAAGACTACGAGGGCAGCGTAATCGTGGACGTCAACCAGGAAATCAGCGAAGAGCTGGCCAACGCCATTCAGGGCGCGGGGATCGAACGGGTGAAGATCCGGTCGGTGTTGACGTGTGAAACACAGCGCGGCGTGTGCGCGCGATGCTACGGGCGCAACCTGGCGTCCGGGCGGATGGTGGAGATGGGCGAGGCGGTGGGCGTAATTGCCGCACAGTCCATCGGCGAGCCGGGCACGCAGTTGACGATGCGGACGTTCCACATCGGCGGCACGGCCACGCGCGTGACCGAGCAGTCCAAAGTGGACGCAAAGAACAACGGGTACGTGAAATTCATCGATTTGAACGTGGTGGAGGGCAGGGGCAAGCTGATTTCGATGAACCGCTCCGGCTTGATCGCGGTGGTGGACGAGAAGGGCCGCGAGAAAGAGCGCTACCACGTGGTGTACGGCGCGAAGCTGCTCGTGGCGGACGGTGCCACGGTCACCGTGGGCCAGACCTTGGCCGAATGGGATCCGTACACGTTCTCGATCCTGACCGAAGTGGGCGGCACGGTTCAGTTTAAGGACCTGCAGCCCGGCATCACCATCGAAGAGCAGGTGGACGAAGTGACCGGCTTGGCGCAGTTGGTGGTCACGCTGCCGCCAGGGGACGAAAAGCACCAGCCAACGATTTTGATCCGGGACTCCGCAGGGCGCGTGCGGAAGAAGTACCTGATGCCGTCGAGAGCGCACTTGATGGTGCAGGACGGGGACGAGGCCAGCCCGGGCGACGTGCTGGCAAAGATCCCTCGGGAAACCACCAAGACGAAGGACATCACCGGCGGTCTGCCGCGCGTGGTGGAATTGTTCGAGACGCGCAAGCCGAAGGATCCGGCGGTGATCTCCGAAATCGATGGCATCGTGAAGTACGGAGAAATCGCCAAGGGGCTGCGCAAGATATCCGTGGAGAGCGAAGATGGCCGCACGTTGAAGGAGTATTCGCTGCCGCGCGGCGTGCATATCAACGTGCAAGAGGGCGACCACGTGAAGGCGGGCGAACCGCTCATTGATGGCCCGCTGAACCCGCATGACCTGCTGGCCGTGCTCGGTGAAAAGTACACGCAGGCCTATCTGGTGAACTCGATCCAGGAGGTCTACCGCCTGCAGGGCGTGAACATCAACGACAAGCACATCGAAACCATCGTCCGGCAGATGATGCGCTGGGTGAAGGTGGAGGACGTTGGCGATACGATGTTCCTGTTGGAAGAGCAGATCGACAAGTTCCGGTTCCGTCAGGAAAACGAGAGGATCCTGGAGGAAGGGCAGCGGCCAGCCACTGGCCGGCCGTTGCTGCTGGGAATCACCAAGGCGTCGCTCTCCACGGATTCGTTCATTAGCGCGGCGAGCTTCCAGGAGACGACCCGCGTGCTGACCGAAGCGGCCATCTCCGGGAAGGTGGATTACTTGCGCGGCCTGAAGGAAAACGTGATTATGGGCCGCCTCATCCCCGCTGGGACTGGCATCGAGCACTACCGGAACATCAAACTGCTGACGGAAACGCCGGTCGAAGTCCCCGTGGGCGAAGAAACAGGAGAGCCCGCTGCGGAACTGACACCGGAAGAGGCGGCCGCCTTGGAATTCCTGCGGAAGGATGCCGGCGCGGTGGCGGAAAACTAGGCTTTAAGCTCTTTAACCCGAAACGAATGAAATCGGCGGCGGGTAAATTGACCTGCCGCCGATTTTTTTCTTGCGCCACAGTCTTCCCAGCAGGGAGTTAAAAAGTGCGTAATGTGCGGCTTTGAAGTGCCGGGCTGGAAACTCACAGCTGAATTCAAATTGCCCGGCCGCGCGCGAACGGCCTAGAATCTCCAAGTCCAGGGCTGTCCCTTGCGCACAGGGGCAGGCTGCGCCAACAGAAGAGAAGAGCAGTTGCGCATGAGGAGCAAAGGCCAGGCAATGGCTATGCGGGGACCAACTCGGACGGACGCGGCCGCAACCGGGCAAAGACCGCGCAGAATTCAGCCGGGCCCAGAGAAAGCCGCCCCGATCGTTGCGGACAGCGCTTCCTCGAACATGCAAGAGCGGCTGCTTCGCCTGGAAGAACTATTCCACGTTGTATCCCGCTCCCAACAGGGTTACCGCGAGCTGATCGACAGCATGGATGACCTGATGTTTTCGGCGACTCTGCATGGAGAGATTCGTGCGGTGAACCAGCGATTTGCGGAAATGGCGGAACTGCCGTTCAGTGATCTGGTGGGGCGGAATCTGGAGTCGCTCATCGAGGAACCCACACGGGAGACGGCCGATCGCGCGCTGCCGCGTTTCATGGAGCGGCGGTTTTGGCATGGCATCCTACGCATCCGGATGAGGAAGTCGAACGGGGTGCGCTATTTCGATTGCACGCTGCGCGGGGTGGTGAAAGACGGAAAGGTCGTTGGGGTAAGCGGCCAAGCGCGGGACGTAACCTACGAGCGGGAAAGCGAGGCGCGCTTCACGCAGCTGTTCGAGACGTTGCACGAAGGGGTGTATTTTTCGACGCCGGAGGGGCGGCTATTGGACGCAAATCCCGCGCTGGTGGCAATGTTGGGGTATGAGAACAAGGACGAGTTGTTGCAGGAAAATGTGAACGAATTGTATATGGATGCTGAGGACCGGAGGGGACTGTTAGAAGAACTAGATGAACAGCGGACGCTGCGGGAGCGGGAAATCGTGCTGCGGCGAAAGGACGGGAAGCCGCTGATTTGTCTGGACACGTCGACTGCGATCCGGGACGCCACGGGGCGGGTGCTGCGGTACCAGGGCACACTGGTGGACATCACGCAGAGGCGGGAGATGGAGCGGCGGCTGCATCAGGAGCAGGAGTTTGCGCGGCGGCTGGTGGAGAGTTTTCCAGACATGATTGTGGTGCTGGACCGCGAGGGCCAGTACACGTATGTCAGCGCGCGCATGAAGGAACAACTGGGGTACGAGCCGGAGGAGATACTGGGGAAAGGGCTGGGAGAGCGGACACACGTGGATGATCGTAAGGTGCTGCTGGAGCTGCACCGGGAGTTGACGGAGGGAAAACGAGCCTACGGGACAGTGGAATACCGGACCATGCACAAGGATGGAAGCTGGCGGACGGTGCGAGGGACGGCGAGCCCCTTGAGCGATGCGGGAGGAAACATCATCGGGGTAATCGCGTCAGCGCGGGATATCACCGATTTGAAGCGATTGGAGCAGCAGGTGAGTCAGTCGGAGCGGCTGGCGGCAATGGGGCAGATGATGGCGGGAGTGGCGCACGAATTGAATAACCCGCTGACGGCCATCCTGGGGATCAATGATCTGCTGCGGGAAAAAGCCATGGATGAGGCCATGGGCAGGCAATTGGAATTGATCCAGAAACAGGCGCGGCGCGCCGCGGAAATCGTGCAGAACTTGCTGACGTTTTCGCGGCCGCGAGCGCCGCGGCGAGGGCAGGTGCGGCTGGACGAGCTGGTGCTGCATACGATCCAGTTGCACGAGTACTCGCTGCACGTGAACAACATCAAAGTGGAATACCAGGTGGATCCGGGAGTAAAACCAGTGATGGGGGATGCGCACCAGTTGATGCAAGTGTTCCTGAACTTGATCGTGAATGCGGAACAGGCCATTCGCGAAGTGAAAAAGCAGGGCACACTGCGCGTGAGCGTGGAGCATCAAAGAGGAGAGCAGCAGGTATCGATCCAGGACGACGGGCCGGGGATACCGGCGGGAATCCTGCCGCGCATCTTCGACCCATTTTTCACGACAAAACGCCCGGGGCGAGGCACTGGATTGGGCCTGAGCATTTGCATGGCGATCATGCGGGAGCATGGAGGCAACATTGAAGCGCGATCGCTCCCAGAGGGCGGAGCGCGGTTCACGTTGAGCTTTCCGGCTGCAAACGGTGAGTCACAGCTGCCGCCGGAGCAGCAAGCTGTTTCAAAAGAATAGGTAATTCCGCGAGAAGCGGAAGCGCCTGCCTTTGCGAGAAGGCAGGCTTATTTTTGGGTGAGTGGCTTGGGAGGAGTAGCCGGTGGGGCGCCGGCTTTGGGCGAAGGCGGGTCCACACCAAAATCCCATACACCCAAGTCCATCCCTTCCTCGGGGCGAATTTCGGCCAAAACGTATTCGCCGGGTTCGAGCGATAGGCTGAGCGTGAGGCGGAAGACACCCTTTGCCAGCTTCCAACGCTCGACTGAGACAACCTTGCGATCTTCAATCTTGTCGCCGCTGGCGAGCGTGTTGACGCGACCGATTTCACGGACCCCATCCTTCACGCGGGCCTGGATGAGCTCCATGTCCGGCTCGTGGCCGTCCGGCGTGCGAATAAAGAACTCCGGCTGAGCGGAGGTGATGCGAAAAGCAGCACGCGCGCCCGGAAGCTCCACGCGCTGGAGAGTGGGCAGGCGGATGGGCGTGAAAATCTGAGCGAGAATACGGCGTTTGTCGGTTTTGACATCGGCACCGATCAGTTCGAGCGAGCGAATCGTCTTGCCCTCGAGCACGAACAAGCCCGGACCGTCCGGAAGGAAGATTCTCGGCGCCACCTCAAGGCTTGCGTCTGCATCCACTTCCTCAGCGATGCGCTGCATGCGGAATTCTTTCTTTTTTTCCTCGATCTTTGCTTCCAGCGCGGCCTCCGAGGCCTCTTCCTTCTGGGTCGCCGCCCAGTCAATCAAAGAGGCCGGGATTTCCTCCCACGCAGAGCGTTCGACGCTGTAGTAGCGAACGCGATCGCCCCGGCGCTCATAACTGCGCACCAGATGGAAAGTGCCATCGCTAAGGATGAGCTTCTTGCCGCGCGCAGGGGCATGCGTGATTTCCGGCTTCTGCTGCCCAGCCTGTGTTTCCTGTGGACCAGCTGGGTGGGCGGAAAGCGAGGATGAGCAGAGCGTAAGTATCAGAAACACGGCAAAGCAGGAAAGGGAGCAGGCTCGTGCCGCAAATCGGTTTTGTGTGGCAAGGCTCAAGCCGACTCGATTCTGCCTTTGCTTCGGGCCAAGGAAGCGCTGCAATGCCCTCGGGATTGGATGCACCCGAGTCTGCGGTGGTTTGACTGCATGGTGGGCGGTCGAAACCCCTGGATGCGCTTCCGGCGAACGGAATCCCATCCTCAGCATAGTCCTGCGGCCAGTCCGGAGCAAATGGCAAGGGGGAAGGTATGCGAACTGGGTTGGGTTGTGTTAGAGTGCCGCCCTTCGAAAGCACAGAAAATTGTGGAGGGGTGAGATGAGGCGAAAGTTGCTGGGAGTGGTGGTTCTGCTGCTGAGCATGGGACTTTCTGCGCCGCGGGGAAAGGCGCAATCATTCGACATCGTCAAGGTGGCGGACGGGGTGTACGCGGCGATTGGGCGCGCCGGAGTCGCTTCGAACGGGGCGTTCATCGTAAATAAAGATGATGTGCTGGTTGTGGACACGCACTTTCGGCCAAGCTGGGCAAAGGACCTGATTGCCGAGATCCGCAAAATCACCAATAAGCCTGTGCGGTACGTAGTGAACACCCATTGGCATAATGACCATGTGCAGGGCAATCAGGCCTATTTGAGCGTGTTCGGGTCCAGCGTCGAGTACATTGCCCAGCACACCGCCCGGGAAGATATGGTTGGCAAGGCCATCCCCTCCGTTCAAGACCAGCTCAACAAAGATGTGCCGGATCGCATCGCGCGAACCGAGAAGATGCTGGCGGAGGGAAAACTGACGGACGGGACTCCACTCACCGAAACCGGCCGAACGAACCTGTCGGGGCGGCTGGCCAGCGACAAGGCCTACCTGGAGGAGCTGAAATCGGTCCAAATCGCGCTGCCGACGATCACGTTTGAGCGCAGCCTGGTGCTATACAAGCCCGAACGGACGATCCATATTTTGTTTTTCGGCAAAGGACACACACGCGGCGACGTGGTGGTTTATCTTCCCAAGGAGCGGGTCGTGGTCACCGGCGACCTGCTTACCAATGGCATTCCCTTCATGCGTGACGCATACCCGTCCCAGTGGATCGGTACGCTGGATTCAGTCCGCAATCTGGATTGGAGTACGGCTGTGACTGGCCATGGCCCTGTGCAAACAGGAAAAGAGCAGGTTGACCGGCTGCTGGCTTATATGAACGACATGGTTGCCGCGGTCAAAGGGGCCATCGGAAAAGGGATGACCTTGGAGGACGCCAAGAAGTCCATTGATCTGAGCAAGCATCAGGCGGGCTTTCCGGCATACACGGGAAATCCGCAGGGGTTTGCAGCAGCATCCGGGAGCGCGGTGGATCGGACGTGGGTGGAACTGACGGGCAAAATACCGAACTGAAATCACCCAAAGGAAGAAGCCGAAGGCGAAACGCCCCGAGTGGAAAGATCGGGGCGTTTTTCTTCGTCCAAAACCGTTGCCGCCTGACAATTCGCGCTAGGCGGACTTATGCTGGCAACGAGGGTAAAGAACAGTCAGGATCATCAAGTCGGAATTGGTGAACAGCCACTCTTCGGCCTGCGCCCCGGCAGCCTCTGCGGCGCGAGCGAGAAATCCAAGGTGCTTGCTGCGCGCAAGGCTCTGGAGGTGATCCAAGCAGATTCCCGTGAGCCGGGAGACTTCATCCGCAGTAAAGAGCTTCTGGCTGGATTTGATGGTGACCAATTTAGCCTCTCACCAATGTTTGATGCAGTCAGCATTGTAAACGCTGCCACAGAACTCTGAGCAATAGTCTTTCCGTTCTTGTACACAAAAACTTTATGACTAGTACGTCGCTCGGAAGTGCCGATGTTGAAAAGATTTGTGCGCACGGCATGAGTTTTGCAGGAGGCTGTGTCGTCCAGTGCGAGTGCACTTCCTTGGTCCAAAGAGGAAAGAAAAGTGCAGTTTCGAGATTACTTTTGGAAGACTCCTACGATTTCTTGAAGCTGTTCCGAGTGACGCAGCTCGTGGTAGCCGATGGTGTAGAACCAGTCATAGAAGTCCAGGTAGCCGAAAAAGGGATGCTTCTGGCGATAAGCGCCGAGGTTACGCCCGGAATTCCCGGTGACATTGTCAGAGAACAAAGCCACAGTCCGCTTGCGGAGAGCTTGATGGCGAGAAAGCGACTCCGTCTTGTCCAACACGAGCGCAGAATCGAGGGGAATGGGGGTGCGGCGTTTCAACAGGCGGAATTGAGCCAACCGTGGCGAGAAGTGAACGCGCTTCCAAAACGGAAGCTTTTTGGGCGGGGAGACGAGCATTCGCGCGACTCCATCCACGATAGCCTCCTCCACCATTTTCAGGTGCGCAAAGACCTCGCCAGCCGACCATGCCCCGGGAGAGGGCGGGGTGCACCATGAATCCCCGGGGATGGCCTGAGCAGCGGCATACAGAAGGGCTTGCGAGCGGTTAAGCAATGCGTTGATGTGTTTGATATCAGACATAGGAAAAAGTGAACAGGCTTCCGCCGGAATTACACAGAAAACCCTCCTGCCAGTTCGAACGCATGGGCCAATTGTAAGATGCGGGACTCCTCAAAGTAAGCGCCAAAGATCTGAAGGCCGACGGGCAGCCCCTGCGGGGTCTTGCCGCAGGGAACAGAAATGCCCGGCACGCCGGCGAGCGAGCCGGTGACAGTGTAGATGTCGGCCAGGTACATCTGGAGCGGGTCGTCGGTCTTCTCGCCGAGCCGAAAGGCGGGGCTAGGCGAAGTTGGAGTCACTATGGCATCCACCTTCTGGAACGCCTGTGTGAAGTCGCGAGCGATCAGCGTGCGCACTTTCTGGGCTTTCAAATAGTAGGCGTCGTAATAGCCGCTGGAAAGGGCGTAGGTGCCGAGCATGATGCGGCGTTTGACTTCAGGGCCAAAGCCGCGGCCACGGGTCTTTTTGTACATGTCGAGAAGAGTGGCGCCGGGCACACGCAGGCCGTAGCGCACACCGTCATAGCGTGCCAGATTGGAGCTGGCCTCGGCTGTAGCTACGATGTAGTAAGTGGCGATCGCGTAGTCCGTATGTGGCATTCGAAGCTCGACCGGCACACAGCCCAAGCTTTCCAGTAGCTTGATGCCGGCTTCGACCTTTTGGCGGACAGCCGGGTCCATACCCTCCGCGAAATACTCCCGTGGAATGCCGATGCGCAGGCCTCGGACGGAGTGGTCCAGTTCAGCGGAGTAATTGGGAACCGGGACGGCAACGGAGGTGGAATCGGCAGCATCGCGCCCGGCGATGACCGCCAGCACGGAGGCGACATCCTGCACGGTGGTGGCGAAGGGGCCGATGCGGTCGAGCGAGGAGGCGAAAGCGATCAGGCCATAGCGAGAAACTCGGCCATAGGTGCCCATCATGGCGGGAATGCCGCAAAGGGCGCCGGGCTGGCGGATCGAGCCGCCCGTGTCCGTACCGAGCGCGGCGACAGCCAAGCCCGCAGCGACGGCCGCTGCCGATCCGCCGCTCGAACCGCCCGGTACGCGATCTAGGGCGACCGGGTTGCGGACAGGACCGTAGGCTGAGTTTTCCGTAGAACTGCCCATGGCAAACTCGTCGCAATTCGTCTTGCCGAGGGTGATGGCGCCGGCCGCGTTGAGGCGACAGATGGCCGTGGCGTTGTACGGGGGCAGGTAGTTTTCCAGGATGCGAGAGCCGCAGGTGGTGGGAATGCCGGCAGTGCTGATGACATCCTTGATGGCCACCGGCACGCCTGCCAGAGGCGGCAAGTGTTCGCCACGAGCGACCATGGAGTCCACGCGGTCCGCTTGGGCGAAGGCCTGCTCGGGTGAAAGCGCGAGAAAAGCGTTCAATTCGGGATTGCGCCGGTCGATGCGGGCGAAAAACTCGGTGCTGAGTTCGCGCGCAGAGACCTTCTTTTCATGTAGAGCAGCACGGATAGAGGGAATCGTCCAGGCGGTGGCCGTCATCGGTCAATCACCTTGGGGACGCGGAAATAGGGCCGGCTGGGATCGGGGGCGATACCAAGGACGGCATCGGCAATATTGCTGTGCCGGGGTTCATCCGCGCGGGCAGAGGCGTTCTCTTCAGCCGCATCGCCAGAAAAGACCTGGGCCATGGGCTCAACCTGGGATGTGTCGAGCTGGTTGAGCTTTTCGATGTAGGCCAGGATGTTGTCGAGCTGGCGTGAGTACACGTCCAGCTCGGCATCGGAAAGCTCGAGGTGGGCGAGTTCTGCAACGCGAATTACCTGTTCGCGGGTAATCTTCATTTCTTGTCCTGCTTGGCCAGGTACTGGCCGGCAACTCGGGCGACCAGTTCACGAAGATCCGCGTCTGCAATGCCCTTCAGCGCCGGCGCCAATTCCTCCAAGGCTGCACTGAGCTTGTGTTCCGCGGGAGTGCGCGCATTTTTCACCGGCTCCGCAGCCGGCCGGGGGCGCTTGGCCTTTTCCGGAATGAAGCGGACCTCGCGCACGAGCTCGGAGCCCCACCATTTGTTGACCTGCTTCTGGACGTCTTTGCCCATGCTTTCCAACTGGCTCTGCCATTCGGGCTGATCCACGGCCACGTCCACGCGGCCCTTGCTCCAGGCGACGGGGCGGGTGTGGTCCGCGAGGCGGCGTCCGACCATGAGCGGCCAGACGGCCACAAGGAGATCGAGAGGCTTATCCGGCCGAGCAACGCGTTGCAGTGCAGACCACAGACTTTTCCCCGCGCTTTCCATGAGGGAGGATTCTAGCATAGCGCGGGATTGGCACATTCGGGCGCCATGGGCGAAAGCGCGCGGCGTTGAGATAGCGGAAGGAGCAATCCTCCTTCGGAAAGCAGTCGTCATGTTTTCCATGGAGATAGGGTATATGCCCCGCGATCTGGCATGGCATACCACCATTTGTGGAGATGATGTGTAAAGGGTAGAAAAAGAAGGGAGTTGCAGGTTTGATACAAAATGTAACGCAGCTAAACGCAGCGGATTCAAGCGGTTATGCGGGAGATGATGAACGGGAATTCGGTAGAGGATGGGCTTGCAGGCAGACATAGCGGGGGGAGCATAGCATCTAGTTGATATTCATGTCAAGTGTATATTTACTTTAAGATATAACCTAGCGGGCAAGCTCCCTCGCATTGCTTGGGCAAGAGTGGAAGCTTGTCCTGCGGAGGCGGCGTGCCGCCGACGTTAGGAAGGCGCACAGGCTATCCCGAGGGGTCGGGAGCCTGTGCGCCAGTTGTGGGGGAAATGCCGGCGAGGCCGAGTTGGGGGGCGATGGTGCGCATGGCGTCGATGCAGAAGCGGATGTGCTCTTCGAGCGGGACGCCAAGCTCTTCGGCGCCCTTGCGGACGTCGTCGCGGTTGACCCCTCGGGCGAAAGCTTTGTCCTTCATCTTGCGCTTGACGGAGTCCGGCTCGACCTCGTGAATGCTCTTCCCCGGTTTCACCAGGGAACAAGCGGTGAGAAAGCCGGCGAGCTCGTCACAGGCGAAGAGGGTGTGCTCGAGCGGGGTCTGCCGGGCGATGCCGGTGTAGTCGGCGTGCGAGAGGATGGCGCGAATCATCTCCTCCGGGTAGCCGCGTTCGCGAAGAATCTTGGAGCCTTCCGAGGGATGCTCTTCGGTGGGACTATGCGCGTCGTTGGGCCAGCGTTCATAGTCGAAATCGTGGAGAAGCGCGGTGGAGCCCCAGAGTTCTTCGTCAGCGCCGTGCTTGCGGGCATAGGCGCGGACGCAGGATTCGACGGCCAGGGCGTGCTTGCGCAGGTTTTCGTTCTGTGTGTACTCGCAGAGCAGGGCCCAGGCCTCTTCACGGGTCGGCATGCTGAAAACCCTCCAAGAATCAAAGACGAAAATCGAAATTCGAAATCGGATTCTAACACCATAGGCTCGAAGCCGGCGTTACGTAGCCATGAAGTGCGGAATTCGAAAATCGAAAAATGACAAAGCAGACTAGCGGGTATCGCCTCCGCAGGCGCCCGCTTTGTCCGCGCCAAGGGGGCTATTGTGTATTTTCTGCGGGCTCTTTGCCAGTTTTGTCCGTGTTTCTCAGGCAATCACCGAAAAAAAGGCTTGACAGGGGGTGGCGATCTGAGCACAATGCCGCTGCGCCAGTTTCTGCCTTCCCCCGAAAAGAGAGTTCCTTCCATCTGCATCGCTGGAATAGTCTGAGAGGACGTCCAGTGTCGGAACACAGTAGCAAGAGGGTCACAACAGAGCTAGATCGCGAGGTAATTCGCTGCAAAACGTGCGGGCTAGTGCAGTACCGCACGCGCACGGGCAATTGCCGACGCTGCTTGCGCCTGCTGCCGCCCACGGTGGAGTTTTCGCTGCCGGCTCCGGCACCGCAGGAGTTGCCAGGCGACGACCGGCAGTTGTTTGAAAACTGGCCGAACCGCGACACGGTGGAAAACATCGGGCAGCGCATTCGGCAGCTACGCGAGTCGCGCGGCATGACGCAGAGCCAGCTACAGGCTCGCTCGCGCGTGTCGCGGTCGTACCTCTCGCGAATCGAGAGCGGACAAATGACGCCCAGCCTGGGCACGCTGGAGAAAATCTCCGAGGCGCTGGGCGTTGGCTTGAACCGCTTCTTCATCCCGGAGTCGAACGGGGAGTTACTGATGGAAGACCCGTTCATTCAGGGACTGCGGCCGTTCCTGCGCCAACTCGATAGCGAGCAGTGGACCTGGATTCTGAAGCGGCTGCAGGCCATCACCGACCACGTAACCGCGGCGCACGCCGAAGTGCCCGCACGGCCGGCGGTGACCACCTTTCCGTCGGCGCGGCCGAACAGCAACGGGCACTCGCGGCCGGCGGCACGAATGACGTCGCAACAGGAGGTTGCCGCAGCGACGCTTTCGCGAAGGCACCGGCTGCCCATGCCGAAGTACCGAGATGCCACGGCGGGACACCGCTAGGGGCGGACATAGGATTCCAGAGAGCGGCCCCGTCCGGCGATCAGCCGGGAAGGAGCCGCTTTCTCTTTTTTTGCCCCATTCGATTGCGCTGATCCAGGCGGGAGCGTTGTTACTTAGGACACGTCGCGCAGGTTGGGAATTGACGCTCCAGAGCCTCTCCATAGATAGTGACAAAGCTCTTTCTGGGGTTCCGATTCCTTCGGGACACCGTGCCTGGCGGGGGCGCCTGAGCACGGGAGAAGTGTCCGTAGTGTCGAGTGGATTTCTGGGGGCATCCATCATGTCGGCAGCACGCGAGAAGCAGAAATCAATTGGTGTCGAAAACGCCAGCAAACCTGCATCACTATTAAGCCTAGTCAATAAATCGAGCGTGCCGGAACGGGAAGCGGCGCCGGAGACCAAAACAGATAAACCGCGGCTGTTTGCGCGAGTCCCCACGCATTCCTTCGGGATGGCGCTGGAGCGGCGCTTCCACCCGCGCGCGGCGCTGCGGCTGCCTTTGCGCCTGACTGGAGTGAATCACGTGGCAGAACCCGTGCCGATTACGCTTTTGACGAAGAACATCAGCTCGAGCGGCGTTTATTTCCTGGCGCCAAAGCACATCGAACCGGGCACAGCCATCGAACTGGAAGTCGGTCTCGTGGAACGCCCGCTCGGCAGGGGCGGCGTGCGGATGCGGACCGTTGCCCACGTGGTTCGCGCCGAGGATGCTTCCGAACCGGGCTGGCACGGCATGGCCGCGCGCTTTGACGATATTGCCTTTCAGCGGGACGAGGAATTGCCGCCC
>CAZIWR010000053.1:0-13685 GCA_964542805.1 uncultured Acidobacteriaceae bacterium
CCCGAGGAAGTCACCGACATGCAGCGCACCGTGAAGGGCGAAGTCATCAGCTCCACGTTCGACGAACCGCCTCAGCGCCACATCCAGGTCGCCGAAATGGTGCTCGAGAAAGCCAAGCGGCTCGTCGAGCACAAGCGCGACGTGGTGATCCTGCTCGACTCGGTGACGCGACTTGCGCGCGCGTACAACGCCGTCACTCCGCCCTCCGGCAAAGTCCTCTCCGGCGGTATTGACGCCAACGCCTTGCAGCGCCCGCGGCGCTTTTTCGCCGCTGCGCGCAATGTCGAAGAGGGCGGCTCACTCACCATCATCGCCACCGCGCTCATCGACACCGGCAGCCGCATGGACGACGTCATCTTCGAAGAGTTCAAAGGCACCGGCAACATGGAAATCAACCTCGACCGCCGCCTGGTGGACAAGCGCGTTTTCCCCACCATCGACATCAACCGCTCCGGCACGCGCAAGGACGAGCTGCTGCTCCCCGCGGACGAGCTGAACCGCATCTGGGTCCTCCGCAAGGTGCTCAGCCCGCTCTCCACCACGGAGGCCATGGAGCTTCTCCTCGGCCGCTTGACCAAAACCAAGTCCAACGCCGAATTCCTCAACTCCATGTCCGCTCCGACCTAATTAGCGCGGGAGTCGCACTGTTCACGAGCGCAGTGTGGCATCTTACTGCGCCAAATGCCGCTGCCTGCCGATTTGGCTGACGAGTGTGGTATCCTTTTCCAGATGAAGACAGCAAAGAAAAAAACGCAATCACGTGCGCCTGCTACGCGGCACGGAGACGGAAAGCGCGTTGCGCGAAAACGGCCGCCCGCCGATTTGCGCGAGTTTTACGGAATCCTGTCCAAAGAGGCAGCCAGCCAAATGATCCGCGATATTGAAGCGGCTTTTGAACACGTCGATGCCGAGTGAATACCTGCTCGACACCAACATCGCCATCTTCCTTTTTCAGAATCATCCAGCGGTTCGGCGCCAGGAACATCGTAAACCGCTGCGTTACCTGCCATTCATCACCGCATCGGAATTATTGTTTGGGGCCAAGCGCTCCGGCCGGCGCGAGGAAAACCTTCGCGCTTACAACGCGTTTCTAGACCGGTTAACAATCCTATTCCCCAATCGTAAAACGCTGGAACTGTATAGCGACCTGCGTTTGGCGCTCTGGAAAATCGGGCGGCCCATACCTGAGAATGATTTGTGGCAGGCCGCTATCGCCATCCAGCAAAATGCAATCCTGGTCACCAACGACGATCACTTTGCCGTCGTTCCCGGGTTGCTCACCGAGGATTGGACAGTTTAGGTCCCTCACGAAGGCTCAACAGAAACGCAAACGACTCCTCCGTTTTTACTCCCGAATTATTGACACACGGATATAAATGGCATATACAATCGGTGGAGTAGCCAGTAATGGTTTTGTCCCGCGTTTGCCGACGGTTTGGGCCTTTCTTTCTCGTCGCTCTCGGTTTTTTCCCCACTCTGTCATCTGCACAAACTCAGAATGCCCCTCCGGCGAAGCTCAACCCTGCCGATCAGCGGAAGCTGGAACAAAAGCTGCTGAAAAACCTGAAGCAGCCATACAAGAAGTGGCTCACCGAAGAAGTGGCGTACATCATTTTTCCGGAGGAGCGGTTTCAATTACTGCAATCGAGGTCGGACGCCGAGCGCGAAGGGTTCATCACGGGATTCTGGCTCCGGCGCGACCCCACGCCGGGCACGCAGGCCAACGAGTTCCGGGAGGAGCACTATCGCCGCGTCCGATACGCGAACGATAACTTTGCGGAGGGCGTGGCCGGCTGGCGATCCGACCGCGGGGTCTTTTACATCCTGTATGGCCCTCCGGACGAGATTCGGCACAATGAAGGCCCCTGGAACGTTCCCGAATACGACGAAGCGGCAATGGTCAGCTTAGTTTACCCTGGCAAAAGAGGAAGCCCGGTTCCGTCGTACCCCTTTCAGAAATGGCGCTACCGGTATATTGCGAGAGTCGGATTCAATTTCGTGCTGGAGTTCGTGGACGTGTCTGGCTCGGGACGTTATGAACTGGCGGAGGATATTGGCCAGAAGTACGGCTACGTTCCGGTACCGGGGGGGCTGTTCATCGCAGCTACACAGAGCCTACTGCCGGGACCAAAATTGGACCCGGAGGTAGCCTTTCGTCTCAGGGCACGCCAGATGGAGCAGATGGTCAACCAGGCCATGTTAATGAAAATGACGCCCGAGCTACCGGTGAAGGGCAAGAAACCGGAGGAAGTCGTACTTTGGCGGCTGGTGCGGAATGTGCTCCCTGTGCAGTTTCGCGTGGACCTCTTCCGCGGGGACAAGAGCGGTTCGCTAGCGGCGATTGTCCTCGGCTTCCGGAAGTCCGACCTCAAATTCACCACGCAGGGAGAGACGAACCGCGCCCTCGTGAATCTGCGCGGCTTCCTCACCGACTCCGTGGGCCACACCGTAGCGAAGTTCGAAAACGGTATCGAATGGAAAGTCCCCAAAGCGTGGATCGAGAACCCCGCACCCGCGCTTTATCAGAAGCCGCTTTTGCTTCCGCCCGGTCGTTACCTGCTCCACGTGGAGGTACAGGACGCCGCCACCGGCGACGCCGCACAAATCGAGCAGCCGCTCGATGTGCCAGACTTTGAGAACGGCCAACTGGCGCACAGCAGCCTGGTGCTGACGGCGCGTGCCCAGCCGCCTGGCACCCCCGGCAAAGTTCATTCGCAGCCGGCCCTCGACGCCGGCTTCCGGCCCGACCAGCGCATCGGCATCTACCTCCAGCTCTACAACCTGAGCCTCGACGCGGCCTCGCAGAAACCCCGCGCCTCCGTGGAGTACATCATTTTGCAGGGTGACGCGGTGGTGTTCCGCCAGCAGGAAACACTCCCCGATGGCGACGCCGAGAAGCTGACGTTGACAAAAACGATTTCCCTCGCCGCAGTTCAGCCGGGCGAATACCTGCTGAAAATCCGCATCACCGACGAAATCCGCCAGCAGTCCGTGGAGCCACAGGCAAAATTCCGCGTCCTCCCTTAAGCAACAAGGACATTTTGCCTCCACAGGAACTCGCGAACCGGGTCAGCGGGACCTCCTCCCGCCATTTTCCGCCCAATACGGATTCAGCTTGAGGTGCAACCCGGTTCTGCGCGTTCTCTGTTTCTGGGCCTCATCAAAACAACAATTCCTGCTGCGGCCGTGAAGAGACCGAGACGGCGCACACGTCAGGCATTAGCCGGACGAATGCGCAATCTCCGGTGTCACGGAAAATGCCAATGAGAGGGATTCAGTAAAAAACGCTGAACTTACTCAGGCTGGTGGACAAAGCGCAGCCTGAGCCCCGCCGCACCGGCGGTTGACGTCTCGAGTTGTTTGGCGTCGTGACTCATGCTGCTGTGTCCTTTCAAACAAAGCTGCGGTCTCCATGCCTCGGCACAGAGACCGCAGCTACGTCAAAGATAATCCATGCAGCGAAAACTGTCAAGCGAAAAACACACTTTTTCGGCCTAAACTACATGTTTTCGCAAATTCATTCAGCCGCAAGCGCTTAACTGAGGAAATTCTTGTTGTATGACTCCCGCAACGAACGCCACTTTCTGATTTCTCTAAACCCTATACCCAACACCCTACACCCTGCTCGCAGCCTTCTCGCTTGCCAACAACACGATCAGCCGCGCCGTTTCCTCCACGTCCATCGCCGTGTTATCGACGAGCACCGCGTCCGCGGCGCGCACCAGCGGCGATGCCTCGCGATCGATGTCGCGCGCATCGCGTTGTCGTACTTCCTCCATCATCTGCTCAAGCGAAATTCTTTCGCCGCGCGCGGTGTGCTCGGCGAGCCGCCGCCCGGCGCGCACCTCCACCGACGCGTCGAGAAAAATCTTCAGGCCGGCATCCGGGAAAACTGCCGTGCCGATGTCGCGCCCTTCCATCACCACGCCGCCCGCCGCGCCCGCGCGCCGCTGCTCCGCCACGAGATGTTTGCGCACGCCTGGCAGCACGGCAATCTTCGACGAAGATTGCGACACTTCCGGCGTGCGGATCTCCGCCGTCACGTCCGCGCCGTCCAGGATCACTCGCTGGCCGTTTTCTCCGGCGAGTAAATCAATCCGCGTCTCCGCCGCCAGCGCTTCGAGCTGCGCCGCCGCGTCGAACGGAATCCCCCGCCGCAGCGCCTTCAACGCCACTGCGCGATACATCGCCCCGCTATCGAGATACGTGTACCCCAGCAGCTCGGCCACCCGCCGCGCCGTGCTGCTCTTCCCCGAGCCCACTGGCCCATCAATCGCGATGATTAGTTTTCTCGCCACTAGATTCTTTTGAATGCCTTTTCGATTTCTCGCAGCGGATAGCGCAGCACTACCGGCCGTCCGTGCGGACAACTCATCGGGCATTCTGTTTTCGCCAGCTCGCCGAGCAGCCATTCCATCTTCTGCTGGTCAAGCGGCATGTTCACTTTGATGGCCGCGTGGCACGCCGTCGAAGCCGCAATCTTCGCCTGCAGCGACTCCATGGAAATCGCTTGGTTTTCGCGCTCGATGCCGTCGAGGATTTGCCGCAGCAATTTTTCCGTGTCGTCCGCGGACACGCCCGCCGGCGCCGCCTGAATCGCCACGCTGCGCGGCCCCATCGTCTCCACTTCAAATCCGTTCGCGCGCAGCTCTTCGGCAATTTGCTCGAAGATGACAATCTGCCGCGGCGAAAGCTCCGTCACCAGCGGCATCAGCATTCGTTGTCCCTGGACGTTGCCTACCCGCCGCGCGCGCAGGTGCTGCTCGAAGAGCACGCGCTCGTGCGCCACGTGCTGGTCCACGATCCACAGCCCTTCGCCGTTCACCGCCACGATGAAGCTCGAATTCACCTGCCCCAGCGGCTTCAGGTCCACGATGCTTTCCGCGCCGGTGCTCGGCCACGACTCGTCCAACTGCTGCGCCGCGCTTTCGCGAAAATTTTCCGTGAACTGCTGCGGCGTCGCGCCAAACGGAATTTCCGCGCCCGGCTGGAAATACAGCCGCTGCGGCTCGGGGCGTTGCGGCTCTCCGCTCAACTCAAAACTTTCGTGCGGCGGCGCGCTCGACGCCACTTGCGGAATCACCGCCCGCGGCACTCCGCCCGCTCCCGCCGCCGCTTCTGCTGCATTCAGTGGCGCGCTGTAGCCCGCCTCTTTAGAGGCGGGGGTTTGTGCGGCCGTCGGAAACACCGGCACCGGCCGCGCCTTCGATAGCGCCTGGCGCACCGTGTCGCGCGTGAAGTCGTGCACAAACTGCGGATGGCGGAAGCGCACTTCGATTTTCGCCGGGTGGACGTTGACGTCCACCTCCTCGCACGGCAATTCCAGAAACAGCAGCACCACGGGAAAAACGCCGGGAGGAATAATGTTGCGGTAGGCCTCGTTCATCGCGTGCAGGATCAGTCGGTCGCGGATCAGCCGCCGGTTGACGAAAATGTACGTGCCGTTGCGGTTGGGCCGCTGCACTTCCGGTCGCGACACGAACCCGCGCACGGTCAGCGTGGCTGCTTCTTCCTCCGCTTCCAGCGCTGGCTCGGTGATGGAAGCGCGAAATGGCGACGACGCAGGCGTGACCTCGAGCAATTCGTCCAGCGCCTGCTTGCCGAAAAGCTGGTACACGCGATCGGCCAGCGTGGCCACCGGCGCGCAGTCGATGATTTCCTGCGTCGGCGTCTTCAGAAAAAATTGCCGGTCGGGATGCGCCAGCGCGTAATGCGTCACCAGCGACGCGATGTGCCCCAGCTCCGTCGTCTCCGACTTCAAAAACTTTCTCCGCGCCGGCACGCAGTAAAATAAATCGGCCACGCTCACCGTCGTGCCCACCGCCAGCCCCGCCGGTTTTACGCCGACCAGTTTTCCTCCGGCAAACTCCACGCGCGTGCCTTCGGATTCTTCTTCCACGCGAGTTTCGAGCAGCAGCCGCGCCACCGCCGCAATCGATGGCAACGCCTCGCCGCGAAATCCCAGCGTGTCGATCGAGAGCAAATCCTCCGGCGTGCGCAGCTTCGACGTAGCGTGCCGCTCGAACGCCAGCAGCGCGTCGTCGTGGCTCATGCCGTAGCCGTCGTCGATCACGCGGATCATGCGCTTGCCGCCGGACTCCGTCTCCACGCGCACCGACCGCGCCCCGGCATCAATGGCGTTTTCCACCAGCTCCTTCACCACCGACGCCGGGCGCTCCACCACCTCACCCGCGGCAATGCGGTTGGCCACATGTTCCGGCAATATGCGAATTCGACTCACTTGTTCTGATGTGTCTTAGCTCTCGGGTTTAGTTTCTCTCTGAGTTGATTGACGGATAACAAAGGATAGGAGCGATGCACCATCCGATGGCAATTCGCGCACAGCAGCGCGATTTCACCAAGCTTGAACTTCCTGGGTCCTGTCAACTCTCCTAGAGGGACGGTGTGGTGGGCTTCGATGAAACCCTCGCCAATTGGCCCGTATGTTCTCCTAAACGAAAAGCCACAGGCATCGCATTTAAGATTGGGATCCGTCTTTAATCTTAACTGCTTGGCTGTACTGCCTATGCGTGCATTGCGCTCAATGCTTAGGTGGCGCTTGTAAAAGCGAGTCCCCTCTTCAAATTCAGGGTCGTCGCCCTCTTTAGCTGGCTCTATTCCAATTTCCTTTTGTGTTTCAGTATTGAAAATCCTGAAACCTCGCGCGCGAAGGAATCCGTTGGCCTCATTTCCGCCACCAAAAACATTCGGGAATTCCGTGCCGTCCCAAAACTTGTGCGCAAGGCAAATCGTGAACTTAGGCGGATAATTGAGACCTTTATGGCAAAGGGCGTACCTTCTTAACCGTCGCCTTGCAGGAATCGCGCTTTCACCCAGTCTGTCAACTTCCGCGATGGCTTGTTTAATGTGATCCTTTGTTAAGTACTGCGGCAATCTCATATTGCTGTCCCCGTCGATCTTGCTCTCACTTGCCACTTCCTTTGTTCTTCACTTCAATTCCCAGATCGTCCAGCTGCTCCTGCGGCACCGTATTCGGCGCGTCGGCCATCAAGTCCTGCGCGGTGGTGGTCTTCGGAAACGCAATCACTTCGCGCAGCGATTTTTCGCCTGCCAGCAGCATCACCACGCGGTCGAGTCCCAGCGCGATGCCGCCGTGCGGCGGCGTTCCGTAGCTCAACGCATCGAGGAAGAATCCGAAGCGCTGCTTCGCCTGCTCGTCGCTCAAGCCGATGGCGCGGAAGAGGCGCGCCTGCACGTCCGCGCGGTGAATGCGCACGCTGCCGGAGCCTAGCTCGACGCCGTTCAGCACCAGGTCGTAGCCCTTTGAGCGCACTTCCCACGGCG
The DNA here is from genome assembly GCA_964542805.1 of uncultured Acidobacteriaceae bacterium. GTDB lineage: Bacteria > Acidobacteriota > Terriglobia > Acidiferrales > UBA7541 > JACQDE01. Next base: position 7,306 of record CAZIWR010000053.1, read on the forward strand.
CGGTTTCCAGTTTTTCCAAATCCTCCTCAACGATGCCCGTGAACGGATGCTGCGCCGGCACCCAGCGGTCCTCTGACACGCTCCACTCAAACAGCGGAAATCCCGTGAGCCACACAAATTCCCAACGGTTGCACACTTGGGGACTTCGCAGAATTCCTAGTTTTTCTGCGACGTGCAGCCGCACCTGCCCGGCAACGAGCGCCGCAGCGTCGGTGCCCTTAATCTGCTTCTGCGCCGCGACGGCCACCACCAGGTCTCCCGCCTTTGCGCCTGCCACTTCAGCAATTTTATTTACCGCGTCATCGCCCAGATTTTTCGCCAGCGCGGAAGTAATTCCCTCCGGGGCCACTTTGATGGTGTACAACGCACGCGCGCCGCACGCCTTCGCTTTTTCCGCCAATTCGTCGAGTTGCTTGCGGGAAAGCGCTGCTCCGCCCGGCGCGGCCAGCGCAAACACGCTGCCTTCGAATTTCAGCGTCTCCCGCCCCGCCTCGAAGAGCACCGTCACGTCCGCCAATTCCATCCCGAAACGCAGGTCGGGCTTATCGCTCCCATAACGGTGAATCGCGTCCTTGTGCAGCATGCGCCGGAACGGTGCCGCGACCTCGGCGCCGATCACGCGCATGGTGCGCTGCATCACCTGTTCGATCACGCCGAAAACGTCGTCCTGCGTCGGAAAACTCATCTCCACGTCGAGCTGCGTAAAATCGGGCTGGCGGTCGGCGCGCAAATCTTCATCGCGGAAGCAGCGCGCAATCTGGAAATAACGGTCGAGCCCGCTGATCATCAGGATCTGCTTGAAGATTTGCGGCGACTGCGGCAGCGCGTAGAACTGTCCGGGGTGGACGCGGCTCGGCACCAGGTAATCCCGCGCGCCTTCGGGCGTTGCGCGCGTCAGCATCGGCGTTTCGACTTCGTAAAATCCCAGTTCGTCCATTGCCTTGCGGATTTCCAAAATCACTTTGTGCCGCAGCGCGAGGTTGGCCTGCGGCTTCGCGCGCCGCAAATCGAGATAGCGGTAGCGCAACCGCGTTTCTTCCGTGGCGGTGGGTTCGTCCTCGATCACGAACGGCGGCGTGGCCGACGTGTTCAGGATGTGCAGCGCGCTGGCCACCACTTCCACTTCGCCTGAAGAAATTTCCGGATTGGGCTTTCCGCGGCGCACCACGCGCCCTTCGACCGCGATGACGAACTCCGAGCGCAGCGTTTCTGCCTTGGCGTGCGCCGCCGCCGATTGGTCCTTGTTGAAGACGATTTGCGCGATGCCTTCGCGGTCGCGCAGGTCAATAAAAATGAGCTGGCCTAGGTCGCGCCGCCTCGCCACCCAGCCCATCAGCACGACGCTCTGCCCTTCGTGAGCAGCGCGCAGCGCTCCCGCGTAGTGTGTGCGTTTTAAATTGCCGAGAGAATCCAACATTATGATTTTTCCGAGGAAGGCATCAAGTTTTCTAATTCGAACAGCAGGAGCCGCCCCTTAAGTGCGGCTGATTCCATTGTACTCGGTGTTAACAATTGCCCATGAAGCGCGGCATTGAGAATTGCAATAAAGTCCGTAAGCTCATTCGCTACATTGGAGGGAATTGCCTCCACCGCTTGCAACGACTTGACCATTTGCTTCAGGCTTAGGTCGCTGGCAAAGTGTGAACGACCTTGCGGACCAAGTTTTCTAAGACAATTTTCGATCTCTGCCCTGTTCCTGATTAGCCGCCCATAGTTGAGAATATCAGCTTCTTTAATGCTCCCGTCTCTTGGTTGGCTAGCATCGAAAGGATCTAAAATACGTATAGCAATTCGTTCATCCTTCAACTCATTCTCTCCAACGATGACGGCCACTCTAATCCGAATTCGATTCGCAAGATCCAGCGATTTCTTCAGTTTGGTGCCAGGTTCGGGCGCATAGACGCGCAGCCCGTTTTTCCGCAGGATTGAAGCGATTTCAATTGCCTTGTGCCATGTCGACGGGGTTGTGCCTGTAACCAAAACGTCGGGAAATTCTAGAGACTGATAAATGAACGACTTTTCTGCTTCAGCATCTTGAATGGCAAGAATCAAGCGGTCCGTGCCAATCGCAAACCCAATGCCCTTCGTCGGCTGCCCGCCGAGCAATTCCACCAGCCCGTCGTAGCGTCCGCCGCCGCACACCGCGTTCTGCGCGCCCAGGCCCGGCGCGGTAATTTCAAACGTCGTGCGCATGTAGTAGTCCAGCCCCCGCACCAGCCGCCAATTCTCCTGGTACGCGACGCCGCGCAACGCAAGCTGCTTTTTCACTTCGGCATAATGCTCGCGGCACGCCTCGCAAAGATGATCCGTGATTCTCGGCAGCTTTTCGATCACGGCCTGCTCTTCGGGCAGCTTCGAATCGAGCACGCGCAGCGGATTCGTCTCCACGCGCCGCTGGCTGTCGGCCTTCAATTCGTTGATGTGCTCGATGAGTGCTTCTTTCAGCTTCGTCACATACTTCGGCCGGCACTCCTTGCACCCAATTGAATTGACGTGCGTCTCGTACCCTGCGAGGCCGCAACGGTCGAAAAACGCCAGCAGCATCTCGATCACTTCCGCATCAATCGCCGGCGCATCCGATTGCCCCAGCACCTCCGCGCCAATCTGATAAAACTGCCGGTATCTTCCCTTCTGCGGCCGCTCGCGGCGAAACATCGGTCCGATGTAGTAGAGCTTCACGTTGCCGGGCAGCGTGTGCATTCCGTGCTCGATGTACGCACGGCACACACTCGCCGTCGCCTCCGGCCGCAAAGTTTGTGAAGGTCCTGAGTCTAGCTCCTCCCATACTACTTGACAGGCAATTTCGGCTAGTCGTTGCACTTCGGGCGCGGCACTTGCAAACTGATCCGCGCTGAGTTGGGTTAGCTGGTGCATTTGATTGGTTAGTTGTTGGAGCTCCCGAATCACTTCTTCATTCCTTGGATGTCTAGGAATTTCGTTCTGATCCCATGCAGTCTTTAGCAAACGAACAAAACGTTCCAATGAATTTTGAAACTGTGAAAACAAATGAGGATTGGTTATCTCCGATCCGACGTCTGCAGAAAACATGACGACATAGTGCTCGAATTCTTTTGACGGCCAATATCGGAATGTATACATCTCTTTGGAAACGATGTCGGTGTCTCCACCAACGGCCCTCGCAAACAATTCCGTCTGCTCGAAAATCGGCAGCCGAATCTCGCCGTAGCCATACGTTGCAAACACTTCGCGCGCCGTCTGCTCGACGCGGTTCCACAGCGCCGATTCGGGCGGGAGAATGTCCCGGACGCCTTTGATCGCCTGGAATTTGCGTTGTTCAGCCATCAGAATGTTGGAATGTTAAAAGGTTGGATGGTTTAAAGGTTTCAACATTCCAACCTTTAAACTTTCCAACCTTCCAACGGATTTCACTTCGCCCCCTCCGCCTTGTGCGCATCCTTATACTCGACATACCTCGCCGCGTACGCATCAATCCCCGCCTGGTCTTCTGCGGTCAGCGTCCTGCGGAATTTTCCCGGGTGGCCCATGAACAGCGATCCCGGCGGAATCACCGTACCTTCCGGGACCAGCGTGCCCGCGGCGATGATGCTTCCCGCGCCGACCTTCGCGCCGTTCAAGATGATGCTGCCCATGCCGATCAAACACCGCGACTCGATGGTGCAGCCGTGGAGCAGCGCGCCGTGTCCTACGGTGACGTTGTCGCCCAGCAGCACCGGAAATTCCCCAATCATGCCGTGGAGCACGCTGCCGTCCTGAATGTTGGTCCGCGCGCCGATGCGGATCCAGTTGACGTCGCCGCGAATCACCGTGCACGGCCACACGCTCGCGTGCTCTCCGATGACCACGTCGCCGATGACCACGGCTTCCGGCGCAATGTAAGCGCTGGCGGCAATGTGTGGCACGCGCCCGCAGTAGCTGCGGATCAAGCTTTCCCCCTGCTTTTGCGCAAAGAGTCTGTAGGCGCATCCAACGCGGCGGATGTTCCTACGCGACAAACACGGCAAGTTAGCACACGCGGTAGGCTTTGTGTAGCGGCAACCCGCGCGCAGCGCGGTTGCCACGGGCAGAACTTAGGCAGAAGATTCAGTCGATCTGCACCACCGGCCCGGTCGCCGCGGCAAGTACGGCGTCCACACGCCCCGCCACCGCGCGAGCCATGGCGTACATGCTTTTCGCGCCGGGCGCCCCGTCGCCCTGCAACGCGACAGGCTTGCCGGTATCGCCGCCGATGCGGATTTTCGGGTCAATTTCGATCTCGCCGAGGAAGGGCACGCTGAACGCCTCCGCCATGCGCTTCCCTTCTCCCTCGCCGAAGATGCACACGCGCTGCCCGCCGGGCGCGTCGTAGTAGCTCATGTTCTCGACGACGCCGAGCACCTCCACGTGCACCTGGCGAAACATCTCGATGGCCTTGCGCACATCGCTCAGCGCCACCACCGACGGCGTGGTCACCAGCACCGCACCGGTCACCGGCACGGTCTGGATCAGCGAGAGCTGCACGTCGCCTGTCCCCGGCGGCAGGTCCACGATCAGGTAGTCGAGCTCGCCCCACTGCACGCCGCGCAAAAACTGCTGCATCACGCTGTGCAGCATTGGCCCGCGCCAGATCAGTGGTTTGTCGCCCGGATTGAGCAGCCCCATCGAAATCATTTTTACGCCATACGCTTCCACCGGAAGGATTTCGCGCTCACTGACGGCGCGCGGCTGTTCGCTCGAGCCCATCATCGTGGGCACGTTGGGCCCGTACACATCCGCGTCGAGCAACCCCACGCGCGCGCCCATGCGCTGCAGCGCAATCGCCAGGTTCACTGCGACGGTGGTTTTCCCCACGCCGCCCTTTCCGCTGGCTACTGCGATCAGGGCCTTTACGCCCGGAATCGCCGACGGCGCGGGCATACCTCCGCCGGGCGCGCTTGGCCTCTTTGGTGAGTTGCCCATCGAATCTCCTTGGTCCCTATTATTGCGTGCAGAAACATCCATGATAGATGCCCGCGCCGCGTTCAGCAAGCCGCGGTAGCGCAGCCACTCCTGGCTGCGCTCGCAATCCCGCAGGCAGGAATGCCTGCCCTGCGCAAATGCGGTACAATCAATGTTTGGCTGAGCGGTAGGAAGCAGTTCCGCCGCAGCGGGACTGCTTTTGTCTTGTAGGACAGGCTTTCCAGCCTGTCCGGCACCCGCAGGTGAAATGGACAGGCGTGGACGCCTGTCCTGCGAAAACCCATGAACGTCGCAAACCTCGTCCATCGCGTTGTCGCCAAATTCATCGGCACCCAGCACGAGCGCGACATCAAGCGCATCGCGCCGGTGCTCACGGCCATCAACGCCCTCGAACCGGAGATGCAACAACTCTCCGACTCTGACCTGAAGGTTCGCGCGCAGCAGCTTCGCGAGCAGGTGCAGAAGTCGCTCGGCGACGTCGATCCCGGCGAGCCGCCCTTTAAGGAGTTCAAGGAGCGCGTCGCCGCTGCGCTCGACCCCGTGCTGCCGCAAGCCTTCGCGCTGGTGCGCGAGGCGGGCAAGCGTTTTCTGAGCATGCGTCATTTTGACGTGCAGCTCATCGGCGGCATCGTCCTGCACGAAGGCAAAATTGCGGAGATGAAGACGGGCGAAGGCAAGACGCTCGTTGCCACGCTGCCCGCGGTTTTGAATGCCCTCGCCGGCCGCGGCGTGCACATCGTCACCGTCAACGATTATCTCGCCCGCCGCGACGCCGAGTGGATGGGCCCCATCTATCGCGCGCTTGGCCTGAGCGTCGGCGTCATCGTGCACGACCTCGATGACGACGAGCGCCGCCGCGCCTACGCCGCCGACATCACCTACGGCACCAACAACGAATTCGGCTTCGACTATTTGCGCGACAACATGAAGTACGATCTTTCACACTGCGTCCAGCGCACGCACCACTATTCCATCGTGGACGAAGTGGACTCCATCCTCATCGACGAAGCGCGCACCCCGCTCATCATTTCCGGTCCCGCCGAAGAGTCCACCGACAAGTACTACCGCATCGACAAAATTATTCCCAAGCTCATCCGCGAAATCGATTACACGATTGACGAGAAGCACAAGACCGCTACGCTCACCGAAGAAGGTGTCAGCAAGTGCGAGCGCGTGCTCGGCCTCGGCAATCTCTACGACCCCGCGCACATGGAAACGATTCACCACGTCTATCAGGGCCTGCGCGCGCACACGCTGTTCCAGCGCGACACCGACTACGTCGTCAAGGACGGCGAAGTCATCATCGTGGACGAGTTCACCGGACGCCAGATGCCCGGCCGCCGCTGGTCCGACGGCCTGCACCAGGCCATCGAGGCCAAGGAAGGCGTGAAAATCGAGCGCGAGAACCAGACGCTGGCCACCATCACCTTCCAGAATTATTTCCGCATGTACAAAAAACTCGC
>CAZIWR010000054.1:0-13511 GCA_964542805.1 uncultured Acidobacteriaceae bacterium
TGTTCCTCGAAGGCATGCCCCAGATGGACGAGATGGGCAAGATCCGCATCGGCAAGGACGTCAAGCAGCAGATCGAATTCGATCTCGCGCTCGAAAAGGGCGCCGTGGCCGACTACAACAAAGCCGTGGAAACCTGCCGTAAGGCCAGCGACAATGCCTCCGCGGATTTCCTCCTGGTCATCCTCAAGGACGAGGAACAGCACGTCGACCAGCTCGAAACGCAGCTCGAACTCATCGCCCAGCTCGGCCTGGAAAATTATCTCGCCCAGCAAATGGGCGGCGCCGCCCCCGCAGCCGCCAAGTAGTGCCGGGCTTACCCCGCCGCAGTAGGACGGGCTTACAACCCGTGCCTTGCTTGATGTAGCGCCGGGCTGCCGCGTTCTTCGCGGCACGCCCGGCAGATTGTTTTCTTACCACTTCCGTTGTCATCCTGAGGGCCGATGGTCCCGCTATGCGGGATCGGCTCGAAGGATCTCTCTGCAACTCTGCCACTCGGGCACTCTGTCACTCTTCAATTCTTTTATCTGTGTTTATCTCTGTTCATCTGTGGTTTCATAAGGCCTCCGATGAAACGCACGCTCACTCCCGACCAATTGCGCGGCGTCACCGAGCGCCTGCGCGATGCCAACGCCGCCTTCGCCAAAAAATATCCTGGCGAATCCGGACGCCGCCAGCCGGTGCACACCGTCTATGGCGGCGCACATCTTTTCAAGGCGGACACCGCGCGCAAGCTCGGCGCGCAGGCGTTGCGCGCGCTGGACGAATTCGCGCCGGACGCCGCCACGTTCGCTTCCGCCATCGGCCTCGACGCCGCGCTCGCTGAGAAAATCTATCCGCGTGTCCGTGAAAAGCTCACGCGCGAGCCGGTGGAAGATTTCCGGCTCGATTTCGAGGACGGCTACGGCCATCGTCCCGACGATGAAGAGGACGGCCACGCCGCCTCCGCCGCGCGCGAAATGGCCGCCGGCCGCGCCCAGGGCCTGCTCCCGCCGTTTATCGGCATCCGCATCAAGCCGCTCACCGAGGAATTGCGCGAGCGCAGCCTGCGCACGCTGGACATGTTTCTCACCGCGCTGGTGGAAAAAACTGCCGGGGAGTTGCCGGACAATTTCGTCGTCACGCTGCCCAAAGTCACACTGCCCGAACAGGTCACCGCGCTCATCGGCGTACTCGAGCTGCTGGAAACGTCGCTCAAGCTCGCTGCCGGCTCGCTGAAAATCGAGTTGATGGTGGAAACCACGCAATCCATCCTCAACGACCGTGGCGAAATGGCGCTGCCCAAACTGGTGGACGCCGCGCGCGGCCGCTGCGTCGCCGCGCACTTCGGCACCTATGATTACACTGCCGCGTGCTCCATCACCGCCGCGCACCAGCGCATGGACCATCCGGCGTGCGACTTTGCGCGCAGCATGATGCAGGTCGCGCTCGGCGGCACCGGCGTGTGGCTCTCCGACGGCGCGACGAATATTCTTCCCGTGCCCCTGCATCGCGCGTCGAGCAGCGCCGCGCTCACGCCGCAGCAGGCCGAAGAGAACCGCGCTGCCGTCCACCGCGCCTGGCGCTTGCACGCCGCGCACATCCGCCACTCGCTCGAAACCGGTTTTTACCAGGGCTGGGATTTGCACCCGGCGCAGTTGCCTACGCGCTTCGCCGCGGTCTATGCGTTTTTCCTCGAAGGCGTGGACGCGGCCTCCGCGCGGCTCACCAATTTTGTCGGCAAGGCCGCGCAGGCCACGCTCGTAGGCGAAGTCTTTGACGACGCCGCCACCGGCCAGGGCCTGCTCAATTATTTTCTTCGCGCCATGAATTGCGGCGCGCTCCGCGAAGACGAAGCCGAAAAACTTTCCGGCCTCTCCCTCGACGAGCTCCGCTCCGCCTCCTTCGTGAAAATCCTGAATTCCCGCTCAAAGTCGTAAGGGTTCCGCTATAATGGCGGGAGAGGATGACCATGAAGTACAAAGTTGTTCTGCAAGAATCCGACGAAGGCTACAGCGTTTCGTGTCCCGGCCTGCCCGGCTGTTGGTCGCAGGGAAAGACCGAGCAAGAAGCCATCGACAATATTAAGGATGCGATCCGCGAATACCTCGCCGCGGTATCGGAATCAGTGCAGAAGCAGGAAGTCAGGGAAGTCGAAGTTTTGCTGTAACCATGCCGAAACTCCCCGGCATCAATCACCTTCATGCAGTCCGCGCGCTCGAAAAGGCCGGGTTTCAGATTGTCCGGCAAGGGAAGCACATCGTCATGTCCGACGGCGTCCGCTTCCTCACTATCCCCAGGAATGACCCCGTGAACGCCTTCACGATGGCGGGAATTGTTAAGAACGCAGGCCTCACGATCGAGCAATTTAAGAAACTCTTGTAAGCGGGCACACGGTGCCGATTTTGCGCGCGCCCCGTTTTTCGATTTTCGGATTTCGATGTCTTAGGCTCTGCGAATCCACGCCGCCGCGGCCCAGCCCACCAGCACCAGCACGGCGAGCGTCTGCCAGGCGTACGTGCTTCCATAGCTTGCCGTTGGAAAATGATTACTGATCATGGTGAACACCACGGGCACAACCATGAACGTATTGTGCTTGGAGCGCTGCTTGGCGCGCGCGCCGAGCGCGAGGTCCGGCGGCTGGCCCGCGGCGAGCGCCGCCACCATTTTCCGTTGCGCCGGCAGGATGCGCATCCACACGTTCAGTGTCATCATCGTGCCCATCATCGCGCCCACGTGGATGTACGCTCCGCGTCCGCTGAACACGCGCGAAAGCCCGTAGGCCGCGGCGACGAGCAGCGCGTAGGAAATCACCGCGCCCACAACTTCGTTTTTCGCCAGCGGCGACATCCACAGCCGGTCGTACACTTCCCAGCCGGCGAAGATTGCGCCGATGCCGATGGCCATGCCTTGCAGCGGTGTGATCCGCGCTACGTCCGGGTCCACTAGCGCGCCGCCCATGTAGTACACCACGCCCAGCAGCAGGCATCCGGAGAGAAACGTGAACAGCGCTTCGTAGCGGAACCAATGCAGCTTCCCCGTCAGCAGCGCCGGCGTTTTTTGTTTTTGTACCACGTAAAATCCGCCGCTGTGCACCATCCACACTTGCGTCGCGCCGCCGCCGGCGCTCTCCGCCTTTTCCATTTCCTCGAAGCGTCCGTCGAGCCACGTAAAATAATATGTTGTGCCCACCCACAGGATGCCGGCAAACACGTGCACCCAGCGCAGGATCAGGTTGGCCCACTCGCTCCAGTTGATTTCCATCTACGCGCCTCAACTCCCGCGATACGTCGAATAGCCGAACGGGCTCAGCAGCAGCGGCACGTGATAATGCTGCGCCGCGTCATTCACCATGAAATCAATTTCCACGTGCGGATAAAAACTCTCCACGCCGCGCGCGCGGAAATACGCCGCCGTGTCGAACCGCAGCCGGTAGGTTCCCGCCGCGACCGTGGCGTTCGCCGGCAAGAGTTCCGCGGCGCGCCCGTCGGCGTTCGTGGTACCGCTCGCCAGCGTCTTCCACACGCCGCCTTCTTGTTTTTCCAGCGTTACCGCGACGCCCGCCGCGGGCTTTCCCAGTGATGTGTCCAGCACGTGCGTTGTGATGGCGCTCATAGTTGTAGGAATTTCTCCAGACGCAGTTGCGTGATGCGCCGCTGCTCATCCGCGGCGATCGAAATTTCTTTCCCCGCATCGTTTGTCAAACGCTGCTTGCATGCCACCAGCATTTCCGCCGGCGTTTTCCCCGTCGCGCAGACAATAAAGATATGCCCGAAGCGTGCCTCGTACGCGCGGTTGGCCTCGGCCAGTGCCGCCATCGTCGCCGCATCCGCGACGCGCGCGCCGGCCTGCTCTTGCTCCGACCAGCCCGCCGCGGCGGGCGACGCCCCCGACGCTGCCGCCTTCTTCTCCCCGATGCGCGGGTGCGCGCGAAAACATTCCAGCCAGTCTTCGCGCGCCAGATCCGTGAAGCACTTCTCCGCCGCCTCGCGCAGTTGCTCCACGCTGGCAAACGGCCGCGCCGCAACCATCGCTTGCGCCCACCGCGTTGCACCGCAGCAATTCCGCAGCGCCGCCACCGCCGCTTCGTCCAGCAGCGCATTCAACAACCGCAAGCTCTCCGCGGCGCGTCCCGCCTTCGTCGGCGTGCCGAAAACGCGCAGCCGCGCCACACCGCCATCCGGAAAAATATTCAGCCTCACGTGCGTGGCCGCGTCGCCGTGGACCAGCGCCTCGTCGAACACGTGCTGCGTGTCGGCTTGGAGCTTCGTGCGATGTAGGATTTCCTTCCATTTTGCCGATTCCAGCGCAGAGGGATCGTGAACGTCGCAGATCTCCACCGAGCAGCTTTCCGGGAAATTGCCTTTGAAAAAAGACGCATCCACCTCGACGCGCCGGATGTGTCCGGCGATGCCCAGGCGCACGATGACCCAGTCGTGTCCCGGCCCGCGGCGGCGTTTGGTTTCCCAGCCGTCGTGCATGCCCGCGGATTTTCCGGGCATCAGCATATTCTGCGGCGCGGAAAAAAACATGTCGCTGCACGCCACCACGCGCGCGCCGTGTTGCGCTGCGGCTAGGTTCAGCTCGCCGCCCGGTGCGCCGCAGGCGGATCGCCAGTCCGCCAGCGCCTCGCCGTGAACGCGCAGCCGCGCCACGCCGCCGTCGGGAAAGATGCGCAGGCGCAAGTGCGTGAAGCGATGCGCATCAGAAATTGGAAACGCATTTTGCGTATCGCCCGCGAGCGCCGACTGCGGGAGAATCTCCACCCAGCGCGTCTCCGGGCTGGTGAGCTGGTCCACGCCGGGCGCGCCTTCGAGCGCGCACGCTTCGAGGGAACAGTGCTCGGGATAATTCCCGCGAAAAAAACTTGTGTCTACCACCACGCCACGCAAAATTCCCGGCACGCCCAGCCGCAGGATGCACCAGTCGTGCCCCGGCGTGCGACGCCGGCGCGTCTCCCAGCCGTCCATCCATTTCCCGCGGTCGGTGTACTCGTGCTCGCGCCAGACGGGTTTTTCCGGCTTCAGCAGATTTTCCTTGGGCGCGAAAAACTCGTCGTTGGCGACCAGCACTTCGCCGCCCAGCCGCGCGCTCGCCAAATCCGTCAGTTGTGTGAAGTCGCCCAAGACACGCCCCGCAAGAGTATCTCGCCACACGGCCCTGCGAGGATAGTCTCGCCGTCATAAATTTTCTTTCCGCGCAACCACGTGGCGCGCACCGCGCCGCATAGCTCGCGCCCCGCGTACGGCGTCACTTTGTGACGATGGAAAAGTTTCCCCGCATCGACGCGCCACTTCGTTTCCGGATCGAACACCACGAAATCCGCGTCGCATCCCGCGGCAATCGCGCCCTTGCGCCCTGCGAGCCCCGCCAGCCGCGCCGGCCCCGCGCACATCCACCGCGCGACATCCGCAAGCGAAGATCCTCGCGCGCTCGCCAGCGTCCACATGAGCGGCAGGCTTAGCTGCAACGACGAGATGCCGCCCCACGCGCGCAGAAAATCGCCCGTTTCGCCGCACTTCATTGTGGGGAGGCACGGCGAATGATCGCTGGCGACGAGATCAATCAACCCCGCGCGCAGCGCGCCCCATAGCCGCTCGCGGTTTTCTTCCTCGCGGATGGGCGGCGCGCATTTGAATTCCGTGGCGCCATCGCTGATGTCTTTCGCGCTCCAGTAAAGATAATGCGGGCAGGTCTCCGCGGTAATGGGCAGACCTTCCTGCCTTGCGGCGCTGAGCGACTCCAGCGCATCCGCCGAAGAGAGATGCACAATGTGCACCGTGGCGCGGAATTCACTCGCCAGACGAATCATCAGCGCGATGGCGGAATTCTCCGCGTCGCGCGGGCGCGACTTCAACCACGTCGCGTAGCTTCGCGGATTCTTGCCGGTAATGGAGGCCAGCGCCGCCTCAATCGGCCCGGGCAGCTCCGCGTGCACCAGCAGGGTCGCGCCCAGTTTTGCCAGCGTGGGCAGCGCTGCGCGCAGGTCGCGTTCGGTGACGCACGGAAATTCCTCCACGCCGCTCGGCACGAGAAAACATTTGAATCCGAACGCACCCGCCTCGTAGAGTGCGCGCAGCTCCGCTTCATTCTTCGCGTTTTCCGGCACCACGCCGCCCCAAAACCCCGTGTCCACATGCAGCTTTCCGCGCGCGGCAGCGCACTTTTCACGATAAGCGGCGGCGCTCGTCGTCGCCGGGATACTGTTTAGAGGCATTTCGATGAGCGTGGTGACGCCACCGGCCGCCGCTGCGCGCGTCGCCGTTTCGAATCCTTCCCATTCCGTGCGCCCCGGCTCGTTGATGTGCACGTGCGTGTCCACGATGCCCGGCAGCACGGCCAGCTCGCCCAAATCCTCCACCGCCGCGCCCGCCGGCACATCGTCGAACCCGCGCACCGCGTGGATTTTTCCCGCGCGCACGTGAATCGCCGCCGGCACGATGCCCTGCGGAGTCACCACGCGCCGCGACGTAAGGATGATGTCTGAGGAGCTCATCTGGTGGGAGAGAGTGTAGCCGTGGTGGGACAGGCTTTCCAGCCTGTCCAGCACCTTCGCGCCAGCGCTGACACAATGCCCCGCCCCGCCGGGCGCAGAAATGTGCTAGGATGAAAACAATAGCACGCAAAGCTACGGAGAAGGGCCATGGAACCGATTCTCGCTGACAATGGAAAACTCAAAGAGGCTTTGAAGCAGGCACTGGTCGAGGTCCTTGAGGAACGTCCGGAACTATTCTCCAGCATTTTCGCCGAAGCGCTCGAAGACATCGCGTTGGCCCGCGCTATTCGCGCCGGGGAAGCCAGCGGAAACGTTTCCCGAGCGGAGGTCATGAAAACGCTGGAGCGCACGCGGTGAAAGTTGCCTTCCGCGCCAGCTTTCTGCGCGACCTCGACAATGTAACTGACAAATCCTTTCTCGTACGAGCCAAGAAAATCATTGAAGAAGTTGAACAGGCCGCGGACTTGAGCCGAGTGCGCAATGTCAAGAAATTACGGGGAACCGTGAATTGCTACCGTATCCGCCTGGGCGAATACCGGTTTGGATTGCTGCTCGAAGAGGATGCGCTCGTCTTTGTCCGCTTCCTTCACCGCAAGGATGTGTACCGGTATTTCCCGTAAATCTCAGGTGTCTCTTACATCCTCAAAAACTCTTCCAGCAGGTTCTGAGCGACCCGGCGGCGATAGTTTGCCGTCGAGCGGAAATCGTCAATGGGCGCGATTTCACCGGCGAGAATCTCCTGTGCCTTTTTTACGGCCGCTGGCGTGAGTACTCCGGCGGCGCGCAGAAATTCTTCCGTCTTCACGCCGCGCACCACCGTCGGCGCGACGCTGCCGAGAGCAATGCGCACATCGGCGATGCGGCCGTTATCTCTGCGCGACACCCCGGCGAAGCACACTTTGGAAATGGCCTGCGCCGAGCGCGTGCCGACTTTGCGGTAATACTGCCTCCAGCCGCTGCGCGTGCGTGCGATGCGGATGCGCGTGATCAACTCGTCGGAGGCGAGGTCCATCTGCTTGTAGCCTTTGTGAAACTGCGCGTACGGCACCCAGCGCGCCCCGCGCGCAGAAACCAATTCAAGCTCGGCGTCGTACACCAGTAGCGCGGGTGGCGAATCGGCTGCCGGCGAGGCATTGGCGATGTTTCCGCCCAGCGTGCCGCGATTCTGCGTGGCCACGCTGCCGGTTTCCGCCGCGGCGCGGCACAGCAGCGGAAATTCTCGCTGCAATGTTTCGCTGCGCTGCACTTCCGTGTACGTCGTCAGCGCCCCAAGCATGACGTGCACGCGCGATTCTTCGATGCCATGCAGCTCTTTCAAACGCCAAATATTGAGAAATCGCCGATGCGCGAGCTTGCCTGCTTCCAGAAGAACCATGAGATCGGTGCCGCCTGCGAATGGTTTCCACCGACCCGGTTCGCCCGCGAGCAGCGCCAACGCCTCGTTGAGCGTCTTCGGTGTCACCAGTTCGTATTGAGGTATGTTTGACCGCATCTCTCGGTTCGAGCAACGGGCGGGTCTAAAGACACGCCCCTACACGTTCCTCCGCGATTTGCATGCTGCAACAACAGACTCGAAAATTTTTATATAGCCCGTACACCGGCAGAGATTACCGGCGAGGCCGGCGCAAATATCGGCGTCGGTCGGGTTCGAGTTGCGCGCGAGCAGGCTCACGGCGGCGAGCACCATACCCGGCGTGCAGATGCCGCACTGCGCGCCGCCGTGTTCGAGGAACGCTTGCTGCACGGCGCTGAGATTGTCGCCGTTCGCGACGCCTTCGATGGTGGTAACGCTCGCGCCTTCCGCATGCACGGCGGGCACTAAACACGAGTTCACCAGCTCGCCGTCGAGCAGCACCGCGCACGCGCCGCACTCGCCTTCGCCGCAGCCTTCTTTCGTGCCCGTCAGGCGCAACTCTTCGCGCAGCACGTCGAGCAGCCGCGCCAGGGGCCACGCGTCGACTGCGACCTCGCGGCCGTTCACGCGCATCGCGATCCGCACCTTGTTAGGCTTCTCCGCCATATTCATCTGTGTTCATCTCTGGTTCCAGATTCTCTTCCATCGCTTCCATCAGAATTTCCGGCGTCACGGGAATGCGCGTAATGCTCGCGCCCGTCGCGTGCTCGATGGCGTTGACAATCGCCGGAGCAGGGCCGTCCATGGGCAATTCGCCGATGCCTTTTGCGCCGCCCGGGCCGAAAGGATACGGGTTTTCCTCGAAGAAGACGCGGATGGGCGGCACGTCCGCGCTCGTGGGCATGATGTAGTTGGTCATTTGCGCGTTCACCATGCGCCCGTCCTGCCACACCACATTTTCGAAAAGCGCGTAGCCGATGCCTTGCGCCACGCCGCCTTCAATCTGCCCCGCGGCCAGCACGGGATGAATCACTTTTCCAACTTCCTGCACGGCGACGAAATCCTCCACGCGGATTTCGTACGTCGCCATGTCCACGGAAACTTCGGCGACATAAACAGCCCAGGCGTAGGCGCCGTAGGCGTCGCCCTGATATTTCTCGTCGTCCCAGTGGATGCCCGGCGGCGGCGCGTACTGGCTGGTGGCGCGCAAGGCGCCGTGCTGCGCGATATATTCGCTGCACGCTTGCTGAAATTCTGCTTGCGAATATTTTTCGCGCAGCAGGCCGCTGGAAACAAGCGTCTGCTTCAGCCCGAGCGCAGCCGACTCCACCAGCTTGCCGACAATCATCGTCGTGCGCGAGGCCACGGTGGGGCCGCTGTTGGGGACTGCGGCGGTGTCCGGCGGCGCGATTTCGACGAGCGCGGGATCGAGCCCCAGCGCGTCCGCGACAATCTGCGAAAAAATCGTATTCGTGCCCTGGCCGATCTCCGTGCTTGCCGCGAGCACGCGCACGCGGCCTTCGGCGGTGGCCTCTACGGCGACGACCGACGCCAAAAATTCCTCGCCCGAGCCGGTGAAGCCCGCGCCGTGCAGAAACGCGGCGAAGCCGATGCCCTTTTTCACGCGCGCGGATGGATTTCCCCGCGCAAAGCGCGCGCGTTTCGCATGGTAATCGCTACACTCGAACGCGCGGTCCATCAACCGCGGCAGGTCCACTTTTTCGTGAATCACCTGGCTGACGGCCAGTGTGCCGCCCTGCTGCACAAAATTGCGCCGCCGAAATTCATCGGGCGCAAGCCCGCAGGCCTTGGCCACTTTGTCGAGGTGGCGCTCGAGCGCGAAGATGCTTTGCGGTGCGCCGAATCCGCGGAAGGCACCGTGCGGCGGCGCGTTGGTAGCCACCGCGCAGCTGTGGATGCGCACGTTCGGGCATTCGTACGGCCCGGCGGCGTGGATGGTGCCGCGCGAAAGCACCACCGGCGAAAGCGTGCAGTACGCGCCGCCGTCAATCACAAAATCAATTTCCATGGCCACCAGTTTGCCGTCGCGCGTGACGCCGGTGCGGTGGTGCGTACGCGAGGGATGGCGCTTGGTGGTCGCGGCCATGTCCTCGGCGCGGTCGTAAATAATTTTGACGGGCTTGCCGGATTTCCAGGCCAGCAGCGCGGCGTGCGCGGCGATCATCGACGGATATTCTTCCTTGCCGCCAAAGCCGCCGCCGGTTTCCGCCTGCACCACGCGGACTTTTTCCTTGGACAGGGCGAAGAGCGGCATCAGCGCCTTGTGCACGTAGTAGGGACACTGCATCGAGCCCCACACGGTGACGCCTTCGCCGCGATTGGCGATGGCAATTACGCCGTTGGGCTCGATGTAGAGCTGTTCCTGCGCGGCGGTTTCGTATTTGCCGTCGACGATGATGTCCGCCGCGGCCCACGCCGCGTCCACGTCGCCTTTCTCGACAAGGAATTTCTTGAAGAGGTTGTCTTCGCCCCAGATGATTTCTTTTTTCGCCAGCGAGTCCTCGATGGAAAAAACCGCGGGCAGCGGCTCGATTTCGATACGCACGCCGCGGCGCGCTTCTTCGAGGAGATATTTGTCGGGATGCGCGAGCAGGACGACAGGCTCTTCGGGATGGTTGACCGTTTCGGCAGCCAGGCACGGCTGGTCGTGCAGAATCAGCGTGACGCAGTTTTCGCCGGGAATATCTTTCGCGGTGACAATGGTGAATTCGTCCCACGGAATGTTTTTGTCGAAATGAATTGCGCGGATGCGCCCCCGCGCCGCGGGACTTCGCACGGTCGCGCCATGGAGCATGCCGGGAAAAACGAGATCGTCCACGTAGCGCGCGCGGCCGGTGACTTTTTCGCGGCCTTCCTTGCGCGGCACCGACCGGCCGATCAATGGCTTTTCCGAATGCACGCATCCTCGGTGTGGAACAGAAATGGGATAGTTATCTTACAGGAGGAACCGAAATTCGAAAGTCGAAATTGTGAAATAGGGGTCAGGGATCAGGGAATAGGAAAAAGCAAAACAATTCAGTACGGAATTTTATCAGATTGTTCTTTCCAGGCATGGAACGCGGCCAGAGCTTCTTCGCGCATCAGCGGCGACATGGGAATTTTGCGCTGGTCGGGCGGCAGCCAGAGCTGCTGGTAGATGAAGGAATCGTCGAAGCCCGCGGCGGCGGCATCGCCCGCGGTGCACGCGTAAAAAACGCGCGCAGGACGCGCCCAGTAGATGGCGCCAAGACACATGGGACACGGCTCACACGAGGTGTAAATGTCGCAGCCGGCGAGCTGGAAGTCGGCCAGCGCGCGGCAAGCCGCGCGAATGGCGGTCATTTCGGCGTGCGCAGTGGGGTCGTTCGTGGTCGTGACGCTGTTGGCGCCCTCGGCAATGATCGTGCCGCCCTTGACGACCACTGCGCCGAAGGGACCCCCGCGACCGGCGCGCACGTTCTCGATCGCCAACTCGATAGCTCGCTGCATGAATTCGTTAGGCATGGGCGCCTGAAGAACAATTCTAATGCAGCGCGATTCGGAGTAGCGAAAGGACAAAGTGTCGAAGACTCAAAGAGTCAACAGCGGAGAGTTGCAGAGTGACAGAGAAAAGAAATGGTGGGCCTGGACCGAGTCGAACGGTCGACCTCGCCCTTATCAGGGGCGCGCTCTAACCAACTGAGCTACAGGCCCACAAGGAAAAAATCAGCGGGAGCCGAACCAAACAATGATAGCCGCGGGGGCGGCAGGCGGTCAAGGCAGAGAGCAGCGCGTCATGCTTCTGCGATTAAGTCGATCTCGACGCGGCAATCGCGCGGGAGACGTGCGGCTTCGATGGTGCTTCGAGCGGGCGGATTGGCGGAGAAGTACCCCGCATAGACTTCGTTCATGGCGGCGAACTCGGAAAGGTCTTTCATGTACACGGTGGTCTTGACGACGCGGTCGAGCGAAGAGCCAGCGGCTTCGACGACGGCCTTCAGATTGTCGAGCGCGCGCGCGGTCTGCGCGGCGATGCCGCCTTCGACGAGCTGGCCGGTGGCGGGATCCATCGGCGTTTGTCCGGAAAGAAAAAGCAGTCCCCCGGCACGAATGGCCTGCGAATACGGGCCGATGGGATTGGGAGCTTTGTCGGTGATGATGATGTGCTTCATGGTGTCCTCGCGAGAACGAAGCTAACAGACAACCGTTGCCAGACGAGAGTGTAGAGAAGAAATGCGAAAATAGAAAATAGAAAATCGGAGCAGTGACTCGTGACGAGTGGCTAGTGACTTGCGTAGCGGGCGCGGAAATCGGCGGGGAGGCCGGGTTGATTGAGCCAATCGCGGAACATGGAGGCGAGGTCCTGCGCGGATTCCGCTTCGACCGCGGAGCGCAGCTCATGCCAGCCATAGGTGGAGCCGCGCATGGCCTGGATCATGCGCTTTACGGCAGCGAGCAGGTTTTTCTTTCCCACTTGTTCTTCGAGCGCGAACAAAAACAGGATTGCCTTCTGACGCGCGGGACGCAGTTGCACTGCGGAGATTGGCGGCTGGAGCGAGAGAATCGGCGTGTCTTTTGTGACGCCGAGCAAAACGTCGAAGCGCGCGATCTCCTCGGAGAGAAAAGCGCGGCGGTCGGACGAAGCGCCCTGCGCGTCGCGGGCGAGGCGTTGCGCGTACGCCGACAAAGCGAGGTTGAGCACGCCGATGTCGGGATCCGGCGTGGCCAAGTGGGAAAACCACAGCTCGGCGAGCGCGAGATCCAGGCTGGCGGAAAGGTTGAGACCTGTCGGGGAGGCGCTAAAGCGGTCGAGATTAATTTGTTCGAGATTGACGAGTGCTCCCTGCGGAAAGGAGCTCATGAACGCCATCTCCACCGCCGGCTGCGCCGGACGCCAGGAAGTTGGAAAGTCGACAACCCACAGCGGGCCGCGCGGATGAATCCGCGGGCCAAAGGTGTCTTCGTAAATGCGAGTGGTTTGAGTGATTCGTTCGGCGGCGCGCTGGGCCTCGCCGGGGGGAAGGGGCTTGAGCGTCCACAAGATGATCGTCGTGCCCCCCGCGCGGATTTTCTGCTCGAGGTAAGGGCCGGCGAGGAGAAACAGATTGAAATCGTTATCGCGGAAGCGGAAGCGGAATTCGCGTTCGGCGCCCCGGCGTTTCACACCGCGGGAGATGCCGCCAGAAAGTACGCGATAGTTTTCGGGAACACGAACGGTGAGGTCGGTCTTGCTGGCGCGCGGAGCGCCCCGAGCCAGTGATTCGTCGGGCGGGCGAAGCTCGAAGTTCCATTCACGGTCGGCAAAATAAAAAGCCCCGCCGTGCGTCTCCACGTCGAATTCCAGAGTCAGCTGGAGTTTTTCTTTTCGGGGCAGCGGCGAAGCGAAGGGCAGCGGAAAAATGGCGGAGGTTTCCTGTTTTTCCGCGGGGCCAAGAGTGAGTGCTGCGCCCTTGGTGGTGACGCGGAGATTTTGCGCGCCGAGCGGGAGCACAGCGCGAATTCCGGAAAGGTCGCCGGCGCCGGTATTTTTCAGACGGTAGATGCTGGTGACGTGAACGCGGCCGGGAGTTTGCGGCGCGAAGGTGACCTGAATTTGCTGGCGCTCAATGGTGTAGCTGAGGCCGAATGGGACGGCGCAGGCCATCGTCAACATGGCGAGGGCAATGAGAACGGCGGTGGCGGTGCGGTGCATCATTCGGCGACGAT
>CAZIWR010000055.1:0-13360 GCA_964542805.1 uncultured Acidobacteriaceae bacterium
CGTTACCGCCGCCAACAATTCCGTAAGATTCACCATGGTCTCCCATCCTTTCCAGAACACTCCGCCAAAGAAAAGCATGGCCAGAAAACTGTCTCCGCCGAAACCCGCCTGATTGAGTTGCTGCTGCCAGGGGTCCACGAACCAGGTCCACAGCGTGAAGGCGCCGGAGCCGGCAAAACCGAGTGTGGCCAGCCACGCCAGCGGCGCGGCCTCGCGTTTCTTCGCTTCGGGCGCGTATTCCAGCAGCCGCGCGGGCACGGACTCTTCCTCTTCCGTCAGCGCGCTGCGCAACAGCCGCGATTCGCTCTCCAGTGCAGCGAGCAGCGTGCGGCACTCGCCGCAGGTCTCAATGTGCGCGGAAAGCTCGACGGCGCGCTCGCGGTCGAGCTGGCCGTCGAGATAGAGCAGGCACGTCATTTCATCGTAATGGCTCATACAGCGCCCCTGGCTTCGGCTCTCGTGATTTTTTTCCCGATCAGAATTTCCCGCAACTGGTGGCGCGCGCGGAGCAACACCACGCCCACAAAGGCGCGGCGCACGCCCAGCGCCCCGGCGATTTCGTCGTAGCTCATGTCCGAGTAGTAGCGCAGCACCAGCGCCATGCGTGCCCGCGCCGGAAGCTTGTCGAGCGCTGAACGGACCTGCAGGTTGGTGCTTTCTTCCATCAACTGGTCGAGCTGGCCCGGGTCGGGGTGCTCCAGCGGCAGCGTCTCCACCTCGCCGGTCTCGAGGTCCTGGCGGATGCGGCGCCGCCGCAGGATGTCCCAACAATGGTTGGCGGAAACTTTGTAGAGCCAGGCGGTGAAGGGGCGCGTGGCGTCGTACTGGTCGAGTTTGTCGCGGACCTTCATGAAGATTTCCGTGGTCGCGTCTTCGGCGTCCTCGCGAGCCGGCAGCGCCCGCCGGCAGAAGCGGAAGATGGCCGGGGCATATTGCTTATACAGGTCGCCCCACGCCTCCGCGTTCCCCGAACGGGCCCGGGCTATTGTCTCGGTGAACTCCGCACCGGGCATCCTGTTCGACCCCTCGCCGCGCCCTCGTCCATCCATAGGTTTCTACGCCGGCCCGCCTCGGAATCTTTCAACAAATCTTCCGCGGAGACCACATCCAAGTGATCGGCAAACTCTAGCAAATTCAGGGGGTTTTGTAGCGGAATTTTGGAGGGAATCAAAGCGTAGGTCCCGTCCGGTCCCGTCCCGAAGCATCGGGACGGGACCGGACGGACTTGATGCGGCTAGAAGATTACCTTCATCGCCAACTGAATACTGCGCGGGCCGCCGCCGCCGAGGATGGGGTTGCCGAGGCCGATGTCGGACGTGGCCGCAATCGGCAGGAAGCCCGAATGGAAGCCGGTGGCCGGGTTGAGGAAGTTTGGCGCCGCATCGGCGAAAAAGGCGGGCATGAATGGGTTGGCAAGGTTTGGGTGATTGAACAGATTGTAGAAGTCCACACGCAGGTTGAGGTGCCACCGCTCGGTGATGCGCGTGTCCTTGATGATGGCGAAGTCGAGGTTGCGGTAGTCCGGGCCCACCAGCGAATTGCGGCCCAGGTTGCCGAAGTGGCGTGTCCCAGCAACACAGAAGAGGTCCGACCCGTCGTTCGTTTCCACGACCCCATCCGGCGGATCGTCAATGTCTCCGTTCGCGAGCGTGCAGGGAACCTTGAAGGCGGAGAGGTCCAAGAACTGCGCCGGGTTTCTGCGGTTGTAGCGCGGCTTGCCGACCACTTCCGGACGGCCGAAAAACCCACCCGATCCGTCGTAGTCGCCGAGGAAGTTGTAATTCACGTGGAAAGGGTGACCGCTCATTAGTGTGAGCACGGCGGCAACCGACCAGCCCTCGCCCAGCCGTTTGCCTCTCTCCCACTTGGGGAAGGCGTAGTTTAGCGACCACACCAGGCGATGGCGCACGTCGAAATTGGAGTTGCCTTTTTCCGCCCGCGCGTTGGTGCTGTCGTTGGGCTGCGCGGCGTTGGGAACGAAGTCCTGCCCGTCGCTCGCATCGTCAATCGAATGCGACCACGTATAGGCTATTTGTTGTGTCAGCCCGTGCCAGTTGCGCTGCGAGAACGACGCCTGCAGGGCGTTGTACTGCGAGGACGCGGCGCTCTCCAGTTGGTTCACGTAGAACGGCTGGTTTGGCGCCACGGCGCTCAACGGCGCCGCGGTGTCAAACGGCCGAGCTGCGATTTCGCACCCACCGCCCACGACATTCCCTAAGCGTGGTGTTGCTGCGACGCACGCAAGATCCGCCGCGCGGATGGCGGCGGCGCTGGGCTGGTTGATGTCGCGGATGCGGAAAAGCTTTCTTCCCTGCGAGCCGACGTAGCCCACTTGCAGCACTCCGAACCTGCCCAGTTCGTGCTGTACGTTCAGGTTGTAGTTGTACACATAAGGCGTGCGGATGTTGTTGACCGTGAAGACGTCGGTGGTGTCCCCCGAACCCGGCCCGGTGGTGGTCGGGTCGAACACAGGGACATTGTTGACGAACGGCCCTACCGGCGAGAGCGACAGAAACACCGGGCTCTTCCCCACGGGGTTATAGGCCACTCCCGGGCAATTGAAGCAGTTGAAGGGAATCTGTCCGGTGAAAAAGTCCTGGGAGAAAATGTCATAGAACAGGCCGATACCGGCGCGGATCACCGTCCTGCCTTTGCCTCCGATGTCCCAAGCCAGGCTCATGCGCGGGCCGAAATTGTTGTAGTCCTTGTCGTAGAGTTTTTCCTTCAGCACGAGGCCCTTGGCCGGGTCATAGACGCTGAAGCGGCCTTTCTCTTCGTGAAGCACGCCGAAATAATCCCAGCGCAAGCCGAAATTGAACGTCACGTCGCGACGCAGCCGCCAGCTATCCTGCAGGTACACGGCGTGCGAGTTCTGCCACGAGTTGCGGTCCGTGTCGCCGGTGGCGATGCGCCCCCCCGAGGGCTGCCCCGCAAGGAAGTCCACCAGACCGCGCACCGGTGAAGTGCCGCCGGCGACCACCGTGCCGTCAAAGCTCAGCACGCCGCGGAAATTGGCGCCGTAGAAGGAGTCCACTTCCGTGCGGCGGAACTCATATCCGAACTTCCATTCATGGCTGCCGGCTTTCCAGGAAAAGCCGTCAATGGCGTGGATGTTGTTGGCCACGCGGCCGCGCGGGTTGGAGAAGGGCGAGGAGCCCAGCGCGGCGAAGCCGCTGACGCGGATGGTGGGCAGGCCGTAGTCGCGCGGGCTGGTAACGCCGTTGTTCATCTTGATGGACGTATTCGGATTGCCGAAGACATCGCGGTCCGCAGCGAAGAAATCGTTGTGGTAGCGGTTCCAACCGAAACGCAGCTCGTTCGTCTTGGTGGGCGAGAACACGTGCACGTAGCTGATGGCCACCATCTGGGCGTTAATCGGCGCAAAGGTGTTCGTGCCCGGCAGGTTGTTGCCGCCGGAAAGCCCCAGGGGGAAGCTCTGGTCGCTGCGGCCGAAGAAATAGCGGCCGGTCAGCTGGTTGCGGTCGTCCCAGTTGTGGTCGAGCTTGAGGATGAAACTGTCCGCCCGGTTGAACGCGGGCGCGCTGGAGACCGTCGTCGTCGGCCAGACGTTTTGCCCGCCGTAACATTTCCCGTTGGTACCGCAGAAGTTGAAGAGGTTCAGGATCACCGGGTTGACGACGCCGGCCGCCTGGCCCGTCAGACAGGCGAGGATCGTCGTCGTGCACAGGGCCGGGTTGCCGAGCGCGAGGCCGCCTTGCGCCGGATCCACTGCTGCACGGAAATCCGCCAGCGTGGGCACCGTGTTCACCGAGGTCACGCCGACATCTTCGCGCTGCCCTTCATAGGCGACATACCAGAACGTCTTGTCCTTCTCCAGCGGGCCGCCGGCGGAGAAGCCGTACTGGTGGTTGCGGAATTGGTCTTTGGGATTGCCTTTGGTATTGAAGAAATTGCGCGCGTTCATCGAATCATCGCGGAAGAACCAAAGGGCGCTACCGTGGATCGTGTTCGTGCCGCTCTTGGTGACGATGTTCACCACCGAGCCGGCATTGCGGCCGTATTCCGGTTCGAAGTTGGAAAGCACCTTCAGCTCGGCGATGGCCTCGATCGGCAGCACCGTGCCCGGCGTGCCGAACACGCCGCCCTGGTTGATGGCCGGCAGGTTGCGGAAGCCGTCGTTCATGTCCGTGCCGTCGAGGAGGAAATTGTTCGAGCGGCCGCGGTTGCCATTGACGCTGAACAGCCCGAAGGAGCCGGGCGAATCACCGCCGCCGTTGGGCTCGCCGGCCGCGCCGGGCACCATGATGAGCAGCTTGGTGTAGTCGCGGCCGTTCACCGGCAGGTCGACGATCATCTTGGCTTCGAACGCGCCGCCGAGGACGTTGGAGGTGGTTTCCACCACGGCCAGGTCCTCTGCGGAAACCTCCACGCGAGTAGTGACGTCGCCCGCCTTCAGCGTAGCATCCACGCGTCTTTCCGCAGCGACTTCCACGCGCACGCCGGAAGTTACCGCCGTCTGGAAGCCGGCCTTCTCCACGGTGACGACATAGGTGCCGATGGGAAGCTCGGGCACGGAAAAACTGCCGTCTTCCGCGGTCTGCGTTTCGCGGACCAGGCCGGTATCCGCATTGCGCACCTTGACCTTTGCGCCCGGCACCACCGCGCCGGATTGGTCAGACACGGTGCCGAGAATCGTTCCGCGGAAAGTCTGCGCCGAAGCCGCCGGCGTCAACAGCAGCGCCAGCAGCGCCACACCCACCAGTGCTGCGCCTACAAACACACCCCAAGCTTTTCGATTCATTTCGCTCTCCTGATGAAGAATACGAACGATTGGCGAGGCAAGCGCGAAGCGTTAAGATACTGCTCCGCGTCTTCCCCCAAAACGTAAAGCCCCATCCTGCCCCCAAAAATGATGAAATATCTATAGTCCACTCTGCTGACAAGGTCAAGAGAGCGCCAAGGAATCGTTTCCTGACGGAGACGATTTCGCGCCAATTGGGAGCTGCGCACCGCGGCGGAGGATTCTGCGGTAAACTAGTTTGTTTGCACGCAGCGCAAAGGGGACGCATGGGAGTGAAAGCCACACTTGGATTGCCGTCGGTGGTCATCGTGGGCCGCCCCAACGTGGGCAAGTCCACGCTGTTCAACCGCCTGACCGCCAGCCGTCGCTCCATCGTCACTGATGAGCCGGGCATCACCCGCGACCGCATCTACGGCACCGCCACCTGGCTGGGCCGCCCCTTTGAAGTGGTGGATACCGGGGGCATCGTCCCGGACGACAAGGCCACCATCCCCAAAGAAATCCTGCGACAGGCGCGCCTGGCCATCGAGTTGGCTGCCGTGCTGGTGCTCGTGGTGGACTCGCGCGCGGGCGTGACGCCGCTCGATCAGGAACTCGCGCAACTGCTCCGCCGCACCGGCAAGCGCCTGCTCATCGCCGTGAACAAAGTGGATTCGCAAGCGCAGACCTCCGCCTCTCATGTCTTTTATGAATTAGCGCAGGACGTTTTTCCGATTGCCGCCGAACACGGCACCGGCGTGGACGACCTGCTCGATGCCATCACCCGCGATTTTCCGGAAGCGCCGGACGAGGAGGAAGTCGAGGCGCTGAACATTGCCATTATCGGGCGGCCCAACGTGGGGAAATCGACGCTGCTGAACCGCATGGTCGGCGAGGAGCGCGCCATCGTCTCCGCCGAGCCGGGCACCACGCGCGACGCCGTGGATACCCTGGTCCGCTACAACGACCGAGACTACCGCTTCGTGGATACCGCCGGCATCCGCCGCAAAGGAAAGACCAAGCTTGTCGCGGAAAAGCTCAGCGTGGTGATGGCCCGCAAAAACCTGGAACGCGCGGACATCGCGCTGATGGTGGTGGACGCGGCGCAGGGCGTCACCTCCAACGACGCCACCATCGCCAGCTATGCAGAGCAGTCCGGCCGCTCCGTCATCGTGGTGATGAACAAGTGGGATCTGGCGCAAACGGCCATGGGGAAAAGCGATGCGCGGGATCAGAAAGGCCCCAAGAAGAAAACGGGACCGCAAAAGCTGCTCGAAGACTACGAGAAGATGGTCCGCTACAAACTGAAATTCCTCGACTACGCGCCGGTGATTTTTCTTTCCGCGCTCACCGGCGAGCGCACCGGAAAACTCTTCTCGCTGATTGACCAGGTGGCCGCGGCGCGCCTGCGGCGGGTTACTACCGGCGAAATGAACCGCTGGCTCGAAAAAGTGGACCTCGCCCGCGGCACTTCACCCGCTGGCCGCGAGATGAAAATTTTCTACATCACCCAGGCGGGCACCGCGCCGCCCACGTTTGTGCTGTTCACCAACCAGGCCAAGCCGATGCACTTCAGCTATCAGCGCTTTCTCGAAAACCAGCTCCGCGCGGCGTTCGACTTTACCGGCACGCCGATCAAGTTCAAAATTCGCCTCAAGAAGAGGTGAACTTTTGGACGACGCCATCTGCATTCCCCTCGCCCTTCGTCTATAATCAAGGCTGTACTATTACTTGCCGGAGTGCTCTCGTGGCTTCGATTGCCCAAATCCCGATTGACCGCCAGAAACTCGCCGAGTTCTGCCGGCGGCACCATGTCCGCAGGCTCGCCCTGTTCGGATCGGTCTTGCGCGGCGATTTCACGCCCGAGAGCGATGTAGATGTTCTCGTTGAGTTCGAGCCGGAGTTTGTTCCAGGACTGGCCTTCTTTGCGATCGAGCGGGAATTGAGCCAGCTTCTCGGACAGAAGGTGGATCTGCATACGCCGCAGTTTCTCAGTCCGCATTTCCGCGCCCAGGTCGAGCGCATGGCCGAGGTCCAGTATGTCGCTCCATGAAAGCGCCCACAGGTTGCGCCATATGCTGGAGCACGCTCGGGAAGCCGTGGAAATGGCGAGGGGCAAGACGCGCCAGGATCTAGATCGCGACCGCAAGCTGAATCTTGCGCTTGTGCGCCTGCTCGAAATTGTGGGCGAAGCCGCTGCGCGCACGCCAAAAGAGGAATGCGCTCGCTATCCGTCTGTTCCGTGGAACGAAATCATCAGCCTTCGGAATCGTCTAATCCATGGCTACGATAGCGTGGACTTCGACATTCTCTGGCAAATCGTGACTCGCGATCTGCCGCCGCTCATCTCAGAATTGGATAGGGTCGTTGGCTCGAGTCCGTCCAGCTAGCCGCCGTCCAAATTGCTTGCGGTCCGACCTCCTGGCCTCCCTGCTTCCTCACTTCGCTGCTTTCTTGACACTGCGCGAAAACGGCATACGATTATTGTGCGCATGGCGGACCACGGCCAAAACGTTGAACTCCCGCAGAAGAACCTATTCCGCATCGGTGAAGTAAGCCGCCTCACCGCCACCAAAGCTTTCGTTCTGCGCTACTGGGAGACGGAGTTTCCCATGCTCCAGCCGGTGAAGGCGCCCAGCGGACACCGCCTCTACCGCCGCGAGGACATCGAGACGGTGCTGGAGATCAAGCGGCTGCTCTACGAGGAAGGTTTTACGATCGCCGGCGCGCGCAAACATCTCGCGGATGGGGGGCAAAGCGGCAATGGTCGCTCCGCTGCGAGCGCACCGGAGACGCTGGCGCCCGCGCCGCGCGGTTCGACGGCGCATCGCAAGCGGTTGCTTGAGCTGCGCGACGAGCTGCAGGCGATGTTGACGCTCCTCAAACGCGGGTGATACTCTGCTATTTGTAGTCGGGACGTAGCGCAGCCTGGTAGCGCGCACGCTTGGGGTGCGTGAGGTCGCTGGTTCAAATCCAGTCGTCCCGACCATTCTTTTTGGCGGTTGTCATTCTGAGGCCGCCGCAGGCGGCCGAAGAATCCCTCTGGAATATCGCCTCCAGAAAAACCGAAGAGAGATCCTTCGCTCCGCTCAGGATGACACGCGAATACGCTGATGCTACACATTCTGGTCACTAACGACGACGGCATTCACGCCGAGGGCCTGCGTGCGCTCGTTGCCGCGCTGGAGGGCCTGGGCACCATCAGCGTGGTCGCGCCGGCCGAGGAGCGCAGCGGGCACGCGCAGTCCATCACGCTGAAGCGGCCCATTGGCGTCGAGCAAATCGCCGAGCGCGAGTGGGCCATTGACGGCACGCCCACCGATGCGATGATCATTGCGCTGAACAAACTTTTTCCGACGCCGCCCGACCTCGTGCTCTCCGGCATAAACGCCGGCGGCAACATGGGCGAAAACGTGTATTACTCCGGCACGGTGGGTGCGGCCATGGAAGGCGTGATTCACCACATCCCCACCGCAGCCCTCAGCGTCGCGTACAAAGGCAAGGACTTCCAATTCGTCGAGGCGGCGAAGTTTTCGCGGACGCTGGCGGAACTGATGCTGAAGGAAGGAATGCCGCGGGGCGTGCTGCTCAACGTCAACGTGCCGAATCAATGGAACGGCGGCGTGCGCTTCACTCGCCAGTCGAAAAAAATCACACGCAACGTCTTGAAGGAAGACATCGACCCCAGCGGCCACTTGCATTACTGGCTGCACGAACAGATTCAAAAGGACGGCGTGGAAGCGGACACCGACTACGAAGCCGTGTTTTCAGGAAACATTTCCATCACGCCGCTGGAACTCGACCGCACGCACGAGCTCTCGCTCAATCATCTCTCCCACTGGGCGCGCGTTCTCCAAAAGAATTCGTAAGCGGACAATCGGAACGTGAGGGGCACAGCGTGACGTGCCCCCCCGGGAACTACGTTTGCTCCGCCAGCGGCTTTCTAAGGCTTATCGTCGGGTTCGTCATCGTCTGACGCGCCGGTCTTCGTGCCCGCGCCGCGGAATGCGCCCACCAGCGGGATGTTTTCCTTGCGCATCATGTCGTTAAACGCGACGACGTCCTTTTCCTTAATGTCTTTCCATTTGGCCATCTCGCGCTGCGCCCACTTGCGCATTTCCTCGTAAAATTCATGGGACTGCTTGGTGGGCGCGGTGTCGGCGCTGTCCACGACGTTGTCCAGCCACGCAATCTTGCTGGAGAGCATGGTCGGGTAGTTGCACATGTCCTGGTTGGTCTTGGCCTTCACCTCGATGAACTGTTCCTCGGCGGCCAGCATCTTCTTGTCAATGGCATCCGCGGCAGCGGCAATCTCTTTTCCTTTCACGTGCTTCGCCAGTCGCTTCTTCAGGAGTTGAAACTGCTCGCGCACGCTGCGGATTTCTGTGACTTCCGCGTGAATTTCGCCGAGCAAGTCGCGAATCTTCGAGTTGAAATCGAACTGCTTCTGCAGGTCGGCCTGCGACACCTTCACGCGCGGGTCGAGTTTCACATCGAAGGGCGCCGTATAGCTTTTCCCCGCCACGGTCAGGCGCGCGGTGTACTTGCCGGGCATGGCGATCGGTCCGCGCGGTGCGCCCATGTCCCAGATGACGGTGGATACGAAGTCCGGCATCTCGTATCGGAAATTCCAGATGAAGCGCTGCATGCCGGCGGCGGTGGGCAGCAGGGTTGGAGGCCCGCCTCCGCGGCGCCCGCCGGCTGGCTGCTGCGGCTGCTGTTCCTCGCCCGGTTTTGGCTTGCTGGAGTACTTGCGCACGACCTTGCCCGCCGAGTCGAGAATCTCAAGCGTGATCTCTTCCTTCTGCTCTGCTTTCAAGTAATAGTAGATCTCCGCTCCGGCCGGAGGATTGTCGCCGGTGATCGCTCCGCGGGCAGCTCCGCCTCCGCCGCCTCCTCCGCGGAGCCGCACGGCGGTCCCCGGGGAGAAGAGGTGCACGTCGGATTTGGCGATTTCATCGCTGAGCTGCCGCAACGGGGAAAGGTCGTCCAGAATCCAGAACGAGCGGCCATGCGTGGCCACTGCTAGATCGTCGTCCTTCACAATCAGGTCGCGGACGGAAGAAACCGGCAGGTTCAGTTGCAGCGACTGCCAGTTGGCGCCGTCGTCGAACGAAACCCACACGCCGGTTTCCGTTCCCGCGTAGAGCAGGCCCTTGCGCTTGGGGTCTTCGCGGACGGCCCGCACGTACGCAGTTTCGACAATGCCGGTGCCAATCTGCTTCCACGTCTTGCCAAAGTCGCTGGTCTTCCAGATGTAGGGTTTGAAGTCGTCGAACTCGTGGCGGTCCAGCGCCACGTACGCCGTGCCCGGGTCCAGCGGCGAGGCATCGAGCTGGCTCACGCGGCCCTCGGGCATTTCCTTCGGCGTGACGTTGGTCCACGTCTTGCCGTAGTCGCGCGAAACGTGAATCAGGCCGTCGTCGGCCCCGGCCCACAGCACGTTTTTGTCCAGCGGCGATTCGGCGAAGCTGAAAATCAGGTTGTAATACTCCATGCTGATGTTTTCGCCGGTGATGGGCCCGCCGGAGCGGCCCTGCTTCGATTTGTCGTTGCGTGTCAGGTCCGGTGAAATCACATCCCAGCTCATGCCGCCGTTGGTGGTGCGAAAGACGACGTTGCCCGTGTAATAGACCACGTTGGGGTCGTAGCGCGAGGCGAGGATGGGCATGGTCCACTGGAAGCGATACTTCAACGTCTCCGCGCCCCAGCCGTCGGTGTTGTCCGGCCAGACGGTGATGTTCTGCGACTGACCCGTCCGCCGGTCGTAGCGCGTGAGGATCCCAAAGTACTCACCGGCGTACACAATGTCCGGATTCTTCGGGTCCACGCTGATGTAGCCTGCTTCGCCGCCGCCCACCGGGCCCCATTCCCACGCGCCGATCGTGCCGCGGTCGCTGCGCGTGCGGATGCACACGCTGGAATTGTCCTGTTGCGCGCCGCAGATGCGGTACGGCCAATCGTTATCCGCGGTGATGTGGTAGAACTGCGCGGTGGGCAGGGTATCCTCGCGCGTCCATGACTGGCCGCCATCGATGCTCACGGTAGCGCCGCCATCGTTCGAGTCCACCATGCGCTTATTGTTGTTCGGGTCGATCCAAAAGTCGTGGTGGTCGCCGTGGGGAATGCCGCTGAGGGGAGCGAAAGTTTTCCCTCCGTCAGTGGACTTGAACACTCCGGTGTTCAGCACATAGACGGTGTTCACTTCCTGCGGATCGGCAGCCGCGTGCGTGTAGTACCACGGGCGGTGCCGCAGCCGGTGATCGTCAGTGGGGTGCGTCCAGCTATTGCCGCCGTCGCTGGACACGTACATGCCGCCCTTTTCCTCCAGCGCTTCGAGGATGACGTACACGCGGTTCGAATCCGCCCGGCTCACGTCCACGCCGATTTTGCCGACAATTCCTTCCGGCCAGCCGCGGCCCTGAATCTGCTTCCACGTGCTGCCGCTGTCCGTGGATTTGTACAGCGCGCTGTTGGGCCCGCCGCTGTTCATGCCCCACGCAGTGCGCCAGCCTTCCCACATTGCGGCAAAGAGAATCGTGGGGTTGTTGGGGTCCATGGCAATGTCAATCGCGCCGGTCTTGTCGTCTTTGTAGAGCACTTTCTCCCACGTTTTGCCGCCGTCCATCGTGCGGAATACGCCGCGCTCCGCGTTCGGCCCCCAGATGTGGCCCAGCGCGGCCACGTACACGATGTCCGCGTTCTTCGGATGCACCACGATCTTGCTGATGGCTTGCGATTCGCGCAGGCCGATGTTCTTCCAGGTTTTTCCCGCGTCGGTGGACTTGTACATGCCGTCGCCGGGAGAAATGTTGCTGCGGATACAGGCTTCTCCCGTGCCCACGTAAACCACATTGGGGTCGGAGTCGGCTACAGCAATGCTGCCAATCGAACTCACGGTCCACTTGTCGGTCAGCGGTGTCCACGTATTGCCGCTGTTGGTGGACTTCCACACGCCGCCGCCCGCGGCCCCCATGTAATAGGTATTCGGATCGCTGGTGACGCCCGTCGACGCGATCGAGCGCCCGCCACGGAAGGGCCCGATCAACCGCCATTGCTTTGCGCGAAAAAGAGCCGGGTCATATTTGGGCTTGGCGCGCTCTTGTTCTTGCGACGCCGCAGGCAGCGCACCGAACAGAATGACCATGCTCGCCAGCAACAATCCCGCTTGCCGCAACAATTCTCTTTTGTTTCTCATGAGTGCACCTCTCCGAGGGTCTTCGACCAACACTTGCGCGCGTATCCTACTTTTTGGCGTGGGGAAGTGGAAGAGTTTTCTTGAAGTAGCACAGGCTATTAGCCTGTGCTACGGAAATTCAGAATGGCCAGGTGTGCGGCAGAAGCGCGCGCCACACCAGCACGACGCCGAGTAGTCCGCTGCTTGTGGCGGCCACCAGACGCATGCCGTTGAGCCACTGCAAGCGGCGCGTCTCGCGAGCCGCAGGCAGGGCCAGAGCGCCGCCCAGCACCAGGCCGAACGCGGCCATGCCCGCCAGTGCGCCCAACCCGAACACAATCAGGTAGAGAATGCCCAGCGCGCGCGTGGGGATTGACGTCAGCACCAGCAGCGCGAGACCCGCTGTGCCGGCGAGTCCGTGAGCCATTCCGAGGAGCAGTGGTGCGCGATGCCGCGGAAGTGGCGGTGAATGATTGTTGTGTTCGTGATTTGGCTGGCCGGCGGTGTGGAAGTGCAAGTGGGCGTGCGCGCGCTCGCCGTGCTGATGCTGGTGAAAGTGGAAACGTCCGGTGAAGCACTTGAAAATTGTGCTGACGCCCAGGCCGATGAGCACCAGCGCAACCATTAACTCCAGCGCCCATTCCACCCGCGGCGGAATTTTCAGGCGCAGCATCACCAGCACGCTGCCAATCAGAAAGATGGTTAGCAGGTGCCCGGCGCCCCAGAACGCGCCAATCTTTGCTCCGTACTGCGCTCCGTACTGCGCACCGCGCCGCGCGCCGCCGGTATTGCTCACCAGCGTGCTCACCGCGACGATGTGATCCGCGTCAGTGGCGTGCCGCAATCCAAGCGCAAAGCCCAGCGCAAGGGTGATCAGGGAAGTTGTGTCCATGAAGGGCATGCGACGGTCAAAGTATAGCCGAATCCTTTCCCTTTGAAATTTATGCCTTCGCGAATCCGCGCATTTGTTCGTGCGCTCGAAGTCGGCTATTCTCTCAGTGCCAAGGAGAGTCGCGGCGAATGACGGAATCAAACTCTGATCAGCATCCACACACGCCGGGCAAGCTGATTCATTGGGCCTTTTGGTACGACGTGCTGATGGGCGCGCTAACTCTTGGTGGCGAGACGCGGCTGCGGGAGATTACGCTTGATTTGGTGAATTTGCAGCCCGGCGAAAAAGTTCTCGATGTGGGTTGCGGCACGGGCCTGCTGTCGATGGAAGCGCGGAGGCGCGTCGGTGCAGCTGGCACAGTGGCCGGCATCGACCCGGCTCCGGAGATGGTCGCGCGAGCGCGCATGAAAGCTGCGCGTGCCGGCGCGGACGTCCGCTTCGAAACCGCCGTGATCGAATCATTGCCATTTGGCAGCGGCGAGTTCGACGTCGTGCTCAGCAGCCTGATGATTCACCATTTGCCCAAACAAATTCGCCCGGCTGCCTTCGC
>CAZIWR010000056.1:0-13348 GCA_964542805.1 uncultured Acidobacteriaceae bacterium
CAGTGGTTTGCCGATGACGGAGTGCTGGGCCATGTCAGCTCCTCGCTCCGGCGGATTTGCCAGCGGCTGCGCGCTCGATGGCCAGCTTCACGGATTCGTAGATTTGCATGTAGCCGGTGCAGCGGCAGAGATTCGAGGAGAGCGCATCGCGGATTTCGTCGAGCGAAGGATTGGGGTTGCGGTCGAGCAAAGCTTTCGTCGAAATCAAGAAGCCTGGCGTGCAAAAGCCGCATTGCGCGCCGCCCGCGTCGCCCCAACTAGATTGCACGGGATGCAACGCGTCGAGAGCGCCGAGGCCTTCGACGGTAGTGAGTTCGCAATCCTGATAGCTCGCGGCCAGCGCGACGCAGGCCAGCATCGGCGTGCCGGCGGCCAGCACAGCACAGCAGCCGCAAGAGGAATCGTCGCAGCCACGCTTGGTGCCGGTCAGGCCGAGGTCCTCGCGGAGCACGTCGAGCAAAAGCTTGTTGGGCGGGACGGCAAGTTCGTAAAGTTCGCCGTTTATTTTGAGCTTGATGAGCTGTTTGGTCATGTGGTCAGTTGTCAGTGACTAGTTTTTTGAGCGCAGCTTCGTCAAAGCCGAGGACGATGCGGCCGCCGCGAATCACCACGGGGCGGCGAATCAGGTTCGGATTCGCGGCCATCAGCTTCAATGCTTCGGTGCGCGACGGCGGCTTTGCAGCCATATTGCGCTCGCGATACAGCTCGTTGCGCGTATTCAAAAAGAGCTTGTAGTCGCGGCTGCCGATCAGCGCGTCGAGTTCCGTCACGGTGAGCCGCTGCTTATCCAGATCGCGCAGTTCCATTTCCACGCCTTTTTTGAGCAAGAGACCTCTTGCTTTGCGGCAGGAGGTTCAAGTGGGTTTGTGGAGAAATTGGAGTTTTGCCTTTGCCATTGCTCACCGTTTCAATCGAGTTTCCTCGCCTCTGAAGAGGCGGGCTACAAATGCCCGCCTGAAAGCCTAAGCTAAGTCAATAGCGCGGGACGGAGGGGTCAATCTCCTCCGACCAGCGCGCGATGCCGCCAGCCATCGAGCGCGCTGCGATGCCCTGCTGGCGCAGCCAGACGACGGCGTTCAAACTTCGTACGCCATGATGGCAGTACACAACGATTTCCTCTGCGGCTTCGAAGAGCGGCAATTGCGCGCCCATCGTTTCCATGGGCACCAGCGTCGCGCCTTCGATGCGGCAGGTCTTGTGCTCCCATTCCTGACGAATGTCCACGAGCAGCATTTTGTCGCCGCGGTCGAGGCGCTGCTTCACCTCGCGGGGCAAGATTTGAATGTCGTTAGTCATCGATTCAATACCCGAAGTCCGCCGCGGCGGACATAGCGTGCTGTTTTACGCCCAATGACTCGACGCGGCACGCGCCGAGCAGATTCATGTATTCCTTGCGGTCCTTTACACTGAGAACCCAGCGCTGGAGCCAAGCTTCAAAATCCTTCAGTTCGCGCGACTGCTCGTGATACTGCGAGAAAAACGCATGGTCGCGGCCGTAATAGCCCTGCACGGGCGAGGGATGCGCGCCCCAGGGCTCGTGGATGACAGCGGCGACGAGAAAACCAGGAATCAGCGTGCGGTTGGGGTCGGAGGCAATGACCTCCGGCGCAACGATTTCCTCTGCGATGACGATGACCTTGCGCGCGGCGCGCGCACCGTCCACAGCGACACCGAGCGAGCCCCACAGATGCGCGTTGCCGAACTGATCGGCGCGCTGCACGTGGATGATGGCCACGTCGGGACGCAGCGCGCGGACGGCGATGAGCTTTTCTTCGTTGACCGGCGAATTGAATTCGCGCAGGTTGCCGTTCTTAGCGAGCAGGTCGCTGCCCATCGTCGAATACGTGGGCATGAATGGCACGCCCATGGCGCCGGCATGCAGGCCGAGCGCAAGAGTGAAGTTGGAGTAGTCCACTGTGGCAAGCGCGCGCGGGATATTTTTTTCCACCGCGCGGCGGAAGCAGTAGCCCACGCCGGCGGAGACGTTGCCGACCCATGCGGCCATGGTGCGCGCCACGCAACCCGCACCAATCATCTGGTCGAAGAGAATGTCGGAGATGGGGCCGACGAGAGTGAGGTCGCGGCGAGACTGGCGAATAAGCTCGTGGCCCGCAGCAAAGGGGATCATGGGCTCGAGCTGTGCTCCGAGCAGAACCATCGAGCCGTTGGGGACGTGCGCGGCGATGGCGTCGCGCATCGTAACGAGTTTCGAAGTTCGAGATTCGACGTTCGATTTCATCGGCCTTGCCAAACAGGAGCGCGCTTTTCCAGAAACGCGCGGACGCCTTCCTGAGCATCTTCGGTTTTCATCAACTCATCGAGATAAAGCTCTTCGGCATCGCGCAAATGCTTTTCGAAATCCATGCCAGCGCGGTCGAGGAGCCCCCAACGAGTCAAGCGGATCACCGCCGGGCTGTGCTTGCGCAGATCACCAAGAAGCTCCTCGACGCCGGTCGCCAGTGCGTCGTCGGGGACGACGCGGGAAATCAGGCCGAGCTGCTTCGCTTCCGCCGCGGAAATCGTGCGGCCAGTGAGGATCAAATCAAGCGCGGCACGCAGGCCCACGAGTACGGGAAATGTGACCACGGCGACCGGAGGAAAGCAGCCCAGCTTGATTTCCGGCTGGCCGAATTTGGCGGACTCCGTGGCCACGACAAAATCGCAAAAGGTGGCCAGCTCGCAGCCGCCGCCGAGACACGCGCCGTGAACAGCAGCGATGCTGACACAGTCGGCGTGCGCCAGAATGCGAAAGATGGCGTGGAAGGCGTGCAGCATGCCGGAGACGCGGTCGGACGTGTGGTCCTTTACTTCCGCGCCGGCCGAAAATCCTTTTGGCCCCGCACCTTCAAAAACAATGAAGTCGCAGCGCTTGACGAGATCGGTGAGCGCGTGGTCGAGTTCGCGCATCATCGAAATGTCCATGATGTTGAGCGGCGGACGGTCGAGCGTGATCCAGGCGGTGCGGCCTTCGGTGCGAACGCGGATCATTGCGGTCTCGGTTGTCATGATTTGCCCACTCCTGTCCAGAAATGTTCCGGGTCGAGCTCGCGGATGACGGCGAGCTCGGCGGCGGTGGGCGGCGGCGTAGTTTCGAGCGAATCGGCGACGCGCAGGGTCCAGCCGGTGGCGGCAAGAATTTCCTCGACGGGAATGCCGGGATGCGCGGAGGCAAGGAACGCTTCGCCATCGGCGCCGAAGCGAAGAATGCCCATCGTGGTAATGACGGCGCCAGGGCCGGAGCGCGCGGGAAGTCCGCGTGAGCGGCGCCAGGAATTGCCGCTGCCGTAGCCGGGAGAGGTGACGTGGCGGACACGCTCGACGAGGCGCGCGCGGTCGTGTGCGAGGATCACGACAGTACGCTGCGCGAGGCAGGCGATGTCGCAGGCGCCGCCGGAGCCGGGCAGGCGGATTTCCGCGGAGCCGCGCAGTCCCCAGACTGAGTTGAGATTGCCGAAGCGGTCCACTTCCGCCGCGCCGAGAAAGCCGACGTGGACGCGACCCTGCTGCAGCAGCGACATCACGTCGAGCATCGAGCCGCACAGCGTCGCGCCGTGCAGATTGGGCGAATCGCCCATGGTGTAGAGCATTCCCGGCGACGGCGTCTCGCGGATGATGCCGTTTTCGTAGAGCGCGATAGCATGGGGCGCGTGGGTGCGGCGCGCAAGTAGAAACGCCAGCAGCGGCAAACGCATGCCGACAAAAACCAGCTCGGCGTCGCGGATTTCGCGAGCCGCGGCAGCGACCATGAGTTCGCCGAGCGAGTAGCCGCGAGCGGTGCCGGGTTGGACGGTGGCGGACATTCAATGAAATCGGCGGACACTCAGGTCCGCCCCTACGAGATCACTGCACCGACAGTTTTGGTGCGATCCATTTCGGCTCGTTGGCCTGGATGTCTTCGACGAGCTTGATGTCTTCGGGCTGCGGCAGCATGTCCTTGAGGTGCTGCTCGAATTCGCGCGTCGAGAGCAGCTCGCCGTGGACGCTGTACGGCTGATTGGCAAACTCGCCGATGTGGCGATTGAATTTCAGGTCGGGCACGTAGAGAGGCTGCGCGCCGGCCGGAATGCCCTTGTTAATCAGCTCGATGAGCTGTTTGCATTCGAGATGGTAAAGATAACGGTTGTGCTCGTTCATCTTGCCGAGGTCGGCTTCCTGCTTGGCCTGCGGCTCGTCGAAGCGGCCCTTGAGACCCCAAACGTAAAACCAATGCGCGGAGCTGGAATTATCCACGCCGAAAAGATCGTAGCTGACAGGAATCCACTTGTTGACGAATTTTTGGATGACCTGGAGCGGCATAACGCCAGCTTTGACGATGCGTTTCAGGCCGTCCTGGCCGGTGCCCAAGTGGAACGATTCCTCCTTGAGCATCGGGATCATGGATTGCGCGAGCGGCTCAAAGCCAGAATAGCTCAGCATGGTGAGCTGAAACTTGCCGTCGCGGTCCACGAAGTCGGTGTAAGTAAAAAAGTCGAGCCAGTTGTTGACGTCTTGGTTGAAGGCGCCGAGTAGCCGCTTGGATTCGAAGGCGCGGCGTTCGAGCATTTTCTGCGCTTCGACGCGGCCGCTATAGCCAAAGTGCGAAATGAGCAGATGGCACATCTGCCAGCCGTGGCGCATCTCCTCTGTGACCACGCGGCAGAGCGACTGGCGGTCGTGCTCGCTGGGAGAATTAAGAAAAAGCTGGCGCTGCTGCTCGACGGAGGCAAACTCCGTGTCACCCTGAAAGACAATGAGGTTCATCAGGGCGTCGCGCATGCGCTGATCGGGAATTTGGAGAACGCGCTGCCACTTGGGGCGGCCCTTATAGGCGCCGAATTCAATTTCGTTCGAGCGCGTGGGGCCAAACTTGGCCTCGAAGTGGTAGTTGGCGATTTCGGGGTAGTCCACGCCGATGTCTTTTCGCCACGAGCCGAAGAGGTCCACCCAATCGTCAAAGGTCGAGATGCGAGAAGCGGGCATTTGGTGAATCTCCTTTTCAAATGTCTACAGTGTTGCGCGAAATCTAAATGCCCCGCCTCTCAAGTGGCGGGCTACAAATGGCTACCGACCGCAAAATTGAGGCGCGCGCTTTTCGAAGAAGGCGCGCAGGCCCTCGGTGCAGTCCTCGGATAGAAAACATTTCACCTGCTGCTGCACTTCCATCTCCAGAGCGCGTTCGAGCGCGGCGCGTTCGGTGCCGAACAATACTTTTTTCACGGCCCGGGCGGCAATCGGCGGCGCGGCGGCGAGCTTGCCGGCCAGCGCGCGGGCTTCCTCGGCAAGGCGAGCGTGCGGGACAACGTGGTTCACCACGCCGATGCGCTCCGCTTCAACGGCGGAAATCATCTCGCCGGTGTAAAACATCTCTGCGGCGCGCGCGGGTCCGGCCAGACGCGGAAGAAAATAGGTGCCGCCAAAATCCGGGAACAGGCCGACCTTGGCAAAATTCTGACCAAAGGCCGCGTTTTCCGAGGCGATGCGAATGTCGCAGGCCAGCGCGACGTTCATGCCGGCACCCGCGGCAGGGCCGTTGACGGCTGCCAGAACGGGAACGGGCGTATCGCAGATTGCCAGCGCCAATTGACTACCGCCGCGAATCAGAGATTCGAGCTCTTGCCCTGCATTGCGGCGACGAGCGTCGGCGATGAGCGCAAGGTCGCCGCCTGCGCAAAAAGCACGGCCAGCGCCGGTGAGAACAATGGCGCGAAGCGCCGAGTCGGCAGCAGCGCGGCGGAAGGCGTCGAGCAGCGCCGTGGTGAGATCCACGCTCAAGGCGTTGAGCTTCTCCGGGCGATTCATCGTGAGGGTGAGGACGGCGCCCTCGCGGGATTCGAGGAGGACAGGGGCGATGGCAGGTTGTGGCGTGTGTGACATCGTTATCAATCGCGGTGGACAGGCCGTCCCGAAGCTTCGGGAGCCTGTCCTACGAAATCAGTGTTTCGACTTTGCAACCAGGGCGGCGAGCTGCTTGAAGTAGCGCAGCTTTTGCGCCTGCGTGGCGCCGGCGTTCTGCGCGCTCGTCGAAGGCAGAACAAATACAGCGGCGCCGTACAGAGTTTCTTTCTGCAAGCCGAGCTTGCAGGGACGCCCCGTAAATTTTTCGTAACAGAGCTTGCCGTTGAAGGCCACGATGCGCGGCGAAAATTCCTGCATTTTCTGCGCGAGAAGGACACGGCCCTCGGCCCACTCCTCGCGGCCGATTTCTTCGATGCCGCGGGTGGGCCGCTTGACCATGTCCGTCAGGCCGATGCCGAATTCGATCATGCGCTTGTCGTCGTGATGGTCAATCGGCTCGGGGATGATGGCGGATTCGTAGAGCAGCGGCCAGAACTGGTTATTGCGGCCAGCGTAATAATGACCGACGCGGGCCGAGTTTTCGCCGGGGTTGAACCCGACAATCATCAGCTTCATTCCCTTGCGCAAGTAATCCGGAAGAGTTTTCATTTGCTCCTAAGAAACAGCACAGGCTGGAATCCTGTGCTACTTAATCCTTCAGATTCACCCAGACGCTTTTGACCTGGGTGTACAGCTCCATCGCGTGCATTCCGAGCTCGCGGCCGTAGCCGCTCATCTTATAACCGCCGAACGCGGCGGCGGGATCGTAATTGTTGTAGGTGTTAATCCAAACCGTACCGGCCTTGAGCTGGGCGGCGACGCGATGAGCGCGCCCGATATCGCGCGTCCACACGGCCGCGGCGAGGCCGTAGGGATTGTCGTTGGCCTGGCGGACGGCGTCGGAGACATCGCCGAACTCGATGGTGGCGAGGACGGGGCCGAAGATTTCCTCGCGGGCGATGGTCATGTCATTGCGCACCCCGTCGAAGACAGTGGCCTCGACGAAGCAGCCCTTGCCGCTGCCGAATTCGGCGCGCTTGCCGCCGGCCACCACGGCGGCGCCTTCCGCCTTGCCCTTTTCGATGTAGCCGAGGACTTTGTTCATCTGCTGCTCGCTGACCAGCGAGCCGAAGCGCGTTTTGGGATCGAGCGGGTCGCCGGGCTGCGTTTTCTTTGCGCGCTCGACAAGCTTATGCAGAAAATCGTCTTTCACTTTTTTCTCGACGAAGAGCCGCGAGCCGGCGGCGCAGACTTCGCCTTTGCCGTAAAAAATGCCGAGCGTGGCGCCCTTGACGGCGGCGTCAAGGTCTGCGTCGGCAAAAACGATGTTGGGCGACTTGCCGCCGAGCTCGAGCGAGACGTGCTTCAGCGACGCGGCAGACTCGCGGATAATTTCCTGGCCGGTGGCCGTGGAGCCGGTGAAGGCGATCTTGTCCACGCCCGGGTGGCGGACGAGCGCGCGGCCCAATTCCCGTGTAGAGCCGGTGACGACGTTGACCACGCCTTCGGGCACGCCGGCTTCCTGGCAAAGCTCGGCGAAACGCAGCGCGGTGAGCGGCGTCCACGGCGCCGGCTTGAGCACGACGGTGTTGCCTGCGGCGAGCGCCGGAGCGATTTTCCACGAGGCCATCAGCAACGGGAAATTCCACGGTATAATCGCCGCAATCACGCCGACCGGTTCGCGCAGCGTGTAATGCAGGAAGGGCCCTTTGACGGGAACTGTTTCGCCGTGGATTTTGGTGGCCCAGCCGGCGAAGTAGCGGAACACTTCCGCCACCATGGGGATGTCCACGTAGCGCGATTCGAAGATGGGCTTGCCGTTGTCGAGCGTTTCCAGCGTGGCCAGCTCGTCGGCGTGCTTTTCGACGAGGTCGCCGAGGCGCCAGAGAATGCGTCCGCGGTCGGAGGCGGCCATCTCGGGCCATTTGCCGGAATCGAAGGCTTTCCTCGCGGCTTGGACAGCGGCGTCGGCGTCGCGCTCGCCGGCTTCGGCAACCACGGTTAGCGTTTCGCCGGTGGCGGGATTCAGCGTGGCATACGTTTTTCCATCCGCGGCGTCGAGCCACTGGCCGCCGATGAACAGCTTTCCAGGTTTCGGTTGTACGACTGCTGTGGCCATAATGCCTTTCGCAAATCTCGAAACTCGAAAAAGGGCCGATCTAAAGTTCGGCCCCTACTTGCCTTTGAAGGACGCTTGACGCTTGCCCACGTAGGCGGCGATACCTTCCTTGGCGTCCTCGCTGGTGAAGAGCAGTTGCTGCAATTCGCGCTCGATAGCCAGCGCTTCCTGGAACGGAACTTCGCTGCCGCTGACCACGGCGCGCTTGATGCGGCCAACCGCGCGCGAAGCCTTGTTG
The DNA here is from genome assembly GCA_964542805.1 of uncultured Acidobacteriaceae bacterium. Classification (GTDB taxonomy): domain Bacteria; phylum Acidobacteriota; class Terriglobia; order Acidiferrales; family UBA7541; genus JACQDE01. The sequence continues at coordinate 8,172 of CAZIWR010000056.1, forward strand.
GGCGGGCAGAACTGGCGCGCGTAGGCCAGGACGTCTTCCCAGAAAGTTTCCTTCTCATAGATGTAGTGTATCAGGCCGAACTCGAGCGCCTCTTCGAAGCTGAAGGTGCGGCCGGTGGTCATCAACTCCATGGCGCGGGCGCGGCCGATGATGCGCAACATGCGCTGCGTGCCGCCGGTGCCGGGGAGCACGCCGAGGTTCACTTCAGGCAACCCAATCTTGCCGCCTTCTTTTTTGGCGATGCGGATGTCGCAGGCCATGGCGATCTCTAGGCCGCCGCCGACGGTGTGGCCGTTGAGCGCGGCGATGACCAGCTTGGGAGTCTGCTCGAAGCGCGAAAGCGTCTCGTTAGCGTGCAGGCAGAAGTAATATTTGAATTGAGGATCCACGCGGTTGAGCATGGGGATGCTCGCGCCGGCGGAGAAAAATTTCTCGCCCCCGCCGCGCAGGACGATGACGTGCGCACTTTCGTCCATGCGTGCAGCGAGGATGCAGGCATCGAGCTGCTGCATCATCTCGTACGTGTAGGTATTCGCCGGTGGATCGCTCATCTCCAGGATGGCGACGCCGTCCTCGACGCGATAATTCACCAGCGTCTTTTGCTCGACCGTCTGCGATGTGGCCATGTCAATTCCCCTCTCTCGGTGCGTTGCGTGAAGTCAAGAATCCGACCCTACATCCGTGCGTGAGCCTTCGAGCCCACCAGCGTGCGCGACGCGCGGGCGGTGCGGCCATTGGAGGCGCGCTGCGGGCCGTGGCCGTTGGAGACGCCGTCCAGAAAAATTTCCGCCATGGTAGCGGCGATGCAATCCGGCGAAGGATCCACCTTCGGGTTATACCACGTGTAAATCCAATTCATCATGCCGAACAAGCTGAGGACGGCCACGCGCGGATTCATGCGGCGGGCAGCGCCGTTGCGGCGAAGGTTTTCGAAAATCCCCAGCGCGAGTGAATAATAGCGTTTCTTGATTTCGGCAATTTCACGGCCGTAGCGGCCATCCAGCTCGTCGGCTTCGTGGGAGAGGACCTTCATCTCCACGGGGTGCTGCAGGAAATAATCGAGATGGTTGCGCACGAGGACTTGCACGCGGTCGATGGGGGCGGCCGCGCCAGCGAGACGCACTTCCAGGCGGCGAACGATTTCGGAAAACGTGTACAGCTGGATGAGATAGAGGAGCTCCTGTTTGCTTTCGAAGTAGTAGTACAGGCCGGAAAGCGATACGCCGGAGACGCGAGAGATGTCGCGGATGGAAGCGCCTGCGTAGCCTTTCTCGGAAAACACGCCGGCCGCGTGACGCAAAATGTGCGCCAGCTTGCGGTCGAAGGCCGGAAAGTGATTGTGGGCGGCTTTGGCCACGGTTGCGCGATTCGTATGTCGAACGTTCGTTCGAAAATGTACGTTAATTGGAGGGCGGCGTCAAGGGGTCAACGAAAAATATTTCTGCATCCGAAGAGCGCTTACCAGAGTCAGATAGACGGAAGCTAGGCGCCATGACCATGGGTGCATGCGGCGAAAGTGAGTATGGTAATCTGTTGAGCGGCTTCCGGATGGCATGCGCACCCGGAGCAGGCCAATCAAGGTCCATGGATCCCACATCCGCCAAACCGGCGCAGTCACCGCCCAGCATTTCCGACGGCGAAGGCACGCTCGTCGCCCAAGCGAAGGCCGGAGACGTCCGCGCGTTTGAGGAACTGGTGAACCGCTACGAGCGGAAAATTTTCCGCCTGGCCATGAACATCACTCAGAACAAAGAGGACGCCGAAGACGTGATGCAGGAGGCGTTCCTGAAGTCCTATTCGCACCTGAAGGATTTCCAGGGGGACTCGCGCTTCTATACCTGGCTGGTGCGGATTACCGTGAACGAAGGGCTGATGAAGCTGCGCAAGCGGCGGCCCGGACAGATTTCGCTGGACGAGAAAATCGAAACGGAAGACGACTTGATGATCCGCGAGCTGGAAGACTGGGGACCCAGCCCCGAGCAGCACTATGAGCAGGCGGAATTGCAGAAGATTTTGCAAAGCGTCATCGGGGACCTCGACCCGACGTTTGGAATTGTGTTTGCGCTGCGCGACATCGAAGAATTGTCCACGGAGGAGACGGCCGAGATCCTGGGACTCAGCGTTCCGGCGGTGAAATCGCGGCTGCTGCGTGCGCGTCTGAAACTGCGCCAGAAATTGAATCGTTACTTTCGAAAGCGAGAAGAAAATTGAAGTGTAAGGACATCATCAAGGAACTGAGCGGCTACTTGAACGGCGAATCGGACGGCGCGCTGATGGCCGAGGTGGAGCGCCACCTGTCGAACTGCGAGGATTGCCGGCTGGTGGTGGATACCACGCGCAAGACGATACACTTGTATTGTAATTCCCAGCCGGCGCCGCTGCCGGACGACGTTCGTGACCGACTGCACAAAGCCCTGGAAAACCGCCTGCGTCGCCGGCCGAGCTGAGGCGCGTCGGCAAACCGCCATTCCCGGAGATTCAGAAGCGAGCTGCGGCGGGGCTGAAAAAGTTGTAGCCTGCAGAGACCCTCGATAGCTTCATTTGAGATTGGAAAAAGAAAAAGCTAGCCGCAGTGTTCCCAGAGAGGGATACGCATGCCGAGCTGTTTTTCCAGCGCCAATTCAAAGACGCGGGCGGCGACGGAGACGTCCCAGATGGCAATCCCGTTGGACTTGAAGAGCGTGATCTCGTCGTCGCTGGAGCGGCCACGAATGCGACGGGCGACGATGCCGGCGATTTCGCGGACGGCGGACCAGCGCAGTTCATCGCCAACAAAAGCCTGAATGAGGTCGCCAGCTTCCTGACGGGATTGCTCAATGGAATCCACGGCGATCAGTGCGGCGCGAGAAATCGCTTGGTCGTCGAGCTCGCGCTTCTGCGGAAAATTCGCGCCGATGGCGTTCACGTGCATGCCGGGGGCGAGCCATTCGCCGAGCACGACGGAAGCGGTGGCGGTCGTGGCCGCGATAACGATATCGGCGCCGCGCACGGCTTCCTCGGCGGAGGCGGCGGGCTCGACAGGCAGGCTGAGCTTGTCCGACATTTCCCTGCAGAATTGCGCGCGGCGCTCGGGATTGCGTCCGAAGGCGCGAATGCGCTCGAGTTTGCGGACGGCGGCAACGGCTTCGAGCTGCGTACGCGCCTGGACGCCTGTGCCGACGATGCCCACAGTGCGCGCGTCTTGCCGCGCCAGGAATTTGGTGGCGATGCCGGTGGCGGCGCCGGTGCGCATTTGGCCAAGATAGTCAGCTTCGATGAGCGCCACGAGCTCGCCGGTGGCCGTGCGAAACAGCGGCACAACAAATCGCAGGCCGCCGCGCGCGCTGGTGTAGAGCTTCATGCCCATGTAGCCGGAAACGCTGTCGGCGGCGGCCATGTAGTGCAGGTAGGCGCCGTTGGGCGGATGGAGGCGCTGGCGGGGATGGAGGACGGCGGTGCCGTCGGCAAGACGCAAGAAAGATTTTTCCACCGCGTCGAGGGCGATGGGCATGGTGAGCAAAGAGCGGACGTCGGATTCGGCGAGGAGCAGGGCCATCGTGTTGTGAAAAGAGAGATTCCTCAGCCCGGCGGTAAGCGCCAGGTTTCAGAATCACAGCGTCACATGCAAGGCCGCGCTACTTCATCTGGACGAGAAACGTGCGGCCGGAGGCGGTCATTTCGATCTTGTCTTCGCGGGCGAGCCAGCCCAGAGCCATGTTCAGAATGGTGTCGTTGACCTTGAGTTGCTTTTTCAGGGCTGTCATTTTGAGCGGGCCCTGCGAATCGATCGCCAGCCAGATAAGTCCCGCAGCTTCTCCCACTTTTTGGATGAGCATGACACTTCCTCAGATGACTGCGATCAAAATGGTGGCACTTTAACGGCGGAAAAGCAACGCAGGGCTAGAAATTGATGCGGAAACGGAGAACACGCGCGCCTTGTGAATCGAGCACGAGCAATTCGCCTCGCGGAGTCACGGCCACATCCATGGGCGTAGGCTCATTTGTTTGAGGGCGCGCCGCCAGATTCTCCGAGTGGAGATAGCTGCCATCTTTCGACCACACGTAGATACGATGCTGAGAAGGATCAGCGACAAAAATTTGCTTCGAAGACAGGGCGAGGCCGGCCAGGACAACAGGCGCTGGTTCGGTGGCAGGAACGGAATACGTCATGACGATGCGTCCATCGGAACTGTACTTTTGCACTTGCCGTGCCTTTGTGTCGCTGACGTAGAGAAAGCCTTCCGCATCCGTGGCAATATCCGCAGGCTCACCGACATCGCTGGGGACGCTTTTCGCGATGCCCCAGGTGGAAAGAAGCCGCCAGCGCGTGCTGTATTTTTGGATTACGCGGCGGCCACGGTCGGCCACGAACAGGTTTCCATTCGCATCCACGCTGATTCCAAAAGGCTCCGCGCACTTGCGCGGGGGTGCGATGTGCAGTGACCGCAGGCGATCCCCATTGGGGAAAAAGATCACAACATTTCCCCGGGTGGGGTCCGCGACATAAACCGCGCCACCACCATCCAGCGCGAGACCGTCCGGACATTTCACCAAACCATCCTGAAACGAAAAGAGCGGTTTGCCGTCTGGCGAGAATTTGTGGACAAATCCATTTCCGCTATCAGAAAGGTAGATGTTTCCCGCAAAATCCACTGCCAAACTGCTCGGATAGCTGAGTTGCCCGGGGCCGTCGCCGCGAGTGCCCCATTCGCCGAGGAATTCGAGCGGCGGGGGCGCGGGCTTGGGCGGCGGGGACTGGGCTTGCTGGGTAGAGCAGGCGGCAAGGGAAAACACAATTCCACCACAGAGGCACAGAGAACATAGAGCGAGCACAGCGAGACGGCCTGGAAGACGCACGGGCACATTATAGGAGTGGCGGGTAGCCAGTGCCTAGTGGCTCGTCGGAAAGAGTGCTACTACTTCTTCGCGCGAAGGCGGCGGAGGATGTTTTGCCGCATGCGGTATTCGCGGGTTTCGTCGCCGGATTTGCCGACCGCCGTGAAGCTGACGGCGGCTTCCGATTTTTCGAGATTGGCGCCGGCGGGAATGGGCGTGACGCGGATGGGAAGGCGTGCACAGAAATTGGATTCGATGTACGCAGTTTCGTAGCCGCGGCGCGTAGAGTTCCAAGTGTAAAAGCGTAGCAAGGTGAAATCACAAGGCTGGCCTTCACCGCCAATGACGCCGGCGGCGAGGTA
>CAZIWR010000057.1:0-13140 GCA_964542805.1 uncultured Acidobacteriaceae bacterium
CCTACCCACGGAGCTTTGCAAACAGCTTGCTCAGCTTTTTCTGAGTTTTCTGCACGTCCTTGCTGAGGGCTTTGGCTTTTTTCTGCAGGTCCTTGGAGGCATCCTTCGCCATTTTGGACACCTCCGCGGCGGCCTTACTTGCGTCGCGAGCCGTGCTCTGCGCGATCTTGCCGGCGTCGCGGGCCGCGCGCTCGGCGGCACCAATCGAACTACCGATCGCTTCCGCGGCCTTGGTGAGTCCAGTTTTCTTCGCCATGTGTGCCTCCGGGGGCGGCGCATGTTGAACCCGTCGCTGCGGGACGAAGCGTCCGCCAACCTACGATTCAAGAGCGACATCTTAACAAGAAACGGGTTGAAAAGTTAAAGGGTTAAAGACGGGAAGAGTGCAGGAGAGACGAAGTGGCAGAGTTTCAGAATGCAGGGTGAAAACCAGGATTGAGACGACATTTTCGAGGATAATGCACGTACTGGAAGAGTAGGCGCGGCCGGTTGACTGGAATGGCAGATCGGCGCACGGAGAGAGGTCGGCAATGCGAATCGAAAAACTTTTTTCGATCACAGCGCGCGCAGCAATTTTATGGGTTCTCTGTCTGACCTGCGCGCACGCACAGGCAGCCCAGGCACCAGAGACACCTAACACAAAGAAACGCGCAGCGGAAATCCTGGTGGATGCCGCGGCGGCGGCCGGGGGCGAGGCGGTGAAGAAAGTCGAGAGCCTGTCTTTCACTTCTGCGGGAGACGCGAACTATCCGATGGGAACGGTTGCGGTGGAGTTGAAATCACAACTAGGCTATCCGGACCGGTCGCGTTATGAGACGACGTTGCAGATGGGCACATTTTCGCAGGGGTTCGATGGAAAAGCGGCCTGGGTTTCCTCGGCACAAGGAACGTTCGACCTGCCGGCGGATTTGAGCGGCGAATACATGCGCGGAATTGATCTGACCGGAGGGATCGGGCTGTACAAAAAAGCTCTGGCCGGAAAGGCGGAGGCGGAATTTGGCGGTGAAAAAGAGTTCGCGGGACAGAAGACGCTGCTGGTGGAGTGGAGCGGGCCCACGGGCAAAGTGAAGTTGTATTTCGACGCGGCGACTAAACTGCTGGTCGGAGCCAAATACCGGGCCGCGACCATGCAGGGATCCGTGGAGGAAGAACGGCGGTGGAGCGATTTTCGCGAAGTAGATGGAGTGAAGTTCCCGTATCACTGGGTCACCTACCGCGACGGCGGGCTGTATTCCGATCTCACGGTAAAAGAACTGAAACTCAACGAGAAGATTGAGGCGAGCACGTTTGCGAAGCCGCAGTAGCAGAGAAGACAAAAGCGAAAATCGAAAATAGAAAAGAGAAAATAGGCTCGATACTCCAATCCTGCACGAAAATTAGGAAACCGTGAGCAGGACCTTGCCGATGTTCTGACGGGCGTGGATAAAGCGATGCGCGTCGGCGGCCTGCTCGAGCGGGAATGATTTTCCGATCACCGGCTTCACTTCTCCGGCCTCGTACATCCGAAGGATTTCATCCATTTCTTTTTTCATGAGAGCTTCGCGTCCCTGCATGCGGCCGAGATGGACGCCGATGACGGCGAGGTTGCGGTCAATCATCGGCAGCGGATGGTAGAGGCGCGTTTGGAGCAGAGCTTTGGCGATGCGCCAGAGGCTGCGCTTGCCGTCCGGGCCGACGGCGGCGGAAAAGCCGTAAACGACCAGGCGGCCGCCGGGGCCAAGGCAGCGCTGGCTGCGCTTGAAGTAGTCACCGCCCACGGCGTCGAAGGCCAGCTCGATGCCGTCGGGGGCCACGCGGCGGACGACTTCCACGAAATCCTCTTTGCTGTAATCAATGGGATAGTGCACGCCAATGCTGCGCAGGTAGTCCTGCTTGGCGGAACCCGCGGTGCCGAAGATGACGAGCTGGCGGGCTTTGGCGAGCTGAATGGCGGCAACGCCCACGCCTCCGGCGGCGGCGTGAATCAGAATGCGGTCGCCGGCCTGCAAATTGCCCATCTGAAACATGGAATGATATGCGGTCAAATAATTCACGGGGATAGCCGCGGCGTCTTCAAAGGAAACACTGGCCGAAATTGGAAAGACTTGCAGGGCAGGGACGGCGACGAGTTCAGCGTAGCCTTTGAATTTGGTGAGGGCGGCGACGCGCACGCCTTTGGCGAGGCCCGCGGCCCCGGCGGGGAGGCCGGAAGCGACGTCCTCGATGACGCCGGAGACTTCCAGGCCGGGGACGAAGGGAGGCTTAGGAACGCCGCCGTACATGCCCATGCGCGAGAGAATGTCGGCAAAGTTGATGCCGGCGGCCTTGACGCGGATGAGCACCTGGCCGGGCTTGAGTTGCGGTTCGGGCAGATTTTGGAGCTCAAAAACTTTCGGAGAGCCATACTGCCGGGCGACGATTGCGCGCATCAAAACTCCAGTAGCTAGTGGTTAGTGGCTAGCGACCGCAGACTCGACAAGAAACAGGGCACGGCATACACTATACAACTTTGCATTACATCAGGAAGGACAACAGATGAAGCCAGCTTTGCTTTGCAGCAATCGGAGAATCCTTGGCGCTTGCCTGGCGCTTGTGGCGCTGGCGGCGATCCCGCAGAGCGGGACCGCGCTACCGCTGCCCAAAGAGCCGCAGGCCGCCGACGCCAAGCGCGGTACGGCACCGGCGAACAAAGCGGTTGCCGCGCGTGCGGGCGGGCCGGTGGTGGAGGCGATGGAGGCGGAGCTGGAGCGGTCGATGGGAGTGCTGCGGATGGCGGATCCACCGGCGTACTTCATCAGCTATGCGGTGACCGACCAGACGCGCGCGGAGGTGATGGGGTCGAACGGGGCGCTGCTCAACAGCCAGGAATCGAAGTCGCGGTACCTGCAGGTGCAGGTGCGCGCGGGGAGCCATGAACTGGATAACACGCGCAAGGTGGGCGGGCGCGAGCAGTCCGGCTTCGGCGGGGCGGTGGCCGTGCCGGTGGACGACGACGTGGCTGTACTGCGGCGGATGATCTGGCTGCAGACCGACCACGAATACCGCGACGCGGCGGAAGCCCTGATGCAAATCCGCACCGGCAAGGAAGTGAAAGCGGAGACGGCGGAAGCGCAGGCGCCGGACTTTTCGGTGGAGAAGCCGCAAACCTATTTCGGCGGGCGGGCGAGCATCCAAATCGACCGCAAACCGTGGGAAGAGCGCGTGCGCGCGTATACGCGGACCTTCCGCGAATCGGCGGCGGTGCTGAATTCGATTGTGACCTTTTCGGCACTGGCGGAAAACGAGTACCAGGCGAACAGCGAAGGAACCCGCGTGCAATTCGGCCAGACGCGTTACCGGCTGGAGATGCAGGTGCAAGGCAAGTCGGAAGACGGAATGGACATCAACCGCTACGCAAACTTCGACTGGACCGATGCCGCCGGCGCGCCGGACGAGGCTGCAGTGACCGCGCAGATCCAGCAGTTAATCCGCGAAACAGAAAAGTTGAAGGTGGCGCCGTTGGTGGAGCCGTTTGCCGGGCCGGTGATGCTGACGGGCCGCGCGGCGGCAGTGTTCTTCCACGAAGTATTCGGGCATCGCGCGGAGGGACACCGGCAGAAGGACGTGAACGAGGGGCAGACGTTCGCGAAAAAAGTTGGCGAACAGATTTTGCCGGATTTTCTCTCCATCGACGACGACCCCACAACGAATCGCGTTGGCAAACAGGATTTGCTGGGGCACTACCCGTACGACGACGAAGGGGTGCAGGCGCGGCGGGTGCCGCTGGTGGAGAAGGGCGTGCTGCGGAATTTTCTGATGTCGCGCTCGCCGCTGGTGGGCTTTGCGAATTCGAACGGGCACGGGCGGCGCCAAGTGGGCTACAACCCAGTGGCGCGGCAGGGCAGCCTGATCGTGCGCTCTGCGAAGACCATGACCAACGCGCAACTTCGCATGGCGTTGATTGCGGAGATCAAGAAGCAGGGCAAGCCGTTCGGGCTGTTGATTGACGACATCGCCGGCGGCTTTACCAACACCGTGCGCGGAGCACCGCAGGCGTTCCAGGTGCTGCCTTTGATCGTGTTTAAGGTGTACGCGGACGGGCGGTCGGATGAGTTGGTGCGCGGGGTGGACATTGGCGGCACGCCGCTGGTGTCGCTGACAAAGATTGCGGCCACGGGCGACACGCCGGAAGTGTTCAACGGCTATTGCGGAGCGGAGTCGGGCTGGGTGCCGGTGTCCGCGGTGTCGCCGGCCATACTAATTACAGAGATGGAGGTGCAGAAGAAGGAGACCTCCACAGACAAGCCGCCCATCCTGCCGCATCCCAGCCACGACCCGACGAAGGCGGTGCGCCCGTGAGCCGGACAAAGAGGATGACACGTTTCGCGCTCGCGCTGCTGCTCGCTGGTTCCGCCGCCACGACGGCGCTGGCGCAGGTACAGCCGGGCGATGCCGACCAGACGCTGCGGGCCATGCGCGACGAACTGGAGCGCTCCAAAACGCGGCTGCGTATCGAGAACCAGGAGAGGCCGTTCTATATCGAGTACCGCCTGCTGGACGTGGACGTGCGCGCGGTGACCGCGTCGTTCGGCGCGCTGCTGAGCAGCCAGACTTCGCGCAATCGCTTTATGTCCGTGGACGTGCGCGTGGGCGACTACATGCTGGACAGCTCGAGGTTTGTGAGTGACGACGGCTTCCGCGGCTTCATCGGCTCCACCGGACAGGTGGGCATCGACCGCGACTACCCTTCGCTGCGGCAGGACCTGTGGCTGGCTACCGACCAGGCCTACAAGGAAGCGCTGGTGCGGCTTTCGCGCAAGCGCGGATACATCCAAAGCCTGGCACGCCAGCCGGACATTCCCGATTTCTCGCGCGCGCCCGGCGGGCCGCTGGTGAAAGTGGAGCCGCATGCCGAGCCGGATTGGACCTCGCGCAACTGGGAGGACGAGGCGCGCGCGGTTTCCGCGGAATTCCGCAAGTTTCCGGCGTTGCACAGCACACGGGTGCTGTATTACCTGGTGTACACCACCACGTACCTGATGAACAGCGAAGGGACGGAGATGCGGACGTCGCGCAGCCTGGCGGCCATCGAGGCCGCTGCGGACACGCTGGCGCCGGAAGACGGCATGGCGCTGCATCATTATTACAGCCGCTACGCGCTGCGTCCCGCGGAACTGCCTCCGGTGGCCGAAGTGAGCGGAGAGCTCGCACGCATCGGCCGGGAACTGATGGCGCTACGCGCGAGCCCGCCGGCGACCGACTACTCCGGGCCCGTGCTGTTCGAGGCGCAAGCGAGTGCCGCGCTGTTGGCACAGGTGCTGGGGCCTTCCATTGCGGGCGCGCGCCCGGCGCTCTCCATGCTGCCGATGATTGACCAAATGATGGAGCGGCTGGGCGGACGCAGCGAATGGATGGGCCGCGTGAACACGCGGGTGCTGCCGGCGGGGGTGATGCTGCGCGACGATCCCACCGCGAAGGAGTTCAAGGGCCAGCCGCTCATCGGCGGCTACGACGTGGACGAAGAAGGCGTAAAGGCGGAAGCCGTCGAACTCGTGCAGGATGGGACGCTGAAGAATTTGCTGATGTCGCGCCGGCCGGGAGCGGACTTCAACCGCTCGAACGGGCACGGCCGCTCGGTGAACCTCAGCGAAGCGCAGCCGGCGATGAGTAATCTATTTTTCCAATCATCCGCCGCGGGAGAAAGTCCGGCGGAACTCCGCAAGAAATTTCTCGAGGCGTGCAAGGCCGACGGGCGCGCGTGGTGCCTGGTGGTGAAGCAAATGGACAACCCCGCACTCAGCGCGCAGCGCCAGGATGATTTTAGCGATGCGTTGCTATCCGCCGGCGCCGGCGGTGCAGACCGCGTTCCGCTGCGGGTGGCCCGCGTGTATGTTGCCGATGGGCGCGAAGAGCTCATCCGCGGCGCGCGGCTGGCCGGGCTGAATCTGCGGGTGCTGCGGAAAATAGAAGGCATCGGGAATGACGCCACCGCGTACGCGTTTCATCAAAACGCTGCGCAGGGTCTTGCGGGAACCGCGCTGGGAGCATTCGCTTCGGCGCAGGGAGGTCTGCCCACGACAGTGGTCGCGCCATCCTTGTTGCTGGACGACGTGGAAGTGCGAGGTGCACGAGGCGAGCCGCGTCGCCCGCCACTGGTTCCTCCGCCACCGATCAATTGACGCGCGATCGAAAAACGGAAACCAGCAGCGGCGAGTGAGAAACAGGAAGTAATCAGGCTGGGGCGCAGGTGACACGGAGCAGTTGGTGGCCGATGAGGACGATGTCACCGTCGCCAAGCGAGGTTTTTTCGCGAACTCCCACAAAGGTCCCGTTCTGGGCTTTCAAATCCGCCAACACAAACTGTCCGTTTTGCCAGGAAACGCTGCAATGCTGCCCGGAAAGGAAGGGATCATCCGGAAACGAGATGGTTCCTCGGGTGCGCCCCAGGATGTTTTCTCCGAGTTGCAGCGGATAGTGATTTTCCTCCACGCCACCGGGCAGCAGGCGAATTAGTTCCGCCGCTATCTTGTCCGCCTCGCGGCGTTTGGGAGCAGCCCCCGCGCCCGTTCCCGCGGGACTTCCCGCTGAGGTTCCTGCACCGCGTAACTCGGGGCCCGTCCCGGGCCCGCGAGAGTCCGCCGCCGAGGGGCACACGAAGCGGAACATCTGCCTGCCCATCAGGATGATGTCGCCGTGCAGCAGTTTGTGAGGTTTGTTCAGGCGCCAGAAAATCCCATTGGCGCTGTTGAGGTCTTCCACGCTGAGGCTCTCGCCGGACACAGTGAACCGCGCATGGCGACGCGAAACCAGGGCATCTTCCGGGAACAAAATGTCGCCGTCCACGCGCCCCAGCGTGACCACCGGCTTGTCCAGCGTGCGCTCCTCGCCGTGCGAGCCGTCCGGGCGCACCACCAGCAGCGAATAGCGCACCCTGGACCGCATGATCGCAGCCACAGGGGAGGCCCCTGACTGCACAGTGGCTTTTTCGCGGGGGGCTTCGGCGGCCTTGGCCACGTCCACGCGGCCGGCCATTTGCGGGGCCCGGGGCACTACTTCCACGGCTGCGCCCTTCATCTCCCGCCACAAAATGTCGAAGGCGGCGATTTTTTCCGCTTTGCCTTTCACTTCCGCTTCGGCGGCCTGCTGGAAGGGAATGTTCCCGCGGCGCAGCTTGTCTTCCAGATTGGCGCGCTCGTCTTTGGAAGCCGAGACGTAAATGCAGTCCGGCTTGGCCATGGTCTGGATGCGCGCGGCCACGTTCACTGCGTCGCCGAACACGTCCTTGTCCTTGATCATGCCCGGGCCGAAGTTCATGCCGATGCGGACATGAATGCGCTCTTGTTCCTGCTGATGGGAATTGTAGGCTTCCAAGGTGCGCTGCATGTCGACCGCGGCGCGCACGGCGTCCAGCGGGTCTTCGAAATAAGTCATCAAGGCGTCGCCGATGGTCTTGCAGATGGTTCCGCCATGCTTCTCGGCGATGGGGCTGAGCATATCGATGCAGGTGTGGACGTAAACGAGTCCGGCCACGTCGCCGAATTCCTCGAAAAAGCGTGTGGAGCCGACGATGTCCGAGAATACGACCGCGACCTTGCGGGAGAGCTTACTCAGCTCTTCGTCGAGCTGCTTGCGCCGCTCAATGAGGTCCTTCAGTTTTTGCGAAGAAGATTCGTCCTGTTTCATGTTCAGGCCGACGGCAAAGCCAGAAGCCTATCGTCAAACTCACTGGAATGCAACCGATGTCCGCCGTGGCGGAGCACACAAAAACGCCACTGCAATAGCGTTCCGACGAAGCGGAACGCCGTAGAACGTTCCGGATGTCTTCTGGGGACGCAAAGGCATCCCGGCTTGCGGGGCAATTTTGCCACAAAATGGAGAATGCGGAATACGCGCGAGCGCTAAAAGTTTTTTCGAAGGGTTTGCGCGGTTCAGCGCGCGAACCGGGCAGAGGATTTCGAAAACGTCAAGTACAGGCCGGATTTCCCATTGACACCCCACCCACCATTTGCCACCATTCGCGCTAGGCGCTTCTCCGGTTGCAGGAGTCCGCTGGTCCGCTGGGAATCACCGGGCCCGCTTCCCGAAGGAGGAGATAACTCCGTCTACATTGGCGGTCTCGCCCTGCGGGGAAACGTGTCGGAGAAGCAGACGGCGACGTAGGGGTGTGGATGTGTCGCTGCGTCCGGGTGTCTGGAAAGTAAGAGGAGAGGCGAGGAGTGGAGAATTCGCCGCAAGGAAATCCTGATCCATCACCGGTTGCGGTGGCTGCGCTGGAATTGCGCATCGGCGCGCAAACCGATATCGGCAAAGTGCGCGACCAAAACGAAGACCGCGTGCTCGTCTTCGACTTGAAACGGTTCCGGGAACTGAGCGCAGTGGGCACGGAAACAGCATCGCTGCGGCGGCCCGGTGTGCTGCTAGTGGTCGCCGACGGCATGGGCGGAATGAGCGGCGGGGAAACCGCGAGCCAGATGTGCGTGGAAAACCTGCTGACCCTTTTCTTGGAGAAGCTGGATGCGCCGGGTGATAGCGGGCGTGTGGACGCCCAGCAGACGCTGGGTGACGCCGTCCGAGGGACGAATGATCTGATCTACTCGCGGGCCACGGCGGACATGAAGCTGCGCGGGATGGGCACCACGCTGACTGCGGCGTTTCTGGAGGACGATCGGATGTGCGTGGCGCAAGTGGGGGATTCGCGCGCCTACCTGCTGCGGGACGGCGAAATGGTGCAGTTGACGCGCGACCAGACACTGCTGGCCAGCTTGAAAGAGCAAGGCAAGTTGCCGCCGGGAGGGCTGGGCAAGCGGTGGAAGAACATGCTGCTGCAGGCCGTGGGTGCGCAGGAGAATTTGCAGGTGGCCATGTCGGAGGCGAACTTGCGCCCCGGCGATTGGATGTTGCTGTGCAGCGATGGACTGCACGGCCCCGTGGAAGAGGCCGACATGGCAGCCATGATGAAGGGAAGCGGTTCGCCAGCCGAAAAGGCGAAATCGCTGATGGTGCGGGCGAATGAAAACGGCGGGCCGGACAACGTCAGCGTGATTGTGTGCGAGGTAGTGGTGGCGCCTCCGGCGACGCCAGGAGAACCGCGCTGAAGAAGCTGGGCAAATACGAGATTATCGAGGAATTGGGCCGCGGAGCCATGGGCGTGGTGTATAAGGCGCGCGACCCGCTGATCGGGCGCCTCATCGCACTGAAAACGATTACCGCCGGCCTCGCCGACAACCAGGAACTCCTGCAACGATTCTACCGGGAAGCACAATCCGCGGGCGGACTCCAGCACCCCAACATCGTCACGGTGCACGACCTGGGCGAAGAGAACCAGACTCCTTACATCGCCATGGAGTTCATCGAGGGCACCAGCCTGGAAGCCCTGGTCCAGAAAAAGGCGCCGATTCCGCTTTCGCAAAAGGTGGGGTACATCGTGCAAGCGTGCCGCGGGCTAGGGTACGCGCACCAGAGGGGCGTGGTGCACCGGGATATCAAGCCCGCGAACATCATGCTCACGAGTGAAGGCGTGGTGAAGATCGTGGACTTCGGCATCGCGCGGGTGATGGCGGCGTCGAAGACGCAGTCGGGCCTGTTCATCGGCACAGTGGCCTACATGTCGCCGGAGCAGGTGCGCGGCGAGCACGTGGACGGGCGCTCGGACATCTGGTCCGTAGGAGTGATGTTCTACGAGCTGCTGACGTACGTGCGGCCGTTCGCGGCGGACAATATGGCGGCGATGATGTTCAACATCGTCAGCCAGGAAACCAAGCCGCTGCGCGAAGTAATGCCGCAAGCCCCACCCGAGCTTGAGGCGGTCCTGCAAAAGATTCTGAACAAAGAAACCGATGAACGCTACCAGTCCATGGAAGAAGTGCTGCTGGACCTGGAGCCCATCCACAAGCGGCTGCAAAGCGACATCGTGGGCGAGTTGGTGACGCAAGGCCAGCAGCTGTTCGACACTGGCGATTTCAGCAAGGCGCGAGACGTGCTGCGGCAGGCCGCGCAACTGGATACGGCGCAGACACAAGTGAAGCACTTGCTGGAAAAAGTGAACCAGGAGTTGAAGCGCGGCAAGGTGCTGCCGAAACTCCAGGAAATGATTACCAAAGCGCAGGAGCTTCTGAAGGCTGGCAAGTATTCCGAAGCAGCCGCAGAAGGAGAAGCAGCGCTGAAGCTGGATTCGGCATACGGACCAGCCCAGGAATTGATGCAATTGGTGAAGGAACGCGCGGAAGTGGCCAACCGCGTCAAGGATGGGATGCAGTTCTCGCGGAAACAACTGGCCGAAGGCGACTTGACGGGCGCGGAGCAGAAGGTGGAAGAGATCCTGGCGCTCGAGAAAGACAACCCGCAAGTCATCGAGCTGAAAAGGCAAATCCAGGAAGAAAAGACGCGGCGGGAAAAGAAGAAATCACTGGGCGAGCGGCTGCAGCGAGCGCGCAGCCTGTGGACGGAACAAAAGATCACCGAAAGCATCGAGCTGCTCAATGAACTGGACCGGGAATTCCCGAATGAACCGGAAGTGAAGAGCCTGCTGGCCAGCGCGCGGGCCGACCAGGGCGAACAAGACAAACAAGGCAGGCTGGCGGAAGCGCGCAAGCTTCTGGGCGAACAAAAATTTGCGGAATCGCTGGCCATCCTGGACAAGCAACTGGAAACGAACCCGAACGACAGCAGCGTGCAGCGGCTGCGCGAGCGGGTGCTGGAGGAGCGCAAGGAACACGCGAAGCGCATCCGGTTGCACCACGAACACCTGGCGCTCAAGAAACTGGTGAGCGACACCAATTACAAAGAGGCCATCGAACGGGCCAATACGCTGCTGGACGAGTTTCCCGGCGAGTTCGAACTGACGCAACTGCGGGACTTCGCTCGTAGCCAGCAGGAACTTGCCGAATACAACAAAAAGCTGGAAAGCAAGATCCGCGAAGTCCGGGCGCTGATGGAGAAAAGCGACTTCAAGCAGGCCATCGCGGAAATCGAGAAAGCGCTGCCGGCGTTCGCGGGCAACGCCGAACTGCTGGAATTGCAGAAAGCCGCTGTCGCCAAAAAGAAGGAACTGGATGACCGCGAGAAGAAGGAATACATCGAGAAGCAGCTCCGGGCGATGAAGGTGGCGCTGGATCACGAGGACTTCACCGGCGCGATCGACCTCGGGCAAAAGACGCGAGTGCTGGTGGGAGACAACAAAGACGTTACGCAGGTGATGCACCTGGCGCAACGCGAAAAGGAACTGCGCGACCGGAACAAAGAAGCCACGGACCAGTTTAAGACGGCCATCTTTCGAATTGATGAAGGGAAATTCGACGAGGCGCAGAAAATCCTGGAAGATGTGCAAAAGACGCACATCTTTGACCCGCGGGTGCACAAGCTGCTGGACACGGCAAAAGAAAAGAAGCCTCTGCCGGCGTCGGATGAAACACGGATCGGGATTTTCCGTCCCGGCGCCGAAATCGGCGTGCTGCCGGAGGCGGCGAAGGAATCTGCAACAGCAGCTCCGATGGCACCGGGAGCCGCAGCGGCACCGCCGACAGACAAGACCATGGTGGGATCGCCGCAGCAAATCGCCCAGGCGATTTCAGGGGCGCAGATGATTGAACCTCCAGCCAGCGTGCCCCCACCGCCGCCCGCAGCAATCCCGCCTGTGACAGAGTTGCCGGCCGCGCCGCCATCTGAGAAAGACAAGAAGAAGAAAGGAAAAGAGAAGGAAAAGGCGGTGGAGCAAGCTGCGCCCACGCCTGCCGCACCAGCGAAGCCAGCGGAGCAAAAGCCTGCGCCTCCTGCTGAAGTCAAAGCAGCACCGCCGGCACCAGCAAAGCCGGGCGATCAAAAACCCGTGCCTGCTGAAGTGAAAGCTGTACCTCCCGCGGCGCCGGGCAAACCGGTTGAGCAGAAGCCTGCGGCGCCTGCAGAGGTGAAGGCTGCACCGCCCGCCGCGCCGACGGTGGAGAAACCGAAGCCGGCAGAGGCAGCGAAGGCTCCGGCCAAACCAGAGCACGACGAAACTACACCGCTCTTCAAGCCAAAGAAAGAAAAGCCCGCGCAGGAGCCTGCCGCTAAGTCTGTCTCCCCGCACGACGAAACCGTGCCGCTCTTTAAGGCGAAGAAAGAGAAGGCCGCCGCGGCGCCGGCAGCAGCCGCGGCCATTCCGGTAGCTGTTGAAGAGGCAGTGCCGGTGTGGAAGAAGCCGGCGGTCCTGGGAATTGCGGCCGTGCTCGTACTTGCCGTTGCGATCGGTGGGTATTTCGCAACGCGGCCGAAAACAACCGACACGGGAGCGGGCGGAGGCAGCCCGGAAGCCACGAATCCGCAGCCTGTAGCAGCTCCGACGGCCAGTGCACCGAGCGGGCCGGCGCCGAGCCAGATCCAGGAACAACTGATGAATGATGCACGGTCGCTGATGGCGTCGAAGAAATTCGATGCGGCGGGCGACAAGTTGAAACAGGCCAAGGGTATCAGCGGCGGAACGCACGGGGCTGACATCGACACGATGATTGCGACGATCGAGCGCATGAAGAGCGGTGACGTGGCGCTGGCGTCGCTGCTGGCCAAGGAAGACGTGCTTTGGAAAAAGGGTGTGAAGGCCTATGGGGAAAGCAAGGCCAGCGAGGCACGAAAAGCCTTTGACGAAGTTGTGAAAATGCAGGGCGGACAGCGGCGCGTGGACGCGCAGGATTACCTGAGCAAGCGAATTCCGGACCTGGAAAAGGCAGACGGATTGCTTGCCCAGGCGCGGCCCCTGGCGCAGAAAAAAGACAAAGCGAGTTTGGAGCAGGCACGCGGCTTCGTGCAGCAAGTGATCGCCATGGCCGGGCCGAAGACGGACGAGGCGCGAACCCTCGAAGGAGGAATCACGCGAGGCATGAACGCGCTGGCGGGCGAGGCGGCCGCCGCGGCAACCGCAGCCAAGGTCAACGAATTGAAGTCCGGCGCGGCGCAAGACATTGCCCGCGAGGACTTTGACGCAGCCCGGGCGAAGGCGGACGAGATCCGCTCACACGGCGAAGACCCTGCGACGGTGACGAGCGCGATTGCCCGCGCGGAACAAAACAAAGCAAATTCCTTCCTGACGCAATTCAACAACGCAAAGAACGACGCCAGCGCCCTGAAACAATTGCAGGCCGAGCTGCAGAAGTACATGGCGGCGAGCGGCAGGATCGGCGAAGCGGCGCGGGATGTGACCGGGAAAATTCC
>CAZIWR010000058.1:0-13090 GCA_964542805.1 uncultured Acidobacteriaceae bacterium
GCTGGAGGACGTTGAGCTGGGCCTTCCCGCTGATTTCTGGTCCCGCTCGCGCAACCTGGGCCGCCGCCGTTTTGGCTTCCAGGTGCTGAGCTACCGCCTCGAATTCCTCGGGCTCTGCTCGGGATGCTCCGCCGGCGCAAAACACAGAACGCCCCCAAGCGCGCCTCGGACATCCGTCTGCTGAATTATTGTTGGAGTTTTCTTGCGGTCTTGAAGCACTCGTTACTAGCCACCAGCCACTTTCTTCTCAGGCCTGTGTGTCGTCTCTGTTTCCGCCGCCCAGTTCGCTCGCAATCACTTCTTCTTCGTGAATCTGCGGGAATCCCTTGCAGTATTCTTTCCACCTCGCCAAGGCCTGGTAGAGAAACAGGTTCTTCTCGCTGGCCCGCAAGTGCTCCATCGATTCCCACACCGAGTACGTGGTTACGATGATTTCTCGCTCGTCGCCGTCCTTGGCCGGCGTCTCGGGCGAGCGCAGGATCAGCATCGCCCGGAAGCCCGCCTGTTTCCGCAGGGCTGGCAGCAACGAATCCACCGCCACAAGATAATCGTTCAACTTGCCTGGTAGAATGCGCAGCTGTATCACCCTTGCGTACATGGGCGCCTCCTGCGTTTGCATTGGAGAGGATTCTTCTAAGAGGGGAATGCTAGCTCACGCGCGCCTTTGAGTAAAGCTCACAAGCAGCCGTCAAAGAAAGGGTTTCTGCTACCTCTTGCCTGCCGCCGTCCTTATCGCTTCTACCTTCTTCCTCCGCGCCATCTCTTCCGCCTGCAACTTCGCAATCACTGCCGCCGCATCCGCGCTGCAATTGTTCGCTACCCACTTTGGCACCATCCAAACCGGATCTTGCTCTGCTGCTTGCCTGAACTCCCCCTTCGCTTCATCCTTGCGATCGGTCCGCCAGTCGATGAGCGCTCGCACCGCATGCAATTCGTCAGGGGCAACCGGGTTGGTAATTTGATTCAGAATGGCTAGCGCGTCGGCTTGCCGTCCGAGGTCGGTCAGCACCCACACCTGCGTTAGATCCACCCCTCTTTCCTGTGGAAAGAGTTGACGCGCCGCTTCCAATTCTTCAAAAGCCTCTCGCAACATCCCCCTGCGGTACATCTGCAAGCCCATTTTTCGCCGCAAAAAAGCCTCTTCGCGTGGGCTTAGTCCCAATCCGAATGCGACGACAGCGCGAAACTCCTTCATCCCTTCAGCCCGTTTCCCGGCGCCAATAATTTTCAAGCCACAAAGCTTCACGTTTGCATTTCTCTGTAATTGCGGTGTCATGCGTTCGCGGAGACTTTCAAAGAATTCAGAGAAACGTTCCGCTCCCGTTTCTTGGTATTCCGCGCCGAGTGCGTCTGCCAGGAGCTCCCACAATGTATAGGACTCCCATTTGACCTTGAGCCCGTTCATGGAGGGCTCAATCGTGCCGGACGCATTTCCCGCACGCCAAGTTGAGTTTGCCAAACCTTCCCACGCCGGCCAATAGTCATGGTCAGCTTTAAGTGCATCCTGGTAGCGCGCAATCGCGCGGTCAAACATTCCATGCTGGTCCAGCACTTTCGCCTGCTCGGTCAGGAAAATTGCTCGCACGCCCAGCGGCTTCAGCGCCTGTGCCGCGTTATATCCGCGCGCGCGAATTTCTTTTTCCAGCGTCGCGATTCGCTCGCGCGCCGGCGGGTGCGAACGGAAGTACTCTCGTAACGACCTCAGCGGCATCCCCGCCAGTTCTTCCACCGGCGATGTCGCCGTGCGCGCCTGCCCACCGAATAACCGGTCAAACCGTTTCATCACTTCTACGGCCCCCGCCGGCGAATACCCGGCGCGCACCGTCAGACCCAGCCCCACGCGGTCCGCTTCGTCCTCTTTTTCCTTGGTGTATCCCATCTGAAAAAGCACCACGCCGATCTGCCCCAGCCGGTACAGCCCGCGCATCCCGATTTTCCTGCTCTGTACTTCGTATTGCAGGCGCTCAATGGCGTGTCGCTCGTCCACGTGCGCGACTTCGTGCCCCAGAATCGCCGCCAGTTCGTCTTCCGACTCCAACAGCTCCAGCAGCCCGCGCCCGATCACAATCTGTCCGCCGGGCAGCGCGCCGGCATTTACGAAGTCCGGTTCATCCTTGTAAAAGAAGCGATACTGAATTTCTTTCCGCTTTACGTTCGCCGTCAGCCGCTTTCCCACTTCCTGCACATACGCGGCGATGCGCTGTGCGTCCGCATCCTTGTGGACGGCGGGCGTCAATCCGTACGACCGCGCCAGCTCCTGCCCGATTTGGTTTTCCTCGCGCCCACTCACCCGCGTCAGCGCGAGCGGGATGCGCTCTGCCTCCCGCTCGGTGTCCGCGACCAGGTACAGCAGCGGCCGCGGCGTGATCTCCGTGGTCACCAACCTCCGCTGCAGCGCCAGCAGCGCCACTCCGCCCGCCAACAGCAGGCCTATCGCGACAATGCGTCTCGTCTTCACAAATACTTCCTGAACAACTCTTTGTTCCTAGCGTACAGAAAACTTACCAGTAGCAGCGCCGCGCCCAGCCCCATCAGCGAAACGATTCTCCCCAGCGGGTTTTCAATCCCGGGGATGTCCACCGCTACCACGCGCCCCACGCACAACAGCAGCAGTCCCAGGCTGAACCAGCGGAATGTTCGCTCTCCCAGTTTCAGCGCCACCACAAAAATCAAGAACGCTTCCAGCCCCCAGCTTGCCGTCAGATAGCTCCGGTAGTTCTGGCTCATTTCCAGGCTCAGCAGCACCGTCAGCAAAATCGTCGGCACGAAGAAATAAAGCTGCTGGGGATTCGCATCCATCCACTGGAAGCCCTTTTGCACCCGCCGGATCACTCGCCACTTCGATTCCGCTAGCTGAGGTATCGCTGTCTGCGCTCCGTCTTTAGCGGCTTTTCGCTTTTCAATCAGCGCCAGGGTCAGCAGTGCGTACATCATTGCTGCCGCCAGCGTCACCGTCACTGTCCGCGTATTGGTGAACCACAGCGGGCCGGTCTGATAGAAATTGTCGAACGCGCAGCGCACCCCCACCAGCAGCGTCACCGCATACGCCTGATGGTTCAGCATCGGCAATTCCAGTTTTCGCCCCGCAAAATACAGCGCCACCGTCAGTACTGCCCAGCCCACCGCCACCCATTCCGTAATCAACTCAAACCGCAACATCGCCAGCAGCGCGGTCGTGCCAAACCACATCAGCGCCGTGCGCATCCTCGGCGTGCGCTCTTCTGCTGTGTATCCGGTGTAATAATAAATCGCCGCCAGCAGCCCCACGGTGACCAGCCGCGCCGACATAAACCCCAACGACCTCTCCGTATTCAGGTCCGCAAAGAAAATTCGCGCGAAGCTCAGCACCAGCAGCGTGTGACCCTGCGCCACCAGCGCCCGGTCCGCCAAGCTCCGTCCCACTTCCACCAGCGCCAGTGCCAGCAGCCCCCACGCCAGCCCCACCGCCGCGTTGGTCGCTTCGTTCCACACCATCAGGGCAAGCAGCGCTGTTCCTGCCCACGAGTACGCCGCTGGCAGCCACCGGAGGAGCGCCTTGCTGAATCCTCCGGCTTCTTCCCCACTTTGTTCTCCCCATTCATTTGGCAGAATTCTTCGCGCGCCGATGTAGAAGAGCGCCGCAGAAAGAGCCACCGTCACCACCTGCAGGCTTACGCCGAAGAGCGGCGTTCGGTATTGCAGGTTGATCACCAGTAAGCGCACGGCTGCCACCAACGCAGCGCCGTGCCCGCACGCGCACAGCGTTTTCTCATTCATCCGCCGGCCAGCCTCGCACACCAGCAGCGCTAGCGCCGTCCATGCCAGCGCCACCCACATGAACGGCAGCGCAAACCACACCGCCGCCAGCAGGAAACCCGTGCCCGCGCCGTAGCAAATCGTCGCCGCAGCCAGTTCGGTTTCTGTGGCCTCCTCGCCCAACAGCCGTGGTGCGTACCGCGCATTCAAACAAAATGCTGCCGCCAGCGCCAGCAGCAGCCAACCGGTCGGCCAGTCCGGTGGCGGCCAATCCGGCGCTGCCCAGTACGTCCGCGGTGAGATGTCGTGAAACGTAACATACGTGCCCAGCACGCCCAGTGCGATCCACCCCAACCGTCGCAGGTGGACGTCCGCCGCGCGCCACCCGATGATCAGCAGCGCCTCCGCCTCCGCCAGCCAGATCAATTCCAATCGCGCGCCCGCCAGCCTCTCGTGATTGGGGATGGCCACAAACAGCAGCGTTGCGCCCATCGTGCTCGTCAACACAAATCCCAGCCGCCGCCCCATGCGTCGCGAAAGTATCGCCAGCGCCACGTACACCACGCCTACGCCCAGCAGGAACCAGAACCTCCACTCAGGATGAAACGACTGGTAGCGCATCACGGCGAGGAACCCCGCCACGTTCAGCAGGAACGCGCCGGTCAGCGTCATGCGTTGCGCGGGCTCCTTGTCGTCGCGCAAGAAATGCGACACGGTGAAAATCACCCAGTACGCAATCAGCAGCGCCACGCTCGCCGGAAAGTCTGGAAACTTCTTGTGCCCGCCGATGTACTCGAATGTCCGCCACAGGAAAAACCAGTGCACGCCGTAGGTCGCTGCAATCGCCGGAATCTCCAGCACGTACCATTTGCGCCGCGCCAACACCACTACCAGCGACGCAGCCAGCACTGCCGACGACACCAGCGTCCCCACCGTGATTCGGCTCACCGCCACGCTCGCGAACGCCAGCAGGTAGGCAAAGCCCGTTACCACTTGCGAGTTGTAGCGCAGCGAATGCCACACCATCGCCGCCGCCACCGCGAACAGCAGCCCAAATCCCACTGCAGGACTCTTGATGAGCTGCACGGCCTCTACGTTGTGCACCGCGTAGGTTGTGAAATACGCGAGCGCCCAGCCGCCGCCCAGCACTCCGCGCGCTCCCACGCGGTATTTTTCTTTCTTTTCTCCAAACACGCCCAGCCCGACGAGCGTCGCGGCCAGCACGTAGAGCAAAGCCGCCTTGCCCGCGGGTCCCAGCGTTTGCATCGCGTAGTTCGCCAGGAACGCTCCGCCCAAAATCAGCACGGCCACGCCGATTTTGTTCAGCCAGTTCGCGCCGAGCTTTTCTTCGATGTCCGTCCAGTCCCGTTTCGGCGCTTTCGGGATAGCTTCGAATATCGGCGCGGTTTTCGCCTCCGAAGCGGCAACGAAAGCTGGCGTGACCGGTTTGGGTTCCAGGCTCGGTTTCAGCGGCGCGATGACCGCAGGTGCTGCGGGTGTTGGGACAATGGTGAGTTTGGGCGGTGGAGCAGGAGGAGTGGGCGGTTGCGCAGGCTTCGCTGCGGCACCGGCGGCCGACGTTGCCTCCAGCGTTTTTCGAAGTTTCTCGACGCTTTGCTCGAGACTGTAAACCCGTTGCGTCAAGAAGGCGACTTCATCTTTAGTGGCCGACTCGCGTTTCAGCTTGCGCGTCCGCACAAATGCCCAAATAGGAAAAACAACTACGATGAGAAGTACGACGCCCGCAATGACGAGAAGTTCGTCCACAGGGCTTGCCTGCGGCGCATTCTATCAAAAGGAACTTATAGGGAAAGGCAATTAATGCCGGCTGGAGGGTTTCGCCCCCACGCTCTCATCCGGCACCGCGCCCGGCCGCCCCTTCACGCGGTCATACGTCGTCACGTGGCACGTCGAGCCTAGCGCTTCGTTGTAATGCGTCACAATGCCCATCGCCGCGCGCAGCTCTTCGTTAAATCGCCGCAGGTTCGCAAGCTGGCCCGGCAGGGCAGGGAACTTGCTGCCGTCGTCGGTCAGCAAAAATTTTTGGTAACCGGCATCCCATAGCCGGCTGAACACGCCGTTCACCAGCACCGAGGGCAGTAGCGTCATCTGATAACCGCCGTCCGGCGTCCGCCGCAGCTCCGCCGCGCAACCATGGCGCTCCACGCGCACCACGCCGCCCGTGCTCCGCACCAGGAATCCCGCGCCCGGCAGTGACTCAATTATTTTCGGATGGAATCGTTCCTCAACGTCCCACATGCTGTTGCTTCCTCGCAGTTCTCGTCAAAGCGCGGCAGCCAGAGACATACTCTGCCATGAGCTTCCCACGCTGGCAAGCCCGTCCTTTCTGCCAATATACGACTCTTTTAGTCCTATATCTAAGTCCCATTCAACCTTCGATTTCAGCCATTCGCCCTCTGGGTTATTCCATTCCCTATCAAATGTAGGGTGATTCTGCTAACCTGCAGATAGGCTAGTAGTGCCTCGGAGCTGCCGGGGGCATCTAAGACATTGTATCTCGCCTCCGAATCTGGCTGAGGCAACTGGCTCGTTTGGTCGCCGAGGAATCGCTATTCATGAGCGTCACCGAAAATTCGATTCTTGTCGGAAAGTGTTTTTCTTCCGCCGAGGAAAGCCACGCGCTCCTCGACCGCATTGGCAACACGCCTCTGCTTCGCCTGGCGCGACTCGGCCTGGAGTTTCCGAATGTGGAGTTCTACGCCAAAGCCGAATGGTTCAATCCCGGCGGCTCCGTTAAGGACCGCCCGGCGCTGTGGATGATCCGCGAGGGCCAGCGCTGCGGCTTGCTGCGCCCGGGCAAAATAATTCTCGATTCCACGAGCGGCAACACGGGCATCGCCTACGCCATGCTTGGTGCTGCCCTCGGTTACAACGTAAGACTCTGCCTGCCAGAAAACGCCTCGGTGGAGCGCAAGCGCATCTTGCACGCGTACGGCGCGGACCTGGTCATCACGCCCGCTGCCGAGGGTTCCGACGGCGCCATCCGCCGCGCCCATCAAATCTTTTCGGAAGAGCGCGAAAAATATTTCTATCCCGACCAGTACAGCAATCCAGCCAACTGGCGCGCGCACTATGAATCGACCGCGCCGGAAATCTGGGAGCAGACCCGCGGGCGCGTCACACATTTCGTTGCCGGACTCGGCACCAGCGGCACTTTTTGCGGCACCGCGCGCCGCCTAAAGGAATTCAATCCCGCGATCCAGTGTGTCAGTCTCCAGCCCGACTCTGCCTTTCACGGTCTCGAAGGCTGGAAGCACATGGCCACCGCCATCGTACCGCCGATCTACGATCCGGACTTGGCCGACGAAAATTTTCCGGTGCGCACCGAAGACGCGTACACGCTGGTGAAGCGCCTCGCCCGGGAAGAGGGCTTGCTCGTCAGCGTCAGCGCCGGCGCGGCATTGGCCGGCAGCTTCCAGGTGGCGCGCCACATTCCTCGCGCAGAGCGCGCCGTCATCGTCACCGTCTTTGCCGACTCCGGCGACAAATATCTCAGCGAACGCTTTTGGGATGAAGGTTGACCCGTGCTCCGGCTGAACGAAGAACTCGTCCAACGCATCCGCGCTCATGGCGCGGAATATTACCCGCACGAGTGTTGCGGTGCTTTGTTCGGCCGCGACCGTAATTCCGGCCGCGAAATTCTCGACTTGCTCCCGCTCGAGAACCGTCACGGCGATTCTTCGCGCAATCGTTTCACGATTTCTCCGGCCGACTTTCGCCGCGCGGAAAACGTTGCTCGCGAATGCGGTCTCGACCTGGTGGGCTGGTACCATTCCCATCCGGATCATCCGGCGCTGCCCAGTGAATTCGACCGCGCGAACGCCTGGCCCTGGTACAGCTATGTCATTGTCAGCGTGGAGCGGCGCCGGCCGGGGCAGGTCACATCCTGGCGGCTCGCGGACGATCGCGTGCGCTTCACGCCCGAGCGCATCGAAATTGCCGACGGCATGGTTGTGGCGCACGTCCCGCCCTGTCCCGATGTATCGACGCGGAATTGACGAAAGGTTGTTCGGAGGATGAGCCCATGTCCGTGAAAATTTTGATCCCCACTCCGCTCCGTCCTTATGCGGGCAAAGAGGGATGCATCCAAGTCGACGCTCGCAGCGTTGGCGAAGCCCTCGATTTGCTGACCGGCCGCTTTGCCGAACTCCGCAAGCATCTCTATGCCGACGACGGCCGCCTGCGCAATTTTGTCAACGTCTATGTCAACGACGAAGACATCCGCTCCCTGCTAAAAGACAAGACACCTCTCAAAGAGGGCGATATCATCAGTATTATTCCGTCGATTGCCGGTGGCAGTAGCACAGGCTTTCAGCCTGTGCGCCTTGAGTAGCGCCGGCGGTGCCCGGCGTGCTAGACGTGGAGTTGCGATGACCGCTAGGTTGGAAACCAATCCGCAATTGTCGTCGGAGGCCAAGCTCTCGAAGGACGAAGTCCTTCGCTACAGCCGCCACCTCATCATGCCCGAAGTCGGCATGGACGGGCAGCTCAAGCTCAAGCAGGCCAAAGTTCTTCTGATCGGTGCCGGCGGCCTCGGCGCGCCACTGGGCCTTTATCTTGCCGCCGCTGGCGTCGGCCGCATTGGCTTGGTCGATTTCGACGTCGTGGACTTCACCAATCTCCAGCGCCAGGTCACCTTTGGTTCGAGTGATGTCGGCCGCTCCAAACTCGTAGCCGCCAAAGAGCGCCTTTCCAATCTCAATCCCGAAATTCAGATCGACACCTTCGAGACAAAACTCACCAGCGAAAACGCTCTCGACATCCTCCGGCCCTACGACATCATCGTGGACGGCACCGACAATTTTCCCACGCGCTATCTGGTGAACGACGCCTGCATCCTGCTGGGCAAGCCCAACGTGTACGGCTCCATCTTTCGTTTCGAAGGACAGGCCAGCGTTTTCGGCGTTCCTGGCGGGCCGTGCTATCGCTGCCTCTTTGCCGAGCCGCCTCCGCCCGGGCTCGTGCCGTCCTGCGCCGAAGGCGGAGTGCTCGGAGTCCTCCCCGGCATCATTGGGTCCATTCAGGCTCTGGAAACCATCAAGCTCATCCTCGGCAGCGGAGAATCCCTCGCGGGCCGCTTGCTGCTCTTTGACGCGCTGGCCATGCGCTTCCGCGAGTTGAAGCTGCGCCGCAATCCGGAATGCCCCGTTTGCGGCGACCATCGCACCATCACCAAGCTCATCGACTATGAACAATTTTGCGGAATTCGCGGCGAAGAATCTCCCGTGCCTGCTGTCACTGTGCCGGAAATCGAGCCGCGGGAACTAAAAGCGCGCCTCGACCGCGGCGACGACGTCTTCATTCTCGACGTGCGCGAGCCGCATGAAGTGCAGATTTGCACTCTGAATGGCTACCTGATTCCGCTTGGCGAAATTCCCCGCCGCGCCAACGAACTGGATAGCGCGCGCGAGATCGTGGTGCATTGCCGCTCCGGCAAACGCTCCGCCGAAGCCGTGGATTTCCTGCGCAAGGCCGGCTTCCGCAAGATATGGAACCTCAAGGGCGGCATCCTCGCCTGGTCCGACCAGGTGGATCCCTCCGTCCCGAAATATTGATTGCCGAATGCTGTTCAGTGTCTGCTCTTAGGTTTTCTCTGTGAACTTTGCGATCCTCTGCGCACTCTGTGTTAATGTTTTGCTTCCAAGTCTCAGGGCGTCATGGAATTAATCCCTAAATCTGCAGCAACACTTCGGAGGAATGCATGCCATCCACAAAAATCACAGTGAACAACAATGGCCCGCTTCGCGTCGAGGGCGATTTCGAAATCTTGGACCCGGAAGGGAAAGCGTTCGGTCTGGCGGGACGCACAAGAGTCTCGCTCTGCCGCTGCGGCCATTCCGCCAACAAACCCTTCTGCGACGGCTCGCACAAAGCTTCCGGTTTTCAGGACCAGCAAGTTGCCCGCGACCTGCCTCCACCTGCCCCCAAACCTTAGAAGAGAAGGGCCGCACTCATTTAACTTTTTGCACTCTGCCTTGGTCTCCAATGGACTGGTACAACAGGTACGACACTCGTCCTTTTGCGTTTCGCATGAAGATGTACAGGCCGGGATCGCCCTGGATGAAGAACACGTCCTCCCATTCGGGTAGCAGTTCGTGCTTCGGTCTTCCCGCGCGCTGCCGGATCAATTTGTCACCCTCCCGAGTTATCTGGGTAGTTGTACCGGTCTCGGCCCGTTCATACACCCCGATATAATCTTGGTAGATTTCCCTGTCGACGGTTCCTATGGTGTGGTCAATGGGGATGGCTGTCGAATGGCTCGTGATCAGTTGCCAGTGCCCGCTGTACTTTGCGAATACGTCCGTTCTCCGGTAATGGGCTAGGGATTCCTGACTGGTTTGACTCTGAAATTGGTCGCGCCTCCACAGGCGGAAGGAAAGTACAGCAGTGTTGCCAAGCTCCCTGAGTTGAAGTTGATCAATTTCATAGTGGAGAGTGTAGCCGGGGGAAGGAGCGCTAACCCCATGCAGGAGTTGCTCCTTCGTTAGCACCTCTCCAGAATCGGTGGTGTAAAGGCAATCATCAGACAGGAATTGCGCATACTTTTGTTCTTCCCCACGCGCGTAGGCCTCGAGGCGTGCGAGTACTAGGCCTTTCAATTCCTGCTGGAGATTCGACTTTGAGGCCGCGCTTGTTCGCTGCGCTGTCGATAGGCCAAGGGCTCCGATGCTAGCAGCCGTCATTAGCGCTGCCAATGCTAACGTTCTCGGGCTGAGTTGAACCATTTTCACCCTCCTGCTTGGCTTGCGTTCCGTCCCTCGCTGGGAAAGCATCGTCGGCATGCTAAGCTCGGCATGTAGATCAGTGCAAGGGGATGCTTCGCACGATTGAAAGCCTTTCTGCGACGGTTCCCACAAGTCCGCCGGTTTTGAGGACCAGCAAGTGGTCCGCGAGCTACCTCCGCCCAAGCCCAAAGTCTGAGCCTGAACCCATCCTGTCAGCCGCAATCTTCCTCCATTCGGCCCTTTCTTGCATGCCGAGTGTCAAATCCTACCCTTGATCGCTTCAGTAATTGTCGCCCATTCACAAGCTAATCATTGTGGATTGAGTAGCTTACAGGCGTAACCTGTACGTCACAGCGTGGCCAAGAAATTGCCGCAAAGATCCTTAGTCCTAGTACCATAAATTAGGATTGGGGGGGCGGTTTGCTAGCTGCACATGAGCGCGAGCAGTTTTTGCGAATCTCCCGCTGGGCGGCGGCCTTGTTGCTTAGCCTGGGGAGTCTCGCCGCACTCTCTTTCTGGCTGCGTCGTCTGGCCTACGAATCCGATCCTGCCGTTTACAGCTACTTGGAGATTGTCGGCAGCGTTCTCGCGTTCACCTTTGCCGCCAACGCCCTCGTCCGCTTCCGTGGGAAGAGCGACCGCGTCGCTCTACTTCTCGCCTTCGGTTTTGTCATCGCGGGTATTTTAGAGACGGTTGCGGGGCTGAGCTTCTATTCCCGCCTCACGCAGGATGCCGCAGCGCCGTTTACTCTCCCATTGGATTGGATGGTGGTGCGAACGTTCCTCGCGGCGCTCCTGCTGGTGGCGCTCTTCGTCGAGCACCGGCTGCAGAAGCCACGCAACTCCACGCGCGAGATGCTGAGCATGTTGGCTCTCGTCGTGGGAGTGATCTATCTCACCGGCATTTTCTTCGCTCTCGCCGGTTACGTGGGCCTGCCGCTCCAGACCGTTCTCTCTCCGCGCGCACTCGTGCCGCGGCCCTGGCACCTGCTTCCGGCAGCGCTCTTCTTGCTCGCTGCCGTGGGCTTCTACCGCCGCCTGCCCGGAGCTTCCACGGCCTTTGATCGCGCCATTTTCTTGACGGCGGGCCTGAACGCGCTCAGCCACTTCATGGCCGGCCAGACGGAGCATCTCCTGGACGCGCCTTCCGCCGTGGCTCATGTCCTGCGTGTCTCCAGCTATGCCATCGTGCTTGGCGGCGCGCTGCTCGATAACGTGCGCCTGTTCGACCAGGTGCGCCACCTGGCCGCAAGTGATCCGCTCACGGGGCTCGCCAACTACCGCCGCTTCCTCGACGTGCTGCACACGGAGATGGAGCGCTCGGGCCGCACCCGCCGGCCCTTTGCCGTGCTGTTCCTCGATCTCGATGGTTTGAAAAAAATCAACGACACCTATGGCCACGTGGTCGGCAGCCGCGCCATCTGCCGCATGGCGGATGCCTTGCGCTCGCACTGCCGTGCGGTGGACACCGCGTCACGTTACGGCGGAGATGAGTTTGCCCTGATCCTTCCGGAAACCGGCGCCGACGCCGCCGCCCGCGTGGTGGAGCGAATCAACGCTTGTCTTGCCGCCGACCCAGAAATCCCCAGGGTTTCTGCCAGTATGGGCGTGGCTGTGTATCCGCTCCACGGAAATACTCTCGAAAAGCTTCTCGGCACGGCCGACAAGCTTCTCTACGCCATGAAGAAGCGCCAGCGGCGCAGAGGCGGCAGGAAGATGTGGAAGGAAGCGGCGGCATGATCTCAGTTTTCCCAGACCCGAGGAGGCAGCAGTGTTCAGGTCGCATGTAATGACGCGCGCGGAAAAGCGCATTCCCATGGCCGTGGCCGTGCGCATTGCGGGCCACTCCGCTCTGCCCGGCGTGGAAACCACATTCACCGAAGACGTTTGCTCCAGCGGCGCCAAAGTGTATTCGGCGCGCCGCTGGAAAAAGGATGAGCGTCTGCAATTCGCCACTTTGGCTGGGAATTTTCAGTCCGTTGCGCGGGTAGCCTGGTGCTTGCCGGCCCGCGAAATCGGCTTTGCCATCGGCCTGCAATTTGAGCAACCCTCTGGCAACTGGGTCGTGGCCCCCGCCGCCGCTTCCTGAGCCTTCGCTCCTCGCGTTCCCCGCTCGAAAAATTCCGACAGAGTCTGTCTTCCATTACCGCCGGGACTCCACGGGTGTACGATGGCTTCCGGGAGGATCCCATGCAGACCAAACGCCGTCCGGTGCGCGCTTACGTGCTTCTCAACGTCCGCGCCGGAAAATCCAAGATTGTCGCGCACGCACTTGCCGGGCTTGACGGCGTGCGCATGGTCCATGCCTGCTGGGGCGTGCCGGATGTCATCGCCTTCGTCGAAGTGGGCAGCCAGCGAGAGCTCGATGGGCTGGTGATGGATCGGATCCAGAAGATGAACGGCGTCGAGCGCACCGACACACACATCACCCTCGATTAACCCCCAGGACAGCCTTCCGCCTGTCCGCTGATCAGGCAGAAATGCTCAGACGATGGTATAACCCCGTCGTCATGAAAGGAGTTTCTTCTGCATTCCTCTTTTCGTGGACAAAAATGAACACGCCCCAATTTCCGAGCAAGACCTATTCTCCCGCCGACCTGCTCCATCCC
>CAZIWR010000059.1:0-12994 GCA_964542805.1 uncultured Acidobacteriaceae bacterium
CGAATCCCAACGGCTCCATGGCCAACATCGCCGGCGTGTGCAACCGCGAGCGCAATGTCCTGGGCATGATGCCGCACCCGGAACGCGCGTCGGAAACCGCGCTCGGCTCCGCGGACGGCCTGGTCGTTTTCAAGTCGCTCGTGGAATCGCTAGCCAGAGTTTGAACGTTGAAAGGTTGAAAAGTTTGCAGGGTTTTTTCCTCCCAATCCGCGTTCATTAGTGTTCCGTATCTGCGTTCATCAGCGTCTGAGGTTTTGAATGATTGACACCGAAATCAGAGTGACGCCGGAGATTGCCGCCGAGCACGGGCTCTCCGCCGAGGAGTACGCACGCATCCTGAAAATTCTGGGCCGCGAGCCGAGCTACACCGAGCTGGGAATTTTTTCGGTGATGTGGAGCGAGCACTGCTCCTACAAATCGAGCAAGGTACACCTGAAGCGATTGCCCACCCGCGGCACGCGCGTGGTGCAGGGGCCGGGCGAAAACGCCGGCGTGGTGGACATCGGCGACGGCTGGGTGGCCGCGTTCAAAATCGAGTCGCACAACCATCCGAGTTTTGTCGAGCCGTTCCAGGGCGCGGCCACCGGCGTGGGCGGAATTCTGCGCGACATCTTCACCATGGGCGCGCGGCCCATCGCGGTGATGGATTCGCTGCACTTCGGCGAAATCGTGGCCTGCGATGAGGCGGCGCGCAACCGCCGCATCCTCGGCGGCGTGATTGGCGGCATTGCGCATTACGGGAACTGTTTCGGCGTGCCCACGGTGGGCGGCGAGGTGCAGTTCGAGTCGAGCTACGCGGGAAATCCGCTGGTGAACGTGCTGGCGCTGGGCGTGGCCAAGCGCGAGGAATTATTTTTCGCCAAGGCGCGCGGCACCGGCAACCCGGTGATTTATGTCGGCGCGAAAACGGGGCGCGACGGCATTCACGGCGCGTCGCTGCTGGCCAGCGCGGAGTTCACCGAGGAGTCCAAGCAGAAGCGGCCCAACGTGCAAGTGGGCGACCCGTTCATGGAAAAACTGTTGCTGGAAGCTTGCCTCGAAGCCATGCGCACCGGCGCGGTGGTCGCCATTCAGGACATGGGCGCGGCCGGCCTCACCTGCTCGACGTGCGAGATGGGCTCGCGCGGCGGCACGGGCATCGAGATTGAGTTGAACAAAGTGCCGCAGCGCGAAACGGGCATGACCCCGTACGAGATCATGCTCTCCGAATCGCAGGAGCGCATGCTGCTGGTGGCCGAGCGCGGGCGCGAGGCGGAAGTCCTCGGCGTTTTCGCCAAGTGGGGGCTGGACGCCGTGGTGATCGGCGCGGTCACCGGCGACGGGTTGTTGCGCGTTCGCAATCACGGACCCATTGTCGCGGAAATTCCGGCGCATCCGCTGGCGGAAGAAGGGCCGGTGTATCAGCGTCCGATGCGTGCCCCCGCGCCGCGCAACGAAGAAAAGTTAGTGGAATTTGTAGGGGCGGACCTGCGTGTCCGCCCCGCCTGCAAATCGGGCGCACACATAGGTGCGCCCCTACAATTGGCGGATTGCTTTCGCATGCTGCTGGCTTCTCCCGCGATTGCCTCGAAGCGATGGATTTTCGAGCAGTACGATCACTCCGTGCGCACGAACACGCTGGTGGGGCCGGGAGCAGGCGATGCGGCGGTTGTCCGCGTGAAGGAAACTCCGCGCGCGCTGGCGCTGGCGACGGACTGCAACGGCCGCTGGTGCCATCTGAATCCGCGCGAAGGCGCAAAAGCGGCGGTGGCGGAAGCGGCGCGCAACGTCGCTTGCTCCGGCGCGCGGCCCATCGCCGCAACGAATTGCCTCAACTTCGGCAATCCGGAAAAGCCGGAAACCATGTGGCAATTTTCCGAAGTGATTGACGGCATCGCCGAAGCCTGTACGGCGCTGGACACGCCCATCACCGGCGGCAACGTGAGTTTCTATAACGAGACGCTGGGCAAGCCGGTCTATCCCACGCCGACCATGGGCATCCTGGGGATTCTGGAAGATGCGTCAAAGGCGCTGGGGATGGGATTTCGGGAAGAAGGCGATGCGATTGTGCTACTGGAAGGGACGGCACATGTAGCGGCGGGCTTTAGCCCGGCCAATCCATCCGCTATGGACAGCCTGCGCCGCGAATTGTCGTCTTCCGAATACGCCAAGCGCATCCACGGCATCGTCGCCGGCGCACCGCCGGTGGTGGATTTGTCCGCAGAAAAAAGATTGATCGAGTGCCTGGTAAAATTGGCAAGCGCGGACGCGGTGCGCTCCGCGCACGACGTGAGCGACGGCGGCATCGCGGTGACGCTTGCGGAATCGTGTTTCGCAAGCGACGGATTTTCCGCGCAGGTGAAGTTGGTAGGCAACGAGCCCGTGGAATACGCGCTGTTCGGCGAGCGCGGGGCGCGCGCGGTGGTGAGTTGCACGCTGGGCGGCATTGGACGCGTGGAAGCGATTGCGAGAGAATGTGGAGTTGGCGCGCGCAAGATTGGTACCGTAGGACGCGGCGAATTCTGCATCGAGTACAACGGGCGAGCCGTGCTGGCCGCAAACGTTGCGGCGCTGCACGATGCTTGGGGAAATAGTCTGGAACGCACGCTGAAGGGCGAATGAATTCACTGCGCCAACTCGACGATCATTTCCACGATGAGTGTGGCGTGGTGGGGGTGTACGGAGACGCGGAAGCGTCGAAGCTGGCGTATCTCGGCCTGTACGCACTGCAGCATCGCGGACAGGAAAGCGCCGGCATTGTGAGTGCGAATGGCGGCGACCTCCATCCGGTCAAAGGGATGGGTCTCGTCGCGGACATCTTCGGCCCGGAGCAATTGAAGCTCCTCCCCGGCACCGCAGCCATCGGCCACACGCGCTACTCGACGGCGGGCGACACGACCATGCGCAACGCGCAGCCCATCCTCATCGAGTGCAACAAAGGCAAGCTGGCGCTCGGGCACAACGGCAATTTGACCAACGCCAACGCGCTGCGCCGCTCGCTCGAACACCGCGGGTCCATTTTCCAGACGACAAGCGATACCGAAGTGATCGTCCATCTGATCGCGCGAAGCAGCGCGCGAAACCTTTCCTCGGCCATTGCTGACGCGCTGAACCAGGTGGAGGGCGCGTACTCGCTGCTGCTGTTGACGCGCGAAGAGCTCTACGCCATGCGCGACCCGCGCGGCTTTCGCCCGCTGGCGCTCGGCCGCCGCCCGTCGCCCTCGGGCGGAGAAAGCGCATGGGTGGTGGCGTCGGAGACCTGCGCGTTCGACTTGATTGACGCGGAGTACGTGCGCGAAATCGAGCCCGGCGAAATGGTGCGCATTTCGCGCAGCGGAATCGAGACCATTCACTTCGCGCCGGAAAAGCCGCACCAGTATTGCGTTTTTGAGCACGTCTATTTTGCGCGCCCGGACTCGCTGGTGTTCGGGCGGCCGGTGGGCGAAAGCCGCGAGATGCTCGGAAAACTCCTGGCGCGCGAGCGCCCCGCCGTGGGGGACATCGTGGTGCCCGTGCCCGACTCCGGCGTGCCCGCGGCCATCGGCTACGCGCTGGAGAGCGGCATTCCGTTCCGCATGGGGCTGATCCGCAATCACTACGTGGGCCGCACGTTTATCGAGCCCTCGCAAGCCATCCGCGATTTCGGTGTGAAGCTAAAGCTGAATCCCGTGCGGCGCCTGCTCGAAGGGCAGCGCGTGGTGCTGGTGGACGACTCCATCGTGCGCGGCACCACCAGCCGCAAAATCGTGCGCATGGTGCGCGAAGCCGGCGCGGCGGAAGTCCACCTGCGCATCAGTTGCCCGCCGACGATTTCTCCGTGCTACTACGGCGTGGACACGCCAACGAAAGAAGAGCTGATCGCATCTCACAACAGCGTCGAACAGATCCGCGATTTCATCGGCGCGGATTCGCTGGGGTATCTTTCGTTGGAGGGTTTGAAGAAGGCGGTGGCGGATACCAAGGGAAAATTCTGCTCGGCGTGCTACACCGGCGTCTATCCGACGGAGTTGGTGCAGCTTGAGGTGCCGGCAGGCAAAGTGGAAGAATGGAAAGGTTGAAGGATGAGCGCCAAGGAAAAGAAAGCGACGAAACCGGAAGAAACGCAGGCCAAGCAGCCGCTCGAGAAGCGCGTGTGGCGCGAAATCATGGGATGGGTGTGGGTGATCGTGGCGTTTCTGCTGATCCAGAGCTCGCTGGTGCAGGCGCGCGTGATCCCCTCGGG
Source organism: uncultured Acidobacteriaceae bacterium (assembly GCA_964542805.1). Taxonomy (GTDB): domain Bacteria; phylum Acidobacteriota; class Terriglobia; order Acidiferrales; family UBA7541; genus JACQDE01. The sequence continues at coordinate 4,202 of CAZIWR010000059.1, forward strand.
GTCCATGGAGCAGACGCTGCTGATCGGCGACCACCTGCTGGTGAGCCGCTTCGGCTATGACGCGGGCGTGCCGCTCACCACTTGGCACGTCAGCCTGTGGAAGGATCCTCAGCGGCAACAGGTGGTGGTGTTCCGCCCGCCGCTGCCGGGCGCCAACGACTACATCAAGCGCGTGATTGCCGTGCCGGGCGACAAACTGGAGATCAAGCGCGGTGCGGTGTGGGTCAACGGCAGGGTGCTCCCGGAGCCGTACGTGTCCATGCCCATGAACGCAAACGAGACCTACCCCTACCAGTCGGTCACCGTGCCCCCGGGACACTACTTTATGATGGGCGACAACCGCGGGAATTCCTACGACAGCCGCTACTGGGGCTTCGTGCCGCGGGAAAATATCATCGGTACGCCCATGTTCATCTACATGTCCGTGGAAGCGACGGAAGAAGCCTGGCAGCCGGGCCATATCCAGGAACGCTTTCTGGCCTACGCCAATGCGCTGGTGCGGCCGCGGCTGGTGCGATGGAAACGGTTGTTCACCTCGCCGTGAGCAGAAGTAGTTTGTGGTTAGAAAATCCTTAACGCAGATACGCGCAGATGAAAGAGGATAAACGCAGATTTCTGTGAGAATCAGTTCTGATTCGATTTCCCGATTTGAATCCAGTGCTCTGTCCTGCGTTCATCTTTTTTCCATCTGCGTTTATCTGCGTTCGTAGTTTTTGCAAGCCGTCAGCATGAAATATTCAGAAGCGGGCGTGGACATTTCGCGGGCGGACGACGCCAAGCAGCGCATCGCGCGGCTGGCGCGGCGGACGTTTACGCGCGGCGTGCTCTCGCAGATCGGCACGTTCGGCGCGCTCTTCGAGCTGGACCGCCAGCGCTGGCGCGAGCCGCTGCTGGTGGCGAGCGCGGACGGCGTGGGCACGAAACTGAAAATCGCCTTCGCCCTGGGCGTGCACTCCACCGTGGGCATGGACATCGTCAACCACTGCGTGAACGACATCCTCACGCAGGGCGCCGAGCCGCTGTTTTTCATGGACTACCTCGCGCTGGGCAAAATGGAACCGCGCGTGGTCGAGCAGATTATCGACGGCATGAGCCGCGCGTGCAAGCAGGCCGGCTGCGCGCTGATCGGCGGCGAAACCGCGGAGATGCCCGGCTTCTATCCACCGGGCGAGTACGACTTGGCAGGGTTCATCGTGGGCGCCGTCGAGAAAAAGAAAGTGCTCGACGGAAAAGCAGTGCGCGCGGGCGACGCGCTGATTGCGCTGGCGTCCAGCGGGCTGCACACCAACGGCTACTCGCTGGCGCGCAAGCTGGTCTTCGACGTCGCCGGACACAAGCCGGACGACTACGTGGCCGAAGTCAGCGGAAAAATCGGCGCGGAGCTGTTGCGCCCGCACCGCTGCTACTGGCCGCTGCTGAAAAATATCGTGCGCAAAGGCTGGGTCTCCGCGATGGCGCACATCACCGGCGGCGGAATCACGGAAAATCTGCCGCGGGTGCTGGCGCGCAATACGCAAGCCGTGGTCGAGCTGGGCGCGTGGCCCGTGCCGAAGATTTTTTCGTATCTCGCGCGCATCGGGAAGATCGAGCGCGACGAATTGCTGCGCACCTTCAACATGGGCGCGGGAATGATTTTGGTCGTGCCGGTGAAACACATTGCCAAAGTCGAGCGCGAGCTGAAGCGCTGCCGCGAAAAGTTCTACCGCATCGGCCACATCCAGGCGGGTCGCCCGCGAGTGGTGTACGGCGGCCGCTTGGCGTAAGATTTGCCTAGTGGAGTTGGATTCAGCCTGTCGCGTTGCGCCGCCCCGGGGAGGAACCTCATGCGTCGAATTCCTACATTAGCTCTCTCCATAATCGTGCTGATGGCTTTTTCTATCTCGCTCTCCGCGCAGACGGCCGCAAAGTCGCCTGCTGGGCCGAAGGTGAGCGTGCCCAGCCAGATGTGCGTGGCGTGTCACAGCAATTCCACGCCGGGAATTGTCGAGCAATGGCGCGGCAGCGCGCACGCCAAGGCCTCGGTGGACTGCTTCTCGTGCCACCAGGCCATGGCCGACGACCCGGCGGTGTTTGAGCACTACGGCCAGAAGATTGCCGTCATCGTCACGCCGAACTACTGCGCGCGGTGTCACGCGGCGGAGAATGCGCAGTTCCAGAAAAGCCACCACGCGCAGGCCGCACAGTTCATCGGCTCGCTGGACAACATGCTCGGCGAAATCGTGGAGGGAGGTCCCGCGGCGGTGAATGGCTGCCGGCAGTGTCACGGCAGCATTGTGAAGTACGTGGGCGACGGAAAATTTTCTCCGGACACGTGGCCCAACAGCGGCATCGGCCGCGTGAATCCCGACGGCAGCAAGGGCACCTGCGCGGCGTGCCACGGGCGGCACGCGTTCAGCTCGGCGCAGGCGCGCCAGCCGGAAAACTGCGGCAAGTGCCACATGGGACCGGATCACCCGCAGGCGGAGATTTACAACGAGTCCAAGCACGGCATCCAGTTCCGCGCGAACATCGCCAAGATGAATCTGAACTCGAAGAAGTGGGTGGTAGGGAAAGATTATTCGGCGGCGCCGACTTGCGCCACGTGCCACATGAGCGCCACTTCCACGCAGAAAATCACCCACGACCTCGGCGACCGCATCAGCTACACGCTGCGCCCGGTGATCTCCACGAAGCTGGAGAACTGGGAGAAGCGCCGGGCGGCAATGCAGGACGTCTGCTCGAACTGCCACGCCACCGGCTGGGTGGAGAATTTCTACGTGCAGTACGAGAGCACCATCGAGCTGTACAACGAGAAATTCGCCAAGCCCGCCAAGGGCATCATGGACAAGCTTCGCGCCGCCGGCAAACTGACGGCCACGCCATTCGACGAAAAACTCGAATGGATCTACTACGAGCTGTGGCACCACGAAGGCCGCCGCGCGCGCATGGGCACGGCCATGATGGGTCCGGACTACACACAGTGGCACGGCTTCTACGAAGTGGCCAAGAATTTTTACACCGAGTTCATTCCCGAGGCAGAACACCTGCTGCCCGGCGTGACCAAGGAAGTGATGGGCTCCGACTACCACAAGTGGAAGGGCGGCCTGACCAAAGAGGAATTAGAAAAGCAGATCGAGTTCTACAAGAAGCGCTACAAACAGTAGTGGAAGGGGGTCAGGGGTCAGGGACTAGGGATCAGAAAAGACCGCCGCCCCCGGCAAACTCCGCGTCGTCTACTCCGGCACCCTGCGGCTTACCTAGTGCGGCTTGGACACTGCTTTCTTTTCAAATCGGGGCTTCAACTTGACGAGCTCGGCGTTCCAGCGCGCCACGTGCCTGCCCACGGCCCACTCGATCAGGACGGCTTTCTCCGGCGGGAAGTCGCGGTAGGCAGGGGCGCGAAGTTTGTATCGCGCGACGGGCTGCTGAAAATCTACCGCCGGCAGGCGGAAGACCAGGAGCTCCCCCCGGCGGAAAATCACAAGCAAATCCCCCGCGGGTGACGAAAAGGCGTCGTAAGCGTCTGGCACAAGTTGCTGGATGCGCTCCCACGGCACGGCCAGCTCGTCGTGCCCAACCAGCGGCTTCGGCGATACACGCGGGATGTCGAAATCAAATCCGTAGCCGCAAAGCCGGTGCGTTGCCGCCCAGCCCCTGACTACCCAGCGCCCTTGCCCTCTCTCGATCGTCCAATTCCTGTCGTCGGTTTTTTCCGGGGGGCATTCGGAACCTCGCTCCTTGGCATCTTCTTTTACGCCGTCTCGAACTCCCTGTTGAAATGCCTCCGAGGCGTGCATGCCAAACGCATCCGAAATCGCCATCCTTTTTCGGCCGAATCCGTCGATCGGAACAGCGTGCAGCTCGGATTCCACGTCCGGATGACTCCCACACTCCCACACGTACCTCCATTCATAGAAAACGTAACCGGGGTTGATATGCCGGATTTCATGCCCGATCGATTCGCAGAACTTCAGTTTTTCCGCATCGTCCGCAATTCGCGTGCCCTCAGGAAGGTTCAGGGTAGGCTCCCATTCGGCCGGCTGGATAAACAGGATCTCCTCCCCCGAAAACCACTCGCGATCCCAGGCTTCGGATGCTTCCCGGTCCTTACGGATCATATCGATGGTTCGCACCGCCCAGAACCCATCCTTGCGGGGCACGAGTAGCACAGGGATTTCCGTGATCTGGATGGAATTGCCCGCGGGCCGGATCCATAACGATCGACTTTCCGTGGTCCCGACGAGAACTCCTGATCGCGGGGGCGGCGGCGTTTGCGCTGCCCCGCTGGTATAAAGCAACAGGCACAGCGCAAGTACTCTGCCCGCAAGGGCTTTTTTGTGGAACGCTGCAGTCGTGAATTCTCTCATTGAACTGACGCCCCTATTTTCTATTTTCGTTTTTCTGTCTTGAGCCGCTGGTGGGACCAATACCACCAATTGCATTGCGCCGCCGGCAACCGCGGGTTGCGCGCTTGCGACACCGCTGCGCGGAAAACGTCCAGGCAACAAATGTCCTGCCGCTGGCGGGTGACCGCGCAGAGCTGCTCGTAGAGTTTTTCGGGATTGCGGCGCGCCAGCTCGCCCACCGTATGAATGCCGAGCTTCTCAAAATCCTTCAGCATCGCCGGGCCGATGGAGACGAGATCGCGCAATTGACGTGCTTCTTGCATGGGAATCTCCTCTGGTAGGCAAGTGCATTTTACTGCTTCGGGATTTCAAAAGGTAGCAGGTTGTAAGTAGCAGGTAGCAGCCAACGCAAAGCCACGCCGTAAATGTTTTCCTGCTTCCTGCTACCTGCTTCCTGCTTCCTCGTAATCTGTGTTAACTTCGTCCGGCTATGAAGCAGAGAATCGGCGTGCTATTGAGCGGGCGCGGCTCGAATTTTGAGGCCCTGGCGGAAAGCGTCGCGGCGGGGCGCATCCCCAACGCCGAAATTGCGCTGGTGGTAAGCAACCGCGAAGGCGCGGCGGGGATCGAGAGAGCGAAGGCGCGGGGCATCGAGACGCGGGTGATTCCGTCGAAGGGCTTGCAGCGCGAAGATCACGACCGCCAGGTGGTGGCAGCGCTGCAGGAAAAAGGCGTGGAGCTGGTGTGCCTGGCAGGGTACATGCGGCTGCTTTCGCCGCTGTTTGTGCGCGCGTTTCCCGGAAAAATCCTGAACGTGCACCCGTCGCTGCTGCCGGCGTTTCCCGGGCTCGAAGCGCAGCGCCAGGCGCTGGAGCACGGCGCGAAAGTGACCGGCTGCACGGTGCATTTCGTGGACGAAAACCTCGACGCGGGACCGATTGTGTTGCAGGCCACCGTGAACATCCGCGACGACGACACGGCAGAAAGTTTGTCGGAGAGAATCTTGCGCGAAGAGCACCGCTTGTATTCGGAGGCGGTGAAGATCGTGCTCAGCGGCAACTTCCGCATCGACGGGCGACGCGTAATTCAAAACAAATAAGAATCCGCCACGGAGGCACGGAGACACAGAGTAAGACGGAATTCGAGACTCGGGATGCCCAAGACAAAAATATCGCTGCTGGAAGACTTTCGTTGGCGCGGCATCGTGTACAACGTCAGCGAGGGGCTGGAAGCTCTCGCCGAGCGCGAGCGCCTGACCGGCTACATCGGCTTTGACCCGTCGGCTGCCAGCTTGCACGTGGGTTCGCTGCTGCCGGTGATGGCCCTGGCGCGCTTCCAGAAATACGGTCACCGGCCCATCGCCATTGTCGGCGGAGGAACGGGCATGGTCGGTGACCCCAGCGGAAAATCCGTGGAGCGCCCGCTGCTCAGCCTGGAGCAGATCGAAGAAAACCTGCAAGGCCTGCGCCGGCAACTCGAGCCGCTCCTCGACTTCCACGCCGCGGAAAACGCCGCGCTCATCGTCAACAACGCCGATTGGCTGGCGCCGATTTCCCTGATGGAGTTCCTGCGCGACACCGGAAAATATTTTACGGTGAACTACATGCTGAACAAGGAGTCGGTTAAGCGGCGCCTGCATCGGAACTCGCCGGAAGAAATTCTATCGGGGCAGGAAGGCATCTCCTTCACCGAGTTCAGCTACATGCTGCTGCAAGCCTACGATTTCCTGCAGGTGTTCGACCGCCACCACTGCGTGCTGCAAATGGGCGGCAGCGACCAGTGGGGCAACATCACCGCGGGGATGGACTTGATCAAGCGGCTGCGCAAAGCGCAGGCCCACGGCCTGGTGTTTCCGCTGGTGACCACGGCCACCGGATCGAAATTCGGCAAGACCGAAGCTGGAACGGTCTGGCTCGACGCAAAACTCACTTCGCCGTACCGCTTCTATCAATTCTGGTACAACACGGACGACCGCGACGCCGGCACGTATTTGAAATTTTTCACGTGGCTTTCCCGCGCGGAAATCGAGGAGTTAGAAAAGGCGCTCAAGAAGGCGCCGCAAGAGCGCGCGGCGCAGGTACGGCTGGCGCGGGAAGTCACTCGGCAAGTCCATGGCGAAACGGCGCTGGAGCGCGCGGAGAAAGCCTCGCGCGCGCTCTTTGGTGAAGAAATCAGCACGCTGACTCTGGATGAGCTGCGCGAAGTTTTGCAGGAGGCTCCCTGCACGCACGTGGAAAGGGCCAAGCTGCAAGGCAAAGGAATGTCGCTCGTGGAACTGTCCGTGCTCGCGGGGCTGGCGGCTTCCAAGGGCGAAGCGCGGCGGCTGATCGAAGGCGGCGGCGTGTACCTCAATAACCGGCGCATCGGGGAAGCCAATCAGCCGGTGTCCGCGAATGACGCGCTGCACGGGAAGTTTCTCGTCTTGCGCCGCGGGCAGAAAGAATTCCGCCTGGTCGAACTCCAACACTAAGAACACGCTTCTCCGAAGTTGTCATCCCAGCGCGAATAAAAACGAAAATGGAAAAGAGAAAATGGAAAACGGGCCGCAAACTTCACCCGTGAGCCTATTTTCTCTTTTCTATTTTCCGCTTTTAGAACCCCATGATGTTGTAGCCGCAGTCCACGTAGATGACTTCGCCGGTGACGCCGGTGGAGAGGTCGGAAGCGAGGAAGAGCGCCGCGTCGCCCACTTCGTGGACTTCGACGTTGCGCCCGAGCGGCGCACGCTCGGCGTGAGACTTGAGCATGTCGCCAAAGCCGGCGATGCCGCGTGCGGCGAGTGTCTTCACCGGGCCGGCGGAAATTGCGTTCACGCGAATCCGCTTTTTTCCGAGGTCGTAGGCCAGGTAGCGGACCGTGGCTTCGAGCGCGGCCTTGGCCACGCCCATCACGTTGTACTTGGGCACCACTTTTTCCGAGCCGTAGTAGGTGAGCGTCATGATGCTGCCGCCGTCGGCCATCAGCGGCGCGGCGGCGCGGGCCAGCGCGACGAGCGAATAGACGCTGACGTCGTGCGCGATGCGAAATCCTTCGCGCGACGTGCTCAGGAAATCGCCTTTGAGGTCTTCCGCGGGGGCGTAGGCCACGCTGTGCACCAGCGTGTGCAGCTTGCCGTAGGCGGATTGCAGCTCGGCGAAGAGCGCGGCAATTTCTTCGTCGCGGGATACGTCGCACTGGAACGCGCGGGAGCCGGGGAGATCGGCGAGCAGGCCGATGCATTCTTCCTTGAGGCGCTCGTTCTGATAAGTGATGACGAGCTGCGCGCCGGCGGCGTGCAGCCGCTGCGCAATGGCCCAGGCAATGGAGCGTTTGTTGGCGAGGCCGAAGACCACGGCGGTGCGGCCTTGCAGGCTAATCATTCTTTCCTCCGCGAAAAGGAAAAGGATAGCAGGATTGCGCGCCGCGTAGGGGCACGATATATCTTGCCCCTACGAACGCTCGGCAATCTGTTTCAGGTATCCGAGCCACAATCGGTCGCGGCGCGCGACGGCGTGGCGCATGAAGATTCTGTCGAAGAACGCGCCGAGGCGGCCGGGAAACGAATAGATGTCGCGCATCTGGACGTGCGTGCCGCCCTCGGCAGTGGGCTCGATGTCCCAGGCCTGCACGCCGCGCACGCCGTGGGCATCCTTGAACTGCCATTCGAGAACCTGGCCGGGGTGGAAGCGCGTGACCACGGCGGTCATGGAGATTTCCCGGCGGCCCAATTTCCCGGTGATGCGGACTTTTTGTCCGAGGGCGAAGTCGGCGGCGCCGCCGAGCAGCTCGAATTCCACGCCGATGTCGCGGCCGTACCAATAGACCATGCGCTGCGGCACGAAGAAGGCGGCCACGCGGTCGGGCGGCGCGGCGATGTCCATCGAGAAGGAAAGTTCGGCCATGGGAGAAGAGTAGCAGAGTTGCGGCGGATCGGAGTTTCAGAATTGACGGAGGTCGGCGAGGATGCGCGCGAGGGCGCGGCGAAATTCGTCGGGGGTCTGCAGTTCGAAGCGGCGGGGCGCCAGTTCGCGGAGGATGCGGGGGAGGTCGTCCCACAAATTGGCTGCGCTGACCTGGTATTGCAGGTGGTAGACGCGGAAGTCGACATCGCGCGGAGGAAGTACCGGGGAAAGATCCGCGCCGCGCTCGAAGATCACCGGGCTGCTGACGACGAGGAAGACGCGCAGCGGTTCGGCGGCGGACGCTTGGCCGTCGCTGCCTCCGTTGGTGCCATTCCCTGCGTGCACGGGCGCGACGGCCGGCGGCGGCAAGCGGTGCTGGAGCAGCTCGCGCAAGAAAGCGGCGTTCTGCTTGCGGCCTTCCAGCGCCTGCACGGGAATGCTGAGAGGATTCACCTGCGCAAGCGCGGTGCGCAGGCGGGGCCAGTCGAGTTCGCCGCGGGTTTCCTGCTCGAAGAGGACGTTGCGGCGATGCAGGTCGAATGCGGTGATGTGCAGGGAGCCGTTGGCAAGTTCCATCTGGGAGAGAA
>CAZIWR010000060.1:0-12992 GCA_964542805.1 uncultured Acidobacteriaceae bacterium
TTGCGCTCGCGGTTGCACACGCCGGCGATGTTGGCCATGGAGCCGTTGGGATTCGCTTCGGGCGTCTCGCGTCCGTCGGGAGTGGTGTAGCGGAAAATAATCTGATGGTTTTTTTCCAGCTCCGCGAGCGTGGCCGCGTCACAGGTAAAGTTGCCTTCGCCGTGCGCGATGGGCACGGTCAGCACCTGGCCCTTTTGCGCGGCGCACGTGAATGGCGTGTCGGTGGCTTCGACGCGGATATGCACGGGACGGCAGATGAAGCGCAGCCCCGCATTGCGCAACATCGCGCCGGGGAGCAGCCCGGCCTCCTGCAAAATCTGAAAGCCGTTGCAGATGCCGATCACCAGGCCACCGCTGCGTGCGAATTTCTCCACCGCCTTCATCACCGGCGAAAACCGCGCGATGGCGCCGGTGCGCAGGTAATCGCCGTAGGCGAAGCCGCCCGGCAGCACGATGGCGTCGAAGCCCGCGACGTCTTCCGACTGGTGCCAGATCCACTCCACCGGCTGGCGCACCACGTCCGCCAACACGTGGAATGCGTCGTGGTCGCAATTCGACCCCGGAAACACAACCACGCCAAATTTCATCGCTGTTTTCCGCTCCCGAGGGAATTCTATCACACGAGCGGCGCAGGTCCCGAGGCATCGGGATCAGCGGTTGCGGGGCAGGCGGACAAACTGCGGCGAGCCCGGGCCGCGCAGCTCGCTCAGCCAGTAGTCGAAATATTCCGGGGCGTTGCGGTAGTCGCCGTGTTCCTCGACGATGTCCCGGCAGTCCACCACCTTGGTATTCGCGGTGACCATGTTGGCATGCTGCGGGCCGTGGAAACCGAGGGCCATGTCGAATTCAGGGAAGTCGCCCAAGCGATAGCCGACCTTGAGCACCTGGTCTTTTTCGGAATGAAACACGTAAACGCCCTGGCACTGGGCGCACGCTTCTTCATATTCCTTGCGCCGTTCGACGGATTCATCGTCAATCGCCGCTGCGGTGAGGTGCAGGAAGCGGATGTGCGCGCGCTGGCGGTCCAGGGCTTCCGCGGCAACGCGCGCGCCGAGGCTGTGAGTCTGCACGTCCACCACCGCGCCGGCGTCGGCCAGCGCGAGCAGCAGTTTTTCGAAGCGCTTGGCGGCGCGGTTGGCGCGAAACACAGCGAAGAAAAAACTGACGCGCAACCACCCGCCCGGCCAGAGGTAGCCAACGACTTCGTCGTAGACGGCGGCGCCTGGGCCGGAGGCGGTGCGGTTGATCATGTCGGCGACTTTGCCGTACGCGGCCACCGCGCTCTGGGCCTCGTTGCGGTAGCCGTGCACCAGCACCAGACACTTTTTTCCGGCGACGCGCTGCTTGAACTGGTCGAGTGTGAGCACCGTGAAAGGCTCGAGCGCCGGCTGGGCTACTTCACGATACTGGTCGTTTTCGGAAAAGTCGGTGGTGGCGGTGAAATTTTCCCGAACGCTGACAAGCAGCATGGCGCGCCTCCGTTACCTTGGAAGTTGTTGACGAGAGGTTAATACAGCGAAGCCGCGCCAAGCAAGCGGCGCTACCGTCGGCGAGATTTCTTTTTCGTCGCCCGGCGCTTACGTGACTTCTTCTTCGGGGCCGCTGCGGCGCGCATTGCTCTCCTGCGTTCTGCGGCCCAGCCGGGCTTGGTCGTCTGGCGGCCGCGAGCGATGCCCATCGCGTCTTTGGGGACGTTATCGGTAATCGTGGAGCCGGCGGCGATGTACGCGCCGTCGCCGACTTTCACCGGGGCAATCAATTCCGTTCCGCTGCCGACGAACACGTTCTTGCCGATCTTCGTGGGATTTTTGCGCACGCCGTCGTAGTTGCAAGTAATTGTGCCTGCGCCGACGTTGGTGGCGCGCCCCACGCTGGCGTCGCCGAGGTAGGTGAGGTGCATGGCCTTCACGCCCTCGTGCAGCGTGCTTTTCTTCACTTCCACAAAGTTGCCCACGCGCGCGCCGGGCTTGAGCACGGCGCCGTCGCGCAAATGCGCCATCGGCCCGATGACCACGCCCTTGCCCAGCCGCGTGTCGGTCACCAGGCAGTTCTGGCGCACTTCGCAGCCGTCTTCGATCAGCGAATCCTTGATGACGCTGCCCGAGCGCAGCATGCAGTCCGCGCCGACCTTCGTTTTTCCGAGCAATTGCACGTTCGGCTCGACGATCGTGTCCGTGCCGATTTGCACGTCCGAGTCGATGGTTACCGTTTCCGGCAGATAAATCGTCACGCCCGCGTCCATCAGCGCCGCGCGTTTCCGTTCGCGGAAGATGCGATCCACCTCGGCCAGTTCCGCGCGCGTGTTGCAGCCGAGAATTTCCCTTGCGTCGGGCGCCACCTCCGCCAGCACGCGCTCGCCCTGCTGGTCGAGCAGGGCAATCGCATCGGTGAGATAAATTTCGCGGTGCACATTTTCCGGCCGCACTTTCAGCAGGAACGGCCACAGTTTGGCGAGCGTGAAGCAGTAGATGGAGGAATTCACTTCGTTAATCGTGCGCTGGTCGTCGGCGAGCGCTTTTTCTTCAACAATCGCTTTCACGCGCCCGTCGGGCCGCCGCACGATGCGCCCGTAGCCGGTGGGGTCGCTGAGCACCGCGGATAGAATTGTCGCCGCGGCGCCGCCATGGATGTGTGCGCGCATCAGTGCTTGCAGCGTCTCCGTTCGAATCAGCGGCGCATCGCCCGGCACCACGACGGCGTACTTCACCCGCGCGGGAATTGCGCGCCGCGCGACCAGCATGGCGTGGCCCGTGCCGTTCTGCGGCTCCTGCTCGACGCACTTGGCGTCCAGCGGTTCGACCATCCCGATGCTTCGGGACACGGCTTCAGCCTGGTAGCCTACCAACACGTACACGCGCCGGTTTTTCAGCGCGTTGGCCGCGCGCACCACGTGCTCCACCAGCGGACGCCCGCCCGCGCGGTGCAGCACCTTGGCCAGCGCGGACTTCAGCCGCGTCCCTTTTCCCGCCGCCAGCACCACCACCGCAAATTCATGCGCCGACATAGTTCAGCTATTGTCCTATTCGCTCTCGCAATGTGCAATTGGAGTAAGAGGAAGCTTTGAATTACTAGCCACTAGCCACTAATCCCGATGCCTCGGGACTAGACACTGCCTTTATCAATCACTCGCTGCAAGCGGTTCCGCTGCCGGAAGAGGCGAAACATGCGCGTGCGCGGGCGCTTCGGCGGCGGCTTCGGTCCAAAGCGAGCGGTCAGCCAGCAGCCGCGTGACGAGCTGCGTGTGCAGCGCGTGACCCGCCTTGTGCGCCTTCACAAACGCCTTCAGCGGACGCCCCACCAGCGCCAGGTCGCCGATGAGGTCGAGCGCCTTGTGCCGCCCGAATTCGTCAGCGTAGCGCAGCGGGCCGTTCATGATGCCGTCACGCGAAAGCACGATGGCATTCTCCAGGGTGCCGCCGCGGATCAAGCCCACCGCGCGCAGACGCTCCACGTCGTCCAGAAAGCCGAACGTGCGCGCCTGCGCCAGCATGGCGCTGAAGGTTTCCCGGCACACCTTCAACTCCACTTCCTGCTGTCCCACCAGGGGATGCGCGAAGTCCACAAAGCACTGCACGCGAAATTCGTCCGCCGGATAGATGCCAATCTTGCGGTCGCCGTCGGAGAATTCCAGCGCCTTGACCACCTTCATGTACTTGCGCCGCTTGCGCAGACGCCGCACGCCCGCTGCCGCGAGCATCTCGATAAACGGCTGCGAACTGCCGTCCAGGATAGGCACCTCCAGCGCGTCGAGTTCGGCGTACACGTTGTCCACGCCGCAGGAGTACAGCGCCGCCAGCAGGTGCTCGGTGGTGGAGATGAGTACGCCTTTCTTCATCAAGCTCGTGGCGTAACTCACCCGCGCGACGTTGCGCACGTGCGCTTCAATCTCGAAATTCTCCAGGTCCGTCCGCCGGAAGACGATCCCTGTGTCCACCGGCGCCGGCGTCAGCCGCAGGCGGCCCTTCACCGCCGTATGCAGCCCAATCCCGTGCGTCTCTACCGGCTTCTCGATGGTGGTCTGAAAGGGCATTGCAGACAATTAGAACAGCACTTCTATTGCCATCAATAAACATTATTTAATCAATTAAATCAACAAGTTACAGACACAAGCAAAACACATGTTGTATTTATACAACATTCTTGCCGTTCTCTGTGCCTGGCTATCCGCGCTGTTCTCTACTCCCTAATCCCAAAACCCTGCACCCTGCTCATTTCTTCTCTCTTGCATCCTGCAAACGCCAGGTCTACCATTTGCCCAACGTGAAAAAGCTGTGGCTACTGCCGTTGCTTGGTCTGGTTATTTTCTGCAGTTACGCTTCCGCGCAGGCCAATGTCCGCGTCCAGATTTACGCTCCCAATGGCGCCCGCATGGAGGGCAACATTCGCTTCCGGCTCAGCGGAGAAGACGGCGACCGGCCGCCGGAAGTCTTCGACACGGACACCAAAGGGAGTTGCATTCTCTACAGAATGACGCTGGGCATGAGTTACACGCTGGTGGTCGAAAGCGACGGAAAGAACTGGGCCACCACCACGGAACGCTTTTATGTGCTCGGAGCGCACACCTCCGTCACCATCAATCTTCGTCCCCTGGAAAGCGTGGCATCGTCGGCTGCTAGCGTCAGTGTCGCCGAATTGAGCCAGAATATTCCGCGCGGTGCCCGCAACGAATATGGTGCCGCGGTCGAGCAGTTAGCCAAGGGCGATTCGGACCGTGCCCGCAAATCGTTCCAGCGGGCCATTGAGCTGTATCCGGAGTTCGTCGAAGCGCGCAGCGAACTCGCTGTGTTGCTCATGCGGGAAAATGATAATGCCAGTGCCGAAGCTCTGCTGCGGCGCGCGCTGGAAATCGACAACGCCGCGGTTCGCGCCACACTGAATCTCGGGCTGTGTCTCTACCGGCAGCAGCGCTATGCCGATGCGCTTCCCTTCCTGGAGCGCGGTGTCCAGCTGCAGCCGGTGAACGGGTATGCCCACATGCTCCTGGGCATCACGCTGGTCCTGTCCGGCGACGACGCCCGGGCCGAACCCATTCTGCTGCGCGCCTATGAGCAGGGCGGTAAGCACTGCGCCCGCGCGCAATATTATTTGTCACGCCTGTACACACGGCAGAAGAATTACCTGCGCGCCGCCGGAGCACTGGAACTGTACCTGCACGATCTCCCCGACGACCCCGACGCCGAATCTCTCCGCGCCACGCTCACCAAGCTCCGCGCCGCGGCTCGCCCATAGCCGCGCCCCAGCGTCCTGCTTGCAGCTTGCTTCCGCGCTTTGCAGCGGTTTACCATCCACGGAACGTGCGAAACTTCGGCACAGCGATTCTCCTCATCGCCCTGCTTTGCAGCCACGCGGCGGCGCAAGCCGACAAGCCGAAAATAGAAGTCCGCGGCCAGGTGTTCCTGCCCAACGGCAATCCGGCGCAGGCCAAGATTCGCTTCCTGCTCGGCGGCGAAGACGGCCAGCGGGCCCAGGAATCTTTTTCGACGGACAGCAAGGGCGGCTTCGTCATCAACGGATTGAAGGAAGGCGCCGAATACACGTTTGTCGTGGAGTCCGACGGAAAAACCTGGGCCACCACCTCGGAGCGCGTTCGTCTGCTGGGCGCTCAGCCCTATGTCACCATCCGCCTGCGCCCGCTGGTGACCGCTCCCGTCTCCGAAAAGCCCGCCAGCAGCGCCACGGAACTCACGCAGAAGGTGCCCCCCGCCGCCCTGCGGGCATACGAATTTGGTGTTGCCCAACTCGCCGCAGGCGAGCTGGCTCGCGCGCGCAAGCAATTCGAGCGAGCCATCGAATTGTTTCCGGATTTCGTGGACGCCCGCAGCGAGCTGGCCGTGGTGCACATGCGCCAGGACGCGCTGGCCAGCGCCGAAGCGCTTCTCCGGCGGGCGCTGGAAATCGACCCTGCGTCGGTGCGCGCGCTGCTCAACCTGAGTCTTTGCCTGTACCGCCAGCAGCGCTTTGCGGAGGCCCTGCCGGTGCTCGAGCGCGGCCTCCAGCTCAAGCCGGTGAACGCCAGCGGCAACCTACTCTACGGCATCACGCTCGTCGCGACGGGCGACGACGCCCGCGCCGAACCCGTTTTGCGCACTGCGTACGAACAAGGCGGCGTGCAGGCTGCGAAAGCACAACTGGTTCTGTCCCAGCTGTACGTGCGGCAGCAGAAATTTGGTCTCGCCGCGGACGCGCTCGAAATCTACCTGCGCGATCTCCCTGACGTCCCCGACGCCGACGCCCTCCGCGCCACGCTCGCCAAACTCCGCGCCGCCGCAACCCCCTAGCGCACGGCCCGTTTTCGGGCTGCGGCCCTCCCCTTTGCTATACTCGCTTCCCCGCGATGGCCGACGCCCGCAAACCCGTGCTCATGCTGCTCGACGCCATGGGCTTCATTTTCCGCGCGCATTATGCGCCCATGGACCGGCTCACCAGCCCTACGGGCATGCCCACCAAGGTTCCTTATCTTTTCGCCACCATGGTGCGCAAGCTGGTGAAAGACTGGCATCCCGAATTTCTCGGCGTGGTCTTCGACGTGTCCGGCCCCACGTTTCGCGACGCGCTCTTTGCCGAGTACAAGGCTCAGCGCCCGCCCATGCCCGAAGATCTCAGCGTGCAACTTCCTTATGTGCGGCGATTGTGTGAAGCCATGCGCCTGCCCATCCTGGAAAAACAGGGCTACGAAGCCGACGACGTCATCGGCGCGCTGGCCCGCCAGGCCGCGGGAAAAGATCTCGACATCTTCATCGTCACCGCCGACAAGGACATGATGCAGCTCGTCGGCGGGCCCGTGCGCGTGCTGAATCCGTCCAAGGCCGACCTGATCATCGACGCGGAAAAAGTGCAGGAAATCCTCGGCGTGCCGCCGGAAAAAGTGATCGACGTGATGGCCTTGATGGGCGACTCCATCGACAACATTCCCGGCGCCAAAGGAATCGGCGAAAAAGGCGCCCGCGCGCTCATCCAGCGCTTCGGCTCGGTGGAAGCCGCGCTGGACCGCGCCGCCGAAGTCGAGGGCAAGCGCTACCGCGAAGCGTTGCAGCAGCAGCGAGAACAGGTTCTGCTTTCCAAAAAACTCGCCACCATCGCCACCGATGTTCCCGTTTCGCTCGATCTGGAAAAACTTTCCCGCCGCGACCCCGACGCCGATGCCCTGCGCGCGCTCTACAGCGAACTTGGATTCGGCCGCCTGCTCCGCGAGCTCGCAGAGACAGCCGCACCGTCCGAAACCTCCACTCCTTCTGCCGGGGCGAAGACAGACTCCAACGTGGACTACGCCACGCTCGATTCTCCCGCCGCGCTAGGGAAATTCCTGCAATCCATTCCGCGCGGGCAGGAAGTTGCTCTGTGGCTCTCCATCGCTCCCGGCGGAGAAGAGGACGAAGGCTTCGGCAGCCGCGTTGCTGCCGTAGAAATTTCACCGCGCGCGGGTGTCGCGCGCGCCGTCTGGCTCGACGAAAAAGGAGACATGCTCGGCGCTCTGCGCGAATTTCTAAGCGATGCGTCGCGTCCGAAAATCGTGCACGACCCCAAACTCAGCGAACTGCTCGCCGGCCCCGTGGCAGGAATCCGCCACGCCACGCAGCTCTACGCGTATCTTCTGCGCCCGACCACGGCCAAGCACACCTTACCCGACGTCGTCGCGCGCCACCTGAACGCCGCGCTTTCCGGCGCCGCCGGCGAATCCGCCGATTTTCTCCAGCGACTGGCGCCCCCATTGCGTGCCGAAGTCGAAGCCCAGCACCTCGACAAGCTCTACGAGACGATGGACCTCCCCCTCGCGTCCATCCTCGCGCGCATGGAGCGCGCGGGCGTGCTGGTGGACCCCGCCGCGCTCGAAAAAATGTCCGCGGCGATGGAGACGGAAATCCGTTCCCTGCAAACGCGCATCTTCGAATTATCCGGCTCGGAGTTCAACGTCAACTCCCCGCAGCAGCTTGCCGAAATTCTCTTCGACAAATTCAATCTCACACCCTCCAAAAAAGTTCGCGCAAAAGCCCGCTCTACCGCTGCCGAAGTCCTCGAAGACCTCGCACTCACGCACGAATTGCCGCGCCTCGTGCTTGACTTCCGCGAGCTTTCCAAACTCAAGTCCACCTACTCGGATGCGTTGCCAAAACTCATCCACCCTGAAACGCACCGCATTCACACGCGCCTCTCGCAGACCGGCACGGCCACCGGCCGGCTGGCCTCCTCCACGCCGAATTTGCAGAACATTCCTGTGCGCACCGAACTCGGCCGGCAGATCCGCGCGGCGTTCGTCGCCCCGCCCGGCTGCGTGCTGCTTTCCGCGGACTACTCGCAGATCGAGCTGCGCATCCTCGCGCATTTTTCCCAGGACCCGGTCCTTCTCGACGCGTTCCGCCGCGGCGAAGATATCCACGCGCGCACCGCGCAGGAGGTGTTCGGCGCCGCGCCCTTCGCACAAACGCCGGAGCACCGCCGCGCCGCCAAGGCCATCAACTTCGGCATCATCTACGGGCAATCCGCCTTCGGCCTTGCGCAGCAGCTCGGCATCGACCAGAAGGAAGCCGCCAAATTCATCGCCGCGTATTTCGAGCGCTACCGCGGCGTCCGCGAGTATCTCGACCGCACGATTGATGACGTGCGCCAGACCGGCTGCACAAAAACACTCTTCGGCCGCATCCGCCCGATTCCGGAAATCAATTCCCCGCAGATGAGCATGCGCAGTTTCGCCGAGCGCACCGCGCTCAACACGCCCCTGCAAGGCACCGCCGCGGATTTGATTAAATTGGCGATGATTGAGATTGACAAGAAGCTAGGGGCCGGGGGTCAGGGGTCAGGGGTTAGGGAGAAACAAGCCGCAGATTCTTCAATCGACAGCGGTGCCAGGATGATCCTGCAAGTTCACGATGAGTTGCTATTCGAGGTGCGCGAGGACGCGCTCGACGCGCTGAAAGCCCTTGTCAAGCCCGCCATGGAAAACGTGCATCCGCTCGCCGTCCCGCTGGTCGTCGATCTCAAGGTCGGCCCCAACTGGCGGGACATGGCATAACACAGTAGCGCCGCACTTCAGGGCGGCATGTCAGAGCTTTCTTCCGCACGCGCGCGGACGTACAATGTTCCTAGCGCGACCGCCCGCCCGGGAGGTACTCATGCACCGACTGGCCGCTATCCTGTGCCTGCTCTTGTTGGTTGTTGCGGCGGGGCTCGCTCAGGGAACGCAGGAAAAAAAGGAAAGCGTACCGGCGCAAGCGCCGGCAAATCTGGTCATTCCGCTGGACGAAATGAAGCGCGAAAATCCCGTCAAGCCGACGGAAGCGTCCATCGCCGACGGCAAAAAGCTCTACGGCTACCAGTGCGCCATGTGTCACGGCGAAAAAGGCGACGGCAAGACGGAACTGGCCGAGACCATGAAGCTCAAGGTGAAAGACTACTCCAACCCCGAAGCGCTGAAGGACTTCACCGACGGCATGCTGAACTACATTATAGAGAAGGGCAAAGGCCAGATGCCCAGCCAGGAAGGCCGCATGAGCGCCAACCAGAAGTGGAACATGATTAACTACATCCGCTCGCTCGCCAAGAAATCCGCCGAGGCCAAGCCCGCCGCCCCGCCCAAGCCGGAGTGAACGTGGGGCGCCGCGCGCGCCGTCCATCTGTGCTACCCTGTGTTTCTTGCGGAGTGAATTATTTTTTCTGAGGTGTCCAGATGAAGCACGCCACGGGTTTCCTGCTGCTCGTCAACGACGCGAAGACCCGCGTGAAAGAAACCAACGTCCCCGAGGTCAAGAAGCGCCTCGACGCCGGCGATAAATTTATCCTGGTGGATACGCGCGAGGACAACGAATGGGCGCGCGGCCATTTGCCCGGCGCGATGCATCTCTGCAAGGGGATCATCGAGCGCGACATCGAAGCCACTGTCTTCGACAAGTCCGCCGAGATCATCCTCTACTGCGGCGGCGGATTCCGCTCCGCGCTCGCCGCCGACAACCTCCAGAAAATGGGCTACACCAACGTGATCTCCATGGACGGCGGCTGGCGCGGCTGGACCGAGTCCGGCTTCCCCGTCGAAAAACCCTAGCGCGGTCCTGCTTCCGATGTTTTCAGCTCGTACCTGAAAAACTCTTCCTCCCGCTTCCAGCCGAGCTGCTCGTACAGTTTCTGCGCCGGAAGATTGTCCTTCCCCGTTTCCAGGCCCAGGCCGGATGCGCCGGTTTCTTCCGCAAGCCGCCGTGCGCGCTCCATCAGCGCGCGCGCCACGCCGCGTTTGCGCGCTTCCGGCACAACGTACAGATCGTTCAGGTTCCACCATGGCTTCATCGAGAGCGACGACCACGTCGGATAGAGCAGCGTAAACCCCAGCGCCGTTCCGCGCTCGTGCGCGAAATGTCTGTCATCCTGAGTCCTGGCATTTTCGGGACGAAGGATCTCTCTTGGGTTTGCTCCACTCGCCTCTGTAGCGGCCGCGCTGCGCTCCTCCACCGCCAGAAATATCACCGCCTCGCCCTTCTGCAGCCGCGCGTGGAGATACCTCCGCGCCGCCTCCTCGTTCGATGGCAGCTTGTAAAATTGTAAGTACGCGTCAAACAGCGGCACGACGGCGTCAATGTCCTCCACCCCCGCCCGCACGATCTCAAACGCCCGCACATCTCCGCTCATCGCTCTTCCCCCATTGCTGCCCGTCTGCATCTGCGTCCACCGGTGGAACAATCTTCGAGGTCTGTTTCAGCAAGACCCTTGACATATCAAATTCAATATATCATAATTCATATGTGACCTGGAGCTATGAATTCTACGTCGAGGCCGATGGAAGCGTTCCTGTTCGCGCGTTTCTGGAAAGCCTTTCCGACGCCGAATTTGGCAAGATTGCTCAGGTCTTCGAGCTCCTGAAAACCTACGGACCGACGCTTCCATTTCCTTGGTCCAGCCAGGTCCGCGGAAAGCTTCGGGAATTGCGCTGCCACTTCGGTCGCCGGCATATTCGCATTCTCTACTACTGCGATTCCCGGCGGGTTTTTATCCTGCTGCATGGCGTGCGCAAAGCCGCCGCCGCGCTTGACCGCCGCGACATGGCACTGGCGGAGAAACGCATGTTGCGCGACCAACTCTTGAAGGAGGCCCCATGAAATCCAGAGCTGAACAGTA
Source organism: uncultured Acidobacteriaceae bacterium (assembly GCA_964542805.1). Classification (GTDB taxonomy): domain Bacteria; phylum Acidobacteriota; class Terriglobia; order Acidiferrales; family UBA7541; genus JACQDE01. The sequence goes on from CAZIWR010000060.1 coordinate 11,098, forward strand.
CGTCGCCACGCGCCTCAAGCGCGCTGCTGCGCGGCGCGCGTTTCGCGAAGGTTGGAGCGATCTGCAGTTCGCGGCACGCATCGCATTTCTCCGACAGCAGCAAGGCCTCACACAGACGCAAGTGGCCGCAAGAATGCGAACCAGTGCCGCGGTCATCTCGCGGATCGAATCAGGAAGATTTGGGTCAGTTCGTACCCTGAAACGATACGCCGAAGCGCTCGGGTTGGCGCTCTTTATCGACTTGCGCCCGGCCAGGCGTGCTGCGAAAGCCGCCTGAAGGATTAGCTCCCGGCCAATTCCTCCAACGCCGCCAGCAGGCGCTCGATTTCCGCCGACGTGTTGTAGTGCACGGCGCCGATGCGCAGCAGCCCGCCGGACTCTTCCACGCCGAGGCGTTCGGTCACGTTGATGGCGAAGTAGTTGCCGTCCCACGTGAAAATCCCGCGTGCCCCGAGAAATTCCGCGCATTCCAGCGGCGATTTCCCCGCGAGGCGTACGCCGAAGGTCGGCACGCGCTCCGCGAGCCGCGCCGCGTCCGAGATGCCGTACACCTTCAGCCCGCGAATTTTTGCAAAGCCCGCGAGCATCTGCGCTGCGAGCGTGCGTTCGTACGCGCCAATCGCGCGATACGCCGCCAGCACGGCCTCGCGGCGTCCCGATGCTTCGGGATTCGCATGCGGCTCGCTCTGCCGCCCGATTTCCGCGAGGTACTCCACCGTCGCCAGCACGCCGGCGATGGACTCGTGCGCGAGCGTGCCCACTTCCCATTTGTCCGGCAATCGATCGTACTGCGGACGCACTTTGTACGCGCGCAGCTTGAGCAGATGCTCGCGCTTGCCGTACATCACGCCGGTGTGCGGCCCGAAGAACTTGTACGGCGAGCACGCCAGAAAATCGCAATCCAGCGCGCGGACGTCGATGGCCCCGTGCGGCGCGTAGTGCACCGCGTCGATGAACGCCAGCGCCCCGGCGGCGTGCGCTACGCGCACAATTTCCGCCACCGGATTGATGGTGCCCACCGCGTTCGACGCGTAGCCCACGGCCACCACGCGCATCCGCGCATTGATTTTCGCGCGCAGGTCGTCCAGGTCCAGCGTGCAGTCTTCGACATGAATGTCCACTTGGCGCACGACAACGCCTTTTTCTTCGAGCGCGCGCCACGGCGCCACGTTGGCGTCGTGGTCCAGCGTGGTGACCACGATTTCGTCGCCGGCTTTCAACTCGCGTCCGATGGACCGCGCCAGCGCAAACGTCAGCGAAGTCATGTTCTGGCCGAAGTGAATTTCGTCCGCGTCGCAGCCGAGGAAATCCCCCATGGCGCGATGGGCTTCAGCGAGCATGGCGTCGGAGCGGCGACTGGTGGCAAACGCGCCGCAGGTGTTGGCGTTGGACGTCTCGAAATATTCCGTCATCGCCGCGATCACCTGCCGGGGCACCTGTGTCCCTGCCGGCCCGTCGAGAAACACCGCCGCCTGCCCGTTCACCAATTGCTTCAGCGCCGGAAACTGCTTTCGCACACATTGCACATCTAGTTTTCCCATGTTCGGTCCCCGATTCTTGCGGCCCCGCATCATACCGCGCTCGACGCCGCTCGCGCTTCTTCGTGCATTCCGCACGCGTCGCAGGGCATACTGCGTGACTGCCGGCCCATGCGAAGCCGTGCTATGTTACGGGCGCTCGGGTGGCGGTGAAGTGCGGAGCCGATGGCAGCGCCAGCATCCGTAGTGAACTTAGAGCTCAGGCCGTCGGGCAAACACGAAACATGATAAAACCTTCGGGGGCAGCTCCTCTGTGGTGAACCGGATTGAACAGATCATGGACCTGCGTCCAGGCGACTTGCGCCGGGGCGTTCCCCTCTTTTTCTATCTATTCCTGGTGATGAGCTGCAACGTGGT
>CAZIWR010000061.1:0-12924 GCA_964542805.1 uncultured Acidobacteriaceae bacterium
TGCTTCGCAAGGGCTATTCGGAAAAAGATATTGAGAAGATTCTCGGCGGCAATACACTGCGCGTGCTCGCCGATGTCGAGCGCGTCAGCCGCGGCTTGTCTAAGTAGACCTGAGCCCCCAGGCTCCAGCTTGTCCCGAGCCTTGGCGAAGGACCTGGGGGTTAGGAAGCGACAGGTTGATTTCGTTTTTTGCAACTACACTTCGGAGGAAAAACAATGTCCGTGTTCAGATCCCTTGCAGTTGTTCTCTTCATCTGTCTGTTGGCTGGCTCGGCCGCGACCCCTGCCGCCGCTCAGGCGCCGGCGTTCGACCAGGCCCTGCTGAAGCCGGGCAGCCTCACCGAAAAAGCGCCCGAGGTGTACGAAGTCAAGTTCGAAACCACCAAGGGCGATTTTGTCGTCAAGGTGACGCGCGCCTGGGCTCCCAACGGCGCCGACCGCTTCTACAACCTCGTCAAGCACGGCTACTATAATGGCGCGGCGTTTTTCCGCGTGCTGGACGGCTTCATGTCCCAGTTTGGAATCAACGCCAATCCGCAGGTCAACGCGGCGTGGCAAGTGGCGGCGATTAAGGATGACCCGGTGAAGAAGAGCAACACCCGCGGGTTTATCACCTACGCCATGGGCGGGCCCAATACGCGCACCACGCAGTTGTTTATCAATTACGCGAACAACGCTCGCCTCGATGCCGATGGCTTTTCGCCCTTCGGCGAGGTCACCAAAGGCATGGGCATCGTCGACAGTCTTTATAGTGGTTATGGCGAAGGCGCGCCGAGCGGCCGCGGCCCGCGCCAGGATCTGATTCAGTCTCGGGGCAGCGCGTATCTGGAGAAGGAGTTTCCCAAGCTCGACACGATCAAGTCCGCGACTCTCGTCGCATCAGCGGAGAAGGCCCCGCCTCCTCCCCCCAAGAAAGCACCCTAGTTTGTGAAGTTGTAGGGGCGACCGGCAGGTCGCCCGACGGGAAGTAGTGTGTAGCGGCAACCTGCGTCCCGACCCTTCGGGACGCAGGTTGCCATTGCACCAAACTACAATCCCAGCACCGTCACCAATTCCCGCACCGACGCCGCCGACTTTTGCAGCGCCGCATTTTCTTCCGGGGTCAGCTTGATCTCGATAATCTGTTCCACGCCGCGCGCGCCCAGCTTGCAGGGCACGCCCACGAACAGCCCGTTAATTCCGTACTCGCCTTCCAGGTACACCGCGCACGGCAACACTTTTTTCTTGTCCTTCAGGATCGCTTCCACCATCTCCACCGCCGCCGCCGACGGCGCGTAGTACGCCGACCCGGTCTTCAGCAGATTGACAATTTCCGCCCCGCCCTTGCGCGTCCGCGTCACGATGGCGTCGATTTTTTCTTTCGGCAGCAGGTCTGGCAGCGGAATTCCCGCCACCGTCGAGTACCGCGGCAGCGGCACCATGTCGTCGCCGTGCCCGCCGAGCACGAACGAGTGCACGTTCTCCACGCTCACGCCCAGCTCCGCCGCCACAAACGTGCTCATCCGCGACGAGTCCAGCACGCCCGCCATCCCCAGCACGCGGTTTTTCGAGAAGCCGCTGATCTTGTATGCCGCCTGCGCCATCGCGTCCAGCGGGTTCGTCACCATAATCAAAATCGCGTTTGGCGAAAATTTCGCGATCTGCTCGACGACTGCCTTCACCACGTCGTAGTTCGCCTTCAACAAATCGTCCCGGCTCATCCCCGGCTTTCGTGGAAATCCCGCGGTGATGACGACGATGTCGCTGTTGGCCGTCTCGCGGTAATCGCCGGTCGCCGTGGTAATCCCCGCCGCGCGCGAGTCCGTCCGTTGGATTGGCCCCGACTCGAGCATGTCCAGCGCCTTGCCTGCCGGCACGCCTTCCAGAATATCGGTAAGCACCACGTCGGCCAGCTCGCGGTCCAATATTCGCTGCGCCGTCGTCGAGCCCACAAATCCCCCGCCCACTACCGTCACCTTTTTGCGCATAGTCGTACTCCTAAAGAAATGTTTGCCGTGTTGTGCTTATGTAGTTCCCGAATTTCGCTTTTCGATTTTCGTCCTTTTATTTTGTCGCCAGCCGCCCCTGCATATTCTCGATGATGGCGGACGCGAACTCCGACGTCTTCAACTTCGTCGCGCCCTCCATCAACCGCTCCAGGTCGTACGTGACGCGTTTCTGCTGAATGGTCAGCGCGATGCCGTCTTCCACCAGCCGCGCCGCTTCCGGCCAGCCGAGGAAGTCGAACATCATCACGCCGGCCATCATCACCGCCGCGGGGTTGATGACGTCCTTGTCCGCGTACTTCGGCGCTGTGCCGTGCGTCGCCTCGAAGCAGCCGTAGCCGTCGCCGATATTCGCGCCGGGCGCTACGCCGAGCCCGCCCACCTGCGCCGCGCACGCGTCCGACAAATAATCGCCGTTCAAGTTCGGCGTCGCCAGCACCTCGTACTCATCCGCGCGCGTCACCACCTGCTGGAAGATGGAGTCGGCGATGCGGTCGTTGATCAACAGCATCTTCTTCCACTTTCCGCCGCCGTGCGTTGCGTAGATGGTGTCCAGCACGTGTTTCACTTCGTCGCACACTTCCTTGCGGAACGCTTCTGTCGCGTTCTCCAGCCCCGGCTCGACCATCGCCGCATTCTGCTCGATGGACAGGTTGGGGTTCTTGTCTTTGTTGTCGACGATCCAGCTTTCCCGCTCGGTGACGATCCGGTCGCGGAACTCTTCCTTGGCCAGCTCGTAGCCCCAATCGCGGAACGCGCCCTCGGTAAATTTCTGGATGTTGCCCTTGTGCACCAGCGTCACGCTCTTGCGTTTGAACGCCAGCGCGTATTGGATGGCTTTCCGCACCAGACGCTTCGTGCCCGTCGCCGAAATCGGCTTGATGCCGATGCCGGAATCCATGCGAATCTGTTTCTTCGTGCCCTTCAGCATTTCGTTGTTCAAGAAGTCGAGCAGACGCTTCACTTCCTGTGTGCCTTCTTTCCACTCGATCCCCGCGTACACGTCTTCCGTATTTTCGCGGTAGATCATGATGTTCATGCGCTCGGGATGCTTCACCGGCGAGGGAATCCCAGGAATGTATTTCACCGGTCGCACGCACGCGTAGAGGTCCAGCAGTTGCCGCAGCGCGACGTTCAGCGAGCGGATGCCGCCGCCCACCGGCGTAGTCAGCGGGCCCTTGATGCCGATGCGGAAGTCGCGGAGGGCGTCCACGGTATCCTGCGGCAGCCACTCCTTGAATTTCTGGTAGGCCTTTTCGCCCGCAAACACTTCCAGCCACGCGATGTGGCGCTTCGTGCCGTAGGCCGCTTCCACCGCCGCGTCAAACACGCGCTGCGACGCCTTCCAGATGTCGCGCCCCGTTCCGTCTCCTTCGATGAACGGGATAATCGGATTATCCGGCACGCTGAATTTGCCGTGCTCGTACTGAATGGCACTGCCGTTCGATGGCACTGGTACGCCGCTGTAAGACGCTTTCATGGTGTGAGACTCCTCGATAGGTATGATTTAAGATTCCTCAAGGGGTTCGCTTTGCGACTCCTCGATGGTTCGGTGCGAAGCTCCTCAATCGGCACGGTCTGAGACTCCTCGATGGTATGGTTTGAGGCTCCTCAATGCGTACGGTGTGGAACTCCTCTTACTGCTCAGGCGTGGCCGGCTCGGGCCGGCCGGACGTGCGCGGCGCGTAACTCCAAAGTGTACGCCAACTCAGGCTAAAAAAACAGGTGTAGTGCGTTTAGGTGGCGCGACAGTTTCAGCCCCGGAAGGAAGAACGAGATTTCTCGACAGGAATCGAGTACGCGTTGGTGAAGCCGTGGGCCCTGAAACACCGTACTGCCGCCGCGGCCAGGTGCAGCGTTTCGTTACGCATAATCAGCTGGCCGACAACCAGACAGTAAATTCCCGGCGCGGAAGCGGAGTAGACATCCATGAGGTATCTGGTTCTGGAAGTTGTAGCGCTTCCCCAACTGTAAGCCAACCATTCGTCAAGGGCATTGAACTCTTCGTACCTTTGCGCGTTATCCACTCGAATCTCCTACGCTGCTCGCACGTCTGCGCAATCTGCATTGCGGTTTGCACGTCCTGCGCGACATAGTCAAGAACCTCTTTGAAGTGGCCTTGCGCCCATAGCTCGGGAGCCTTGAAGCCACTCATGCCGGGCGGCTTTCCTGGCAAGCCCATGCCCTGTGCGGCCTTGTCCAGAGCTACGGGGTAGCCCAAGGAGCAGAACACGTGAAACATCATGTCCACATGGCCGAGCGCACATTCCCTGCAACTCGAAGCAGCACCGGACTCTTCCGCCAGAATGTCAAAATCAAAACCCAGCCCATTCCAGGTGAGGATTCTGAAACCATCGGCCGCCATTTTCAATAAGTACTGAACCAATCCTTTAGCGTCCTCCTGACTCATTCGTTTTTCAGGCAACTCATCCCGTGTCTTGCCGTACCAAAGGAGCGGCTGGCCCGTATCACTCGCCAACGTAGCTGCGCAGGAAATGCCAAGTGGCCGGTGTGGACGCCAGTTGAAATCGTCGCCCGGTACGTTCTTGGCAGTTTCAATGTCAAACGCTAGATATTGATGTGCCACTTAGATGTCCTGCCCGCCGCCTAACGGCCGCGCGGTCAGCCGCGCGGGATTCCTCGACACCGGCGCGCCAGCTTCTGGCGCGTGTCGACAGCGCGTTACCTACGCGTTGAGCCTTTGCACTGGCGACCAATTGTTAAGCCACTTCGTGAAATCACGGAGTCTGTCGCTGTACCCATCATGAGCTATCAAGAGTTGGTCTGTTTTGTTAAGGCCCCTCGTCTCCCAACACCGGTCCTCTTCTGTAACCCACAAGTAGCTCTGAATCATCTTTTCTGATCCGTGGATTGATTTGAGTCGCCGCCACAACTCGCCCGGGGGAATGATCACGAAATCTTCAGTTCTGCTTGCGAATCCCTGCAACACGAAAACCCAATAGTCTGCCGACGAATTGCGCAGCTTGTCGCGGTTGATCGCCCACCAGCCGCAAGCCCGCAATTGTCTCTGAAAGTCCGGGCCCATGTGCGTTACCAAAAAGTCCTTCGAAAATTTGACCTGTAGGGATACCGTGCGGCGATTTCGACGGTCCGACACAAGCAGATCGACCCCGGTGTCTCGAGAGGGCACCCACACATTCACCCGCTTGAAGTGCTGCTCAATGAACGACCCCACAAGGTACTCCCCGGCATGGATTGTGAAGAGTGGTCTCATTGTCGGTTTGTTACGCGCTCACTAGGCGGGTGGCCCAGCCTTTGTGTTTCTCTTTCTCTTGACGGCACCACGCGGGCAGATGATACCACTCTGCAATGCATCACGGTGTGAGGAGGCGAAGGTGCCCCACCCTTTGGGGTCCAACGGTGGGGTATTGCCAGAAGGATTGCGCGCCCTGCACCTTCAGGTGCAGGGCGCGTCTACGTTGCTGCCGCAGGCCGTTGCGGAGGCCCGCCCGCTTTCTTAGGGGGAGGCCGCAGTAACATTCTACTTTTAGCCGATCCATCTCCAAATCACAAACACTTCCCCCGCTAGAAACAGCGTCCCAAAAATCTGTTTGTTGTATCGCGCCAGCCACTGTGGCAGGTAAATGTCGAAATTATCCGTTCGGTCGCTGGTGTAGCGCGCCGCTACGTCAGTGAGCGGACACCGCCCGCGATTCATCCCCAGCACCGCGCATTCGCCCAGCACGAGCACGGTTGCCGCGAGCGCCCAATCGAATCGTCTCGCCCAACCAAACACCGGCAGCGCCAGCACGCACCCGGCCATGAACGCCCAAATCGCCGTATGCAGCAACTTCACTGCCATGAGCGCGCGCTTATCACTCTCCGCCGTCATCCGTTCCTCGCCACTCGCCACTAGTCACTAATCACTAATCACTCTCTCATACAGCTCGCGCACTTGTTTCCGCGTGCTGACTATCTTCTCCTCCATCTCTCCGCCGACCGCCACCTGCCACGTCTTCAGCAGACGCGCGATGCGCCCCGCCAGCGCCGGTTCCGGCAAACGGTTCGCCGCGCGCCCGGTGACCATGCGGATGGCGTGGTCAATGCTCCGGTAGAGCAGCGCCGCCTCGCGCAGCGTCCGCGCGCCCGCCGTATCCAGCGCCCCCGCCGATTCCAGCGCCGCTATCTGACGCAGCACGTGTCCCGCCGCCGGCGCAATCCCCCGCGTCAAAAACAGAAATCCCACCATGTACTCGATGTCGTAGTATCCGCCGGCCACTTTTTTGAATTCGCCTTTCGGCCGCGCCGCGTCTTTCGCCTTTTCGAGCAGTTTTCGCGTGTGCCCTAGTTGCCGCGCCAGTTCCGCGGCATCGCGAAATCGCTCTGCGATCACTTCCTGCGACTGACGGATCGCCGCGCCCGCCAGCGACACGTTTCCCGCCACCGCCCGCGCCTTCAAAAACGCCAGCGCCTCCCAACCCTGCGCGTCGCTCGAAAAATATTCCCGCAAGTACGCCGCCGATTGCAGCAAATCTCCTTCTGCGCCTCGTGGACGCAGCCGCGTATCCACGGGGAAGAGCAGTCCCTCCTGCGTGTGGCTGCTCACCAGTTGCACAAAGCGTTCCGCCAGCCGCCGCCACGGCTCGCGCTCTTCCGCGGACAGCTTTTCGTCCACCACAAAAACCAAATCTGCATCCGACCCCACATCCATTTCGCTGGTGCCCAGCCGTCCCAGCGCGAGCACCGCAAACGGCGCGCCATTGAGATCGCTCGCGCCGCCAAGAATTTCCCGCGCCGAAATCCGCAGCGCGCCCGCCAACGCTTCGTCGGCCAGTCGCGTCAGCGCTTCAAACGTCTCGAACGGCTGCGACGCACCCAGCACTCCGCGCACGATGATCGCCAGCAGCCGCCGCCGGTAGTTTTCGCGAAGCCGCCCTTCGCTGTCTTCTGCGGAAATCAGCGGCGCGGAAAAGTCGCCCACTCCTGCGTCCGCCAGCACGCGCGCCTCGTCCGGATTTCGCGCCAGCATCTCCACGGTCAAGTCCGAGCGCGAAAAAATCCTCGCCGCGCGCGCAATCCATTCCGGATGCGACGTCAGCATCTCCATGCACGCCGCGTCCAGCATGGCCGAGCTGAGAAACCGGCTCAACCCGCGCCGCGCGTAGGCGTCTCCGCCGGCCGCGGCCGCCGCGACTCCTTCGGCCACCGCCGGAAAATCCTGTCGCAGTCGCCGCAGCAGCGCGCTTTCTCCGGGCTCTGGCTCCCGCGCCGCGGGAGTTTCCGCCGCGTCCTGCGGCTTGCTCGGCCGCACGATGCGTTCGTAGATTTCCCGCACTTCGCGGAAATGCTGGCCGATGCGTTGGAGCAGTTGTTCCCGCGCGCCGCGTCCGGGCGTAGGTTCGACGCCGCATCGCCGCGCCAGCCGGCCCAGCGCGTCCGCCGCTTCCGGCAGCGTGTGCCGCTGCAGGCCGTCGCGCAGTTGCAGCCGGTGTTCGACCTTGCGCAGGAATTGGTACGCCGTCGCCAGACGGAAAAAATCCCGCCCGGTGAGAAAACCCTTGTCGTGCAGCCGTTGCAGCGCCACCAGCGTGGACGCCGCCGCCGGCGCCGCCAGCCACGCATCACTCCCTCCGTGGACGCGTTGCAAGCATTGCGCGACAAATTCGATATCGCGTATGCCCCCCGGCGACAGCTTCACGTTCCATTCCGCGCGGTGCTTGGCTTTTGCTCCGGTGCGCCGTTTCAGCTCGCGCGTAATTTCCTGCCGCGCGTTCAACACCGCTTCGATCGCCGCGAACGCGTCGTGCGTCAGCGTCTCGGGGTCGCGCGGAAATACCATCGGCTGCACCGCGCGCAAAAATTGCCGGCAGAGTTCCGCATCGCCCGCCGCGCAGCGTCCCTTGATGAGCATCTGGAATTCCCATTGCCGCCCGCGCTGCCGGTAATACTCCAGCGCCGCCGGCAGGCCGACGGCTACGTCGCCCTCGCCTCCCTGCGGACGCAGCCGCAGGTCCACGCGGAACACCGCGCCCTCCGGCGTAACTTCGCTGATGAGTTTCAGCACCGTCTGCGCCAGCCGCACAAAAAATTCGGCATTGCTGATGCTTCCCGCGGTTCCGCCCGACGTTTCTCCGTCGTGGCTGTACAGAAACATCAGGTCGATGTCCGAGTTGTAATTGAGTTCCTCCGCGCCCAATTTGCCCAGCGCGAGGATGGCCAACCGCGCCGCGTGACGATTTCCCGCAGCATCCACGTGCTGCGGCGAGCCGTAGGAATTTTCCAGCTTTTGTTCGCACGCCCGCAGCGCGCGTTGCAGCAGCACGTCCGCCAGGTGCGAAAGCTCCATCGTGGTTTCCGCCAGCGTGGCGATGCCCAGCACGTCGCGCAGCGTAATGCGCAAATATTCGCGCCGCTTGAACCGCGCCAAGATCACCGCAGGCGGCTGCGACAGCGTCACCGCTTCAAACCGCGCAAACTCTTCGTGCAGCTCCTCGATCGTCTTCACGCGCTCCAGGTTTTCCCGCGGCCCCGTGCGGTGCAGCCACAAAATCAGTTCCGGCTGCTGCACCAGCGTCTCGGAAAGAAATCGGCTGTAGCTGAAAATCACCAGGAGGTAGTGCAGCGCCGTCGGGTTGCGCGCGATGTATTCGCTGACAGCTTCCGGCGCGCCGCGCGCGTACAGTTCCAGAAAGTTCAGCGCCCCGTCGGGGTCCGGCACCTGCGCCAGCAGCGCCGGCAGCGTGGCCCACAAATTTCCGGGCAGCCGCCGCTCGATCAGTCCGAGGTTGCTCTCGGCCCGTGCGGGCTCGGCAAACGCGATGCTGCTGAACGCTGCGTCCATCGTTAGCCGTTATATCACGCTCCAGGGAAGGCGAAAGAAGGGAAGCCGTAGGAATGCAGCGGACTTGGTTACATGTTTCTCGGAAATCTAAGACCCCCGGCCGGAGGTCTACTGCACCTGTTTAGGATTCGTCGTTGAGCTGCCGTTGCAATTCGGGAGGATAAAGTATTCGCAGGTGGGGGAAAGCCTCTCCCAATCGCAGGAGATCGAGCTCGTCTTTCTTTCTTTTCGTCATGCGCCGTTGTGGGTCCAGATACGCCCACAATTTGCCCTGCACAAGGTCTTCCAGCGCAGCCACGCGCACGGGCACTCCCAGGACGTCTTTTTCTTCAGCCTTGCCGAGAAAATTCTGGTATCGCGGGTCGCTCGTGAACTGTATGCGTAGCTCGCTCGCGGGCGCTTGTGCGTTAAGTGAGTGCGCGAACTCCTCCACTCGGAATCCACTCTGCACCAATTCACGCTTCAGCTCTGCCATGTTGGACGCGATGACTACAAAGTCCGCGTCGAGCGTATAAACCGGCTCGACAAAGCAGTTGACGGCAAGCCCTCCCACCAGGCAGTAGGGCCCCAGCTGCCGGCAGATTTCGACGACCCTCGCAAAATCGCTGGCGCCTCCTCGCGTGGTCAATTCATAAACCTCTTCGGTCTTCATGTTTGGTCACTTCGAGTAACGATAGCACAGTCAAGCGCCGGCGGGCCATGCGCTGTGCTCCATCCAAAACAGACGGGCCCGGCTCGCGCCGGGCCCGGGTGGGTGACGGAAACCGACTCTTCGGTTGCTAAATATCGTAATACAACTGAAATTCATACGGATGCGGACGCATGCGCACCGCGTCCACTTCATTCTTCATCTTGTAATTAATCCACAGCTGAATGGTTTCCTCGCTGAACACGTCGCCCTTCAGCAGGAATTTGTGGTCCGCCTCCAGCGCGCGCAGCGATTCTTCGAGCGACCCGGGCAGCGACGGCACTTTCTTCAATTCCTCCGGCTCGAGGTCGTAGATGTCTTTGTCCAGCGGCTCGCCGGGATTGATTTTATTTTCGATGCCGTCGAGCCCGGCCATCAGCATCGCCGCGAACGCCAGGTACGGGTTGCACGACGGGTCCGGCGGGCGGAATTCCATGCGTTTAGACTTCGGGCTCGCCGAGTACACCGGGATGCGCACCGCCGCCGAGCGGTTCCGCCGCGAGTACGCCAAATTCACCGGCGCCTCGTAGCCCGGCACCAGCCGCTTGTAGGAGTTCGTCGTCGGCGCCGCGAACGCCACAATCGCCGCCGCGTGCTTCAGCAATCCGCCGATGTACCACAGCGCCATCTGGCTCAAGCCGGCGTACTTGTCGCCGGCAAACAGCGGCTTGCCCTTCAGCCACAGGGATTGGTGCGTGTGCATGCCGGAGCCGTTGTCGCCAAACAGCGGCTTGGGCATAAACGTCACCGTCTTGCCGTACTGGTTGGCCGTGTTCCGGACAATATATTTGAACAGCATCATGTTGTCCGCCGACTTCAGCATGGTTTCAAACTTGATGTCGATTTCCGTTTGTCCGGCGGTGGCCACTTCGTGGTGATGACATTCCACGGTCAGCCCGCACGCCATCATCTGCATGGCCATGTCCGTGCGCAGGTCCATGTAGTGGTCTGTCGGCGGCACGGGGAAGTAGCCTTCCTTGTACCGCGGGCGGTAGCCCAGGTTGTGCTCCTCGCGCCCGGAGTTCCAGCGGCCTTCCTCCGCATCAATAAAGTAGAACCCGTGCTGCGCCGCCTGGTCGAAGCGGATGTTGTCGAAGATGAAAAACTCCGCCTCCGCGCCGAAAAACGCCTGGTCGGCAATTCCGCTGAAGCCCAGGAAGGCCTCCGCCTTGCGCGCGATGTGTCGCGGATCGCGCGGATACGCCTGCTTGGTGATGGGGTCGATCACATCGCCGATCATGCACAGCGTCGGCGTGTCGCGGAACGGATCCATGAACGCGGTCTTCGCGTCCGGCACCAGCAGCATGTCCGACTCGTGGATGGACGCCCAGCCGCGGATCGAGCTGCCGTCGATCCCGTAGCCATCCTCGAACGAACTCAGCTCCAGTTGTTGGATCGGGAAGCTGATGTGGTGCCACAGGCCGGGCAGGTCGGTAAAGCGCAGGTCCAGAATCTTCGCGCCGTTTTTCCCCGCGTATTCCAGGACTGCTTTCGGGTCCATCGTTCCTCCGCGCAGATGAGTCATTCCGAAAAATTGAAAGGCGACAATAGCGCATGCCGCTTCGAGCGTCAAGAACCGCTCAGAGCCATTCCCAAGACAATTTGGTCCTTTCTGCGCCTGAGTGGTGTCATCCCCAGTCCCGATGCGCTGTACTGGGACGAGGGTTTTGCATTTTGTTTGGAATTTGTAGTTAGGTCCCGCCTGCCCTGAGCTTGCCGGAGGACCCCGACGGCTAATGTTGGAGCTGACGTGAGGATCTTGGTGAAATAGGTTGGGAGAGCACTAGTGTATCGTCCAAATGGATCTTCATAATATTCAGACGATTTCCGACCGCTCAGATGTAGATTGCTTCGCGGCCCGGATTGGTGGGCCTTGCGATCTGTCAAGTTAGGGCGATCCGGATGCTAACCTGTGAACTCGACATGCGGTCTAATCCTTTGGGAACGGAGTCCCGCTATGAAGCTCTGGCTCGTTAGCTTTCTTCTACTCTCCAATTCAATCGCGACATGCGCCCAGGATGTATTGAATCCTGGAGCGCAAGCACCTTCCTTGCAAGTAACGAAGTGGCTGCAAGCGCCTGCCGGCTTTGACGGGCAGTGGAGCCGTCTGCGCGGCAAGGTTGTCGTGCTCGAGTTTTGGGCTACATGGTGCTCTCCCTGTGTCCGCGCCATTCCCCATTTGAATCAGCTAGCCAATGAGTTTCACGGCCAGGATATCGTTTTTGTCGCCGTAACCGACGACGACGAGGATCGCCTCAAAACCTTTCTCGCAAAGCAGCCCATGGATGCGATGATTGGAATCGATACCGATCGCAAGAGCTGGAAGGCATTCGGCGTATCATCCATACCCCACACCATTGTCATCGACAAAGACGGCACCGTTATCGGTGCCACGCTTCCCGAAAACGTCACTTCGGACAAATTGCGGGAGGTCCTGACAGGTAAAAGGCCGGTGCTGCCGCCGAAAGAGGGTGTCGAGTCAGATCTGGAATGGGATGACCACCTCATCGAATGGCAAGATGGCGTGCGTCCGGCCACGTACGCGATCATTAAGCCAATCAAAACCACCACAGCGGGACTTTGGCCGCGGCAGGGTCATCTTACCGCCGACGGAGTGAGCCTCAACGTCTTAGTGCAGGCCGCCTATGAAACGGATCACTTCCATTTGGATTGGCGCATGCCCAAAGACGACCAGACGTATCGTGTCGCCATACGGGTTCCGCAGGACCGGAAATCGAGTCTGCTATCCTACTTGCGTCAGACCCTGGGCATGGTATTCGGCATTCAAGCCCGTTGGGAAAACCATGAACGCGACGTATACGTTCTCCGGCGAATCGAAGGCCAGGCCGGGCCTTCGGAATCCCGTGCTGAACACGATCTAGTGCAAATGATGAAGGGCAAAATTACCTTGCGGCGCCAATCCGTGAAACGGCTATGCGAATTCCTCACGAACTCACTCGACTCCGTTGTTGTAGATGAAACCGGGATGAATGGACACTACGATTTCGATGTACGCTACCAGCCCGGACAAACCGAAGTGACAACTCAAGCCCTCAGGGAACTTGGGTTTGAGGCCATCAAGGCACGCCGAAGCATCCCCATCCTTGTGGTTGAACCGGAGAGTGCGGCGCGCCTGCCCTGAGCGAGGCCGAAGGGGCAGCGCCGCCGCCTGCAATCACAGATCCTGAATCACTCAATCACGCTAGTCGTAGTATTCCGTCCCCAGGTGGGTAATCTGGTCTTCCCTGATCCACCTTCGCAAGACGTTTCGGCGGTCAGGGCGAGCCATAGGAAAAGTCAGTCGTAATATTCCGTCCCCAAATGCGTAATCAAATCTTCTCCCATCATCCACCGCAGCGTATTTTTCAGCTTCATCAACTGGATGAACAAATCGTGTTCGGGATAGAGCTGTGGCGCGCACATCGGCGACTTGAAATAAAAACTCAGCCA
>CAZIWR010000062.1:0-12658 GCA_964542805.1 uncultured Acidobacteriaceae bacterium
GCGAAACGATTCGCGAAAAATGGGACGGCAAGGACCGCTGGACGCGCTTCTCCTATGAGAAGAAGGCCAAGGTCGTCTCCGCCACCGTGGACCCCAGCCGCAAGATACCGCTCGACCGCAATCTGTTCAACAACAGCGCGACGCGCGAGCCGGATCCTGCTGCCACGCGCAAGCTCACCAACGTGTGGCGCGTGCTGGTGCAGATACTGGCCCAGGCTCTGGCCTGGCTGGCGTAGGACATGAAAATGGAAATGGAGACACCCACAAGGGGCGTACTGGCAACCGGCGCGAGGCTCGTTCTCCGCGGCTGGCGCGTGCTGTGTTGGGCCTACGCCGCCAACCTACTGCTCGGCATTGTCGCCGCGCTTCCCGTGGCCGCCACCATCTCCGAAATCTTGAATCACAGCTTGGAAGCGGGGCGCCTGGCAAAGGGCTTCGACCTGGGCGCTTTCTTTGGCCTGCTCATGCAACCGGAAGTCACGCTGAGCACTTTCGTGCCGGGCTCCTTCTTGGTTTCGCTTTTTTACCTTGTATTCATGCTCTTCCTCACCGGCGGTCTGCTGGCCGATTTCCGCCACGACCAGCGGCTCTCCTTCAGCGCATTTCTCGACGCGTGCGGTACATTTTTCTGGCGCTTTGTGCGCCTGCTGCTTTTCTTGCTGCTCGCACTCGTTCCCGTGGGATTGCTCCACGCGCTGTTCCAATACGTGACCAGCAAGCGCATAGAGAATTCTCCCCGCGATTCGGTTGCATTCTGGGTGACCCTGAGCGGCCTGGCGGTTGTGGCGCTGCTGTTTTTCGTGATTCGCTTGTGGTTCGACATGGCCCAAATCCGCGCCGTCGCCGAAAACGAACGCAAAATTCGCCGCGCGCTCGGAAAATCGTTCCGCATGACGTTTGGCAATTTCGGCTCGCTCTTTTGGATTTTTCTGCGCATCGCCATTGTGGCGCTGGCGGGATCGGCCGCGGCCCTCTGGTTCTTTGTCAAAGTGATGCGCCCGGAGCAGGTCGGCCCCACGATTGTGTTCTGCCAGGTGTTCGTATTCTTCTGGCTGACGATTCGCTTCTGGCTGCGCGCCTGCGAAACCGTCTGGTACCAGCGCAAATTCCCCGCGCCGGTAGCCTTCGCGGAAGCCCCCATTCTTCCCGGCCCGGCTGAGTCCGAGCCGCCGTCGCTGCCGGCCCCGCCACTCGCCACTCCCTCCGACGAACCGTCTTCCTGACTCCGCACCGCTGCGCAGCGTGCAATTGACGCTCTGCGACGCGGGATGCTATAAATATTCAGTTGCCTTTTCACCGGTGGGGCCGTGGCGCAGTTGGGAGCGCGCCTCGATGGCATCGAGGAGGTCGTGGGTTCGAATCCCATCGGCTCCACCAAAAAATCGCATATGTCATTCTTCCTCTACATCCTGCAGAGCGAAATCACTGGACGCTTTTACATCGGCCAGACACAAAATCTCCAGGAACGGGTTGCGTATCACAATGCCGACTATTCTCGAGCATTGAAGAATCGCGGACCTTGGAAGCTGCTCTATTCTGAGGAATTCGGCTCGCGTAGCGAAGCGGTGCGCAGGGAGCGCTACATCAAGCGACAGAAGGACCGGCGGTTCATTGAACGATTGGTGAGCGCGTCCCGGTAGCACCGGGAAGGTCGTGGGTTCGAATCCCATCGGCTCCACCAAAAGATTGTTTGTGTCATTCTTCCTGTTTATCCTGCAAAGCGAATGAATACCCAACGAGACAACCGACAAACTACCTATGCAGCCTTCCTCCGCGGCATCAATGTGGGCGGGCACAAGATTGTCAAAATGGACGCACTGAAAAAAGCGTTTGAGTCGCTTGGCTTCATGAATGTCAAAACGTTTCTTGCCAGCGGCAATGTCGTATTCGACGCGCCTCAAACGAATGCTGGCGTTCTGACCAAACAGCTCGAGGAAAAGCTGAAGAAGACCTTCGGGTTTGCAATCAGCGTGCTAATCCGCTCGATCAAGGAATTGCAGCGTCTGGACAAAGCGAATCCGTTCGCTGGAATCAAAGTTACTCCTCAGACTAGGCTTTTCGTTACCTTTCTCACCGAAAAGCCTGTGAGGAGCCTGAAGATCCCGTACAAATCTCCTGATGGGAATTTCAAAATCCTGCGCGCATCCAAGAGCGAAGTGTGCAGTGTGCTGACCATCACGAATCTCCGCCGGGGCATGCAATTCATGGCCGTCCTTGACAAAGAATTTGGGCGCATGATCACCACTCGAAGTTGGAGCACGATCACTCGGATTTTGAATGCCGGCAAGTAACTCGCAGAATTCGAACTTGTGGCTGTTGACGTGGAGCGCAGGGAAAGTACTGGATTGGAATTCCATCGGCTCCACCAATGACAGGGTCTTAGATTTGTGCTTGAATTTTCAGTCCTCTAGGTGTACATGTCTGCTCCCAGATTCTTTCCAAGGATAAGGAGAATGTTTCATGCTGAAGAAACTGCTCACGCTGTTGTTTTCGTCGGTGCTTGTCTTTTCGCTGTCAACGCCAATACTCGCGCAAGAGACCCAAGCCAAGCCTGAGAAGGAGCAGGCCAAGAAGAAGGACCGCTGGGAGGGTTATGTCACGAGAGTCAGTAAGGAAAAGTCCACGCTGACTGTTCGCCAGAGTGGTTCGTCGGTCGTGAAAACCGTCGCGTACGACATCATGACGCAATGGACCAGTCAGGAGCACGGCAGCAAGAAGGTCAACGACATTGATGCCAGCCAGGTGAAAGAAGAAGATCGAGTAATCTGCCTGGGCACTTTAGGAAAGGATGGCGTACTTCACGCCACCTTGATTTCTAAGCGGCTCACGCCTCAGTAGTGACTCATTTTGAGTCCGGAAGCTTTGCGATTTCTTCCACCGTTCAAACAGGGAGTTGTGTCATCGGTGATTCAACGCTGCACGGTTGATGGGCGATTCCTTGCCATCCCTTGTTGTTACTTTGATAGAGCCGGTGGCTTCGAATCCCATCGGTTCCACCAGCCTTTGGTGTCTCTTTACTTCTGATTTCTGACTTCTGAGTTCAGCTCCCCCCTGATCCCTTTCCCCAAATCCCAGCCAACCACCCTGCATTTCTGCTACTCTAAAGGAACAAAGGCTGCTGGCCCGGTGTCTAAGGATACTGGGTAGTCCTGAGGGTCTTGGAAAGACGCTGGCTGTCCCGAGGCTTCGGGACAGCCGAGACGGGCCACACAGCCTGGGGATTTCCGCCGCGGCGGAGTCCCGGAACGAGGCGTCTACCGTGTCCGATTTGGCGCGCGCCCTATCGTGGGGTCAAGACGAGGCCGAACTCGTCACCGAGTTGCAGGCCGGCTCCGACGCCGCCTTCGACTGGCTGGTGACCTATTTCCACGTCCCCGTCTTCAACCTCATCTACCGCATGTTGGGCGATGCCGCCGATTCCGCCGACGTCACCCAGGAAGTCTTCCTCAAGGCGTTTAAGGGCATTCGCGGGTTTCGCCGGGGCAGTTCGCTGAAGACGTGGCTCTACCGCATTGCCATCCGCGAAGCGCTCAACCAGCGCCGCTGGTTTGCGCGCCACCAGCGCCAGCAAACTTCGATTGACGCTCCCGATGTGGCCGCCGGCGAACCGCCGTTCGAGCTGGAATCCGCCGCGGCGACGCCGCTGGAAATTTGCGCTGCGCACGAGTTACAGGAAACCGTGCAGCGCGGGCTGGAGAGGGTGCCGGAAGTCTTCCGCAGCGCCGTAGTGCTCCGCGATCTGGAAGGACTCTCGTACGAGGAGGTTGCCGAAGTGCTGGAAGTTTCCGTGGGGACGGTCAAATCGCGCATTGTCCGCGGCCGCCGCGCGCTGCGCGAGATTCTCGCGCCGATGCTCAATGGCCACAAGGTACTCGCGCAATGCGAGCCGCTTGTCGCCCATACGACTGCCCACGGAAAGCAGGTCCCCGCCGCCCACCGCCCGGGGCCGGAGCCTGCCGAGGGAGGAGTTCAATGACCTGCTGGAGTATTCGCACGAAATTGCCGGGCTACCTGGATGGTGCGCTGCCGTCCCGCGAGCACAAACCCATCAGCGAGCATCTCGACTTCTGTTCCGACTGCCGCATCGAGCTGGAGCGCTACCGCAAGCTGTCCAAGCTCATGGGCCGCGTCGAGCGTTTCGCACCCCCCGCCGACCTCGCCGTGCGCATCCGCGTGGCCGCTTCGCTGGCCCGCGCGCGCAAAGTCTGGTGGCGGCGCGTGTGGGATCACGCGGTCCTCATTCTGGAAAACATCCTCGAACCCGTGGCCCTACCCGCTACAGGCGGCGTCGTGGCCGCCATGCTGGTCTTCGCCGTCGTGCTACAAAACCTGTTCGTCGGCGTGCCGCTGGGCGCCGTGCCCAACGACGTGCCCACCAACCTGCTTCAGCCCGCTCGCCTGGTCAGCCTCTCGCCGTTCCCCATGGGCGAGACCGACACGACCAGCAACGGCCCCAGCCTTCTGCTTATCGAGGCCACCGTCAACGAAAAAGGTGCCGCCATCGGCTACCAGATCCTTTCCGGCCCGGACAATCCCGCCGTGCGCAAGCAGCTCGACCACATGATGCTCTTCACCCGCTTCCGCCCGCAGATGAGCTTTGGCCGGCCCGTCCCCGGCGGCCGCGTCATCCTCAGCTTCTCCGAAATCCGCGTCCGCGGGTAGTCGCTAAAGGACTTTCCAGAGGCGCTTAGTGTTGTGTAATTTCTCCGCGCTCCATTAGGATGGTGGTTCGTTGGTAGTCCGTGGGGTCTGCCCTCAGAACAACGCAGAAATTTTCTTGGTCCCCAAATCGCTTCCTTAGGTATTGCCAATGAGAAACCAGGAAATAGGCTGCTGCCAAAGTTGCCTGAGACGATATTCCTGCTACGTAGAACGCCGCCCTTGCCCTTCCAGGAAGCAGTGTTCTTTGCACGAAGCCAGTTAGCGAGTCCGTGAGTGCAGGAGTGCTAGGTATTTGGATTCCAATGTTGTCGTTCACAAATCGACCAATTGAATGTAGCTCTTGCTCAACCCAAAGTGAGACATGGTTGTATCCAGGGGATCCAAAACTGACAAATGATGACGTCGCATCAATGAGATCTATAGCACGTGGCGCAACCTGCGCGTCAACGGTCACATCGATCAGTAGCAGGCGCCGAAGAATCCCTGGCTGACCTTGAAGTCCTGGGACAACGTAGTTGAAAAGCCGCTGAAAGAGAGGGAGAAAAATGACTTCAGTGAAGGGCACAGCGCTACCAGAATAGGCACGAGGGACATTGCCTTGACCAACTGCGCCGCCCGATAACACGTAGACATTCGACCAATAAACAATGATTCGCCTAGTATCAACCACACCGAAAAAGCGCTGTAATGCTCGTCGGTGAGTAACCCACACGTACATCCATCCCGCAATCACTGCTAGAGCTACGAACGTCAATTGCGCAGCCAGATTTACAAGAAAGTCTTGCAGCATTCCTCAGAGGCTACCACAACTTCGCAGTTTTCTGGCCGAGAGCTTCTAACGGTAGCCGGGTGACCACCAGTACAAACGCGACTGGATCGGCCACGAAGGCTCCACGCCTACCGAAACTTGACGGAGTCAACCGATTGTTTTAGTGTCACTCTAACTTGAAACCTCAATGGAGGTGCTCAGTGAATCGCTTGCCAGCCCTTATCGCGGCTATCGCAGCAGTCTTGCTACTGCTGCCTGCATTTGCTCAGAGCCCTGCGCGTACCGGCATAGGGATCATCATCTCCGACTTGGAGCAGCGTCAGAAGACTGACGAGGCGAGAGCCGCGCGCGACCGATTCCTTTTTCTTCAACAACAACAGGCCACGGCGCTAAGCAAACTCGTTGCGATTCAGTCCTCTGGGTGTGCGGGTTCTGGCACTGAAAACAGTACGCTGGACGCTGTCATCGCTGCAGATCGAACCTTTGCCATGCAGCAGCAGGTCAAAGCACAGCAAGAGACGGTTGCTGCGACTAGAGCACTTTATCAGGCTATTGAAGAAACTAGCGCCGTTCCCAATGTAGAGCACTCTCGAATGTTTGAAATGACCGAAACGACATATAAGGCTACGGGATTGGCGAGCCTCTCAAAACAGCAGACTGCCGAGCTCGACGCCTGGTTCAAGACAAACAAGCTCGGAATTCGAATCGTCAAGGATGCCAAGTACGGAATCATTAGGCCCGACCAGCCGCAATAACCGTGAGCCGTTTGCGCATCTTGTTGTATCCCGCGTACAGCCCACGTTTCCTTGACTGCATCTAATCCTCCCTGTAAAGTAAAACCGTCCGCATTTCAGCGAATCTGCGGCAACTTTCCGTGGTGATGGTGGGTGGAGTGGCGACTTCTTCCCGGCCGGTGCGCCGGTCAATCAGACAGCGTTTTCCCCGAAAAGCCTTCAGTTTCCCGGTTTTTCTCGTTCTGCTCTTAGGGTTTGCGTGGGCAGGCGTGTGGGCGCCCGTGGCGCGTGCCCAATCCAACGTTTCCGTGGACTCCAGCCGCCAGCTTTTCTCCGTGATGTGTGCATTGCACGCCGCGGGCTACGAATCGAATGTCAGCAGCACCAACTTTCATCCCGTACGCACGCGGCTCCGCGAAGTGCTCCTGCGCAAGCATGGCCCGGCCACCGACGCGTTGCGCGAGTTCTACCGCAACCACGAAGTCGCCGACTCCTCCGCCACGCTGGCGCGTTATGTCTCCTTTGCGCTGGTCACCGGCCCGCCGCCCGATTTCAAGTTCATCGTCTCCCACGACGAGCTGCCTCCCGAAGTCCTCGCCCTGGAAGGCTTCAACGAAATCCTCGCCAAATTCGACCGCGAAGCCGGCATCGAGGAACTCTGGAAGAGCGTCCAGTTCGAATACGACCGCGAAATCTACCGCCTGAGCGCTCCGATGGCCAACATTGTTTTCCTCGCCAACGGCTATTTGCGCGAGCTGCCCAAGTCGCACTTCAAACGCAGCTTCACCGTCATGGTCGAGCCCATGATTGGCGGCAGGACTACCTTCCGCAGCGTCGGCGACCGCTATGCCATCATGCTGCGCCCGGGCGCGGAGCTACCCCTCGACGATATTCGCCACGCCTACTTGCACTACCTGCTCGACCCGCTGCCCTTGCGCTACAAAGCGGCCACCAACAGCAAGCGCATTTTCCTCAACTACGCCGCGCGCGCCCCGCGCCTGCCCGCCGAATTCAAAGACGACTTCGAAGCGCTGCTCACCGAATGCCTGGTGAAGGCCGTCGAGCTGCGCCTGAGCAAGCACTCACCCGAATCGCTGTCAGCGGCAATTGACGCCGCCGAATCCAGCGGATTTGTGCTGGTCCGCGGGCTCTACCGCGAACTGCTGCGCGGCTTCGACCAGTCCGAGCCGCCCATGAACCTTTTTTTCCCCGACCTGCTCCGCGGCATCAGCCTCGGCGAGGAAGGGAAGCGCCTGGAGACGGTTCAGTTTGCTCCGCTCGAGGCCGCGCCGGCCGCGGCCGAGCCTGCTGCTGAGTTGACCGAGCTCGACGCGTGGATTATCGAAGGCGACCGCCAGATTGCCGGTAAAGACGGCTTGGCAGCCGCCGCCACCTTCGAGCGCATCTTAGCCAAGTATCCCGCTCAGCCGCGCGCTTTGTACGGGCTGGCCGTTTCGCTGGTTTTGCGCGGCGAAGTGGACAAGGCCAAAGTGCTGTTTCAGGATTTGGTCAGCGCAACCTCCGCGGGCCCGCAGACGTCTGAGAAGAAGCCGCCGTTTGTGGTGGCATGGTCGCACGTCCATCTGGGACGCATCTACGATCTCGAACGCAAACGCGAGCTGGCCCTGAGCGAGTATCGCGCGGCGCTAGCCGTCGAAGGCGCGCCGGACGCCGCGCGCATCGCCGCCCGCCGCGGCCTGGAAAAAGGAATTCCGCCCTCGAAAAAAGAGAGAGAACGCGAACGCCCGTAAAATGTATTGCCGGGGGTTCAGCCCCGGCACTCTTAAGGAGAACAAGGAATGAAAGTCATGGCACGAATTCTCGCTCTCATTGCGCTGCTGGCGCTGGTGGTTTCCGCTCCGGTCCTCGCGCAATCCACGCCGCCGCCCAAGCAGCCCGGCACGCCTGCGCAGCCGCCCGCCAAGCAACCCGACGCCGCGGCCGTCGCACAGCCTCCGGCCCCGCCTGTCAATCCTGAGGAAGAGGCCGCCTATAAAGCGTTTTTCGAAACCAAGGATCAGGCTGCGGCGGCGAAGCTCGGTGAAGAATTTGTTCTGAAATTCCCGATGTCCCGGTACGCTGAGTTTGGCTACACCAAGCTGACGCAGATTTATCTCAGCACGCAGGAATTGGACAAACTTGCCGTGGTCGGCGAAAAAGCCCTGGCACTGAATCCGAACAACATGGATGTGCTGACCATCATGTGCTGGACCACCGCCCGAGGCACTCGTTCCGATGCGCTGGACGCCACGCAGAAGTACGACAAGGCGGAGAAGTATGGCCGCCGGGCCGTGGAGTTGCTCACCGCTCTCGCCAAACCCGAGGCCCTGACCGAAGAACAGTTCAAGAAAACACGGGACGAGGGACTCTCCATGGCTCATAGCGGGCTCGGCGTTGTGCAGTTTCGTCGCCAGCTCTTTACGGAAGCCGCCGCGGAATTTGATCTGGCCGTCAAGCTGACCGCCAACCCCGATCCCACGGATCTTTTCCTGCATGGCTTTGTTCTCAAAGCCTCCAAGCGTCATGCGGAGGCCGCCGAAGTTTTTGGCCGCTGTGGGCTGCTCCCTGGGCCGTTCCAGGATTCTTGCAAGAAAGAGCAGGCGGAAAACAAGAAGCTCGCGGAAACCACGCTGACGCCTCCCAAGCCATAATGTTTTGCCCGCGGGCTCCTGCGAGCCCGCGGTTGATTCTCTCGGGATGCACACCACTCTAGCCGCGCGCGAAGAACTCGAAGCCGTTCTGGGCCACCGCTTTCACAACGCGGACTGGCTCGAGCGCGCGCTCACCCACAGCTCCCGCCGTCAGGACAGCAAGGAAAATGCCGCCGAGGATAACGAAAAGCTCGAACTCCTTGGCGACACCATTCTCAGCCTCGCCGTCACCGAGCAACTCCTCGCTCTGTTTCCCGATTGGACCGTGGGCCGTATCACGCAGGCTCGCGCGCAGCTTGTGAACGCCCGTTCTCTCCAGGCTGCCGCCAACCGCCTGCAGCTTGGCCGCTTCCTGCTGGTGGGCAGCTCCGGCGAAAAGGAAGGCATCCGCGAGCAGCGCGATCCGCTCGCCGACGCCTACGAAGCGCTCATCGGCGCCATCTATTGCGACGCCGGCCTCGCCCCCGCCGCGGACTTCGTTCGCCGCACTCTGCTCGACGAAGCCCTGCGCGAGCAGGCCGCATCTCTCGGCGAGCCCGACCACAAGTCCGCACTGATGCTCTGGCTGCAATCCCGCGGCCGCCGCCTGCCGGAATATTCCGTGGTCAACGAAACTGGCCCCGACCACCGCAAGCGCTTCGTCGTCGAGGTGCGCATCGACGGTCGTGCGCTCGCCGAAGGCGCCGGCTCCTCCAAAAAAGAAGCGGAACAGATTGCTGCGGCTGCGGCGCTGGCGCGGCTGCGCGATTCCTCCGAGCCGGGGAGACCCGCGTGACTCCCGAATCTCCACCGCCCATGGAAACGCCACTCGTCCCCGTCCCCGCGGCCTCGCAGCCGCCACAGCCGAAGCGCAAGCGCCGCGAGGGCGCCAGCCTCCGCGAGTACGCCGAATCGCTGCTGGTCACTGTCCTGCTCGCGTTGTTCGGCACCAGCTTTGTTGTACAGGCCTTCAAGATTCCCTCGCCCTCCATGGAGCCGACGTTGCTCGTCGGCGATCACCTGCTCGTCAACAAATTTGTCTATGGCGGCCGCGGCGCCTGGTACGACCGCCTCCTGCCGTACCGCGACATCCAGCGCGGCGAAGTCATCGTCTTCAAGTTTCCTTTCGACGACCACGCGCATTACGTCAAGCGTGTAATCGCCGTGCCCGGCGACCGCCTCAAAATCGTTGACCAGCAGGTCTTCGTGAACGGCAAGCCGCTCGTCGAGCCCTACAAGGTCCACGACCCTGCGGTGTACGATCCTTACGGCGACAACTTTCCGCCCACCGACCGCTTCTACCTTCGCCGCAACGTGCGTTCCGAATGGTCGGAAGACCTGCTCCACCACGTCCAGCGCAACGAGCTGGTTGTGCCTCCGCAAAAATATTTCGTCATGGGCGACAACCGCGACCATAGCTGGGATTCCCGCTACTGGGGCTTCGTCGACCGCGAAGCCGTCATGGGTCGCCCGGTGGTGATCTACTGGTCGGTGGACGCCACCTCCGACGAGTACGCCGACCGCACCCTCAGCGGCCGCCTCATCGGCCTCGCCCACGCCTTCACCCGCCTCCCCGTCCGTACACGCTGGGCGCGCATGTTCCGCTCCGTCCGCTAGCGGCGCGGCTTTGCTTCTCCGTCCGCTTCTGCCAGAATCTTTTCCGCGGGTGGTTTGCCCGCGAATTCACCCTCTCGTGAACGCCTCGCCGCACATTCCGGGCACGCGCCGCCGCACATGGCTGCGCCGCTTCGCCATCGCCTTTTTCGTGTGGCTTGCCGCGCATCTCATTCTGGTCGCGTTTGTATCCACCCGGCGCGTGCAGCGCGCCTTCGCCGCGCGCATTTCCGCCGCCTTCGGGCGTCCCGTCGAGGTCGGCAATTTCGCTGTCAGCATCCTCGAAGGCCCGCGCCTGGTGGCCAATTACGTCACTGTCAGCGAAGACCCGCGCTTCGGCCGCGAACACTTTCTCCGCGCCGAGCGGCTCACCGCCGCCATCCGCTGGACCGCGCTGCTGCGCGGCCGCCTCGAATTCGACACCGTCTCTTTCACCCGCCCCAGCCTCAACCTGGTGCGCAACGCCGACGGCACATGGAACCTGGAAAGCTGGTTACCCGCGCCCGCAGCGAGTCGCAGTACGCCGCCGAACTCCGGTCCCCGTCAGACGCTGCTCACCCGCATCAACATCGACACCGGCCGCATTAACTTTAAGCGCGGCGTGGACAAGCATCCCTTCGCCTTCACCTCCGTGGACGGTTTCGTTGCGCGCGATTCTTCCGGCCACTGGCGCGTCGACCTCGAAGCCACCGTCATGCGCGCGGGCGTCACCGTGCAGGAGCCTGGCACGCTTCGTTTGCGCGGGCGCATCGGCAGCGCCGCTTCGCGCCTCCAGCCCGCCGAGCTCACTCTCACCTGGCAGGAGGCTTCGCTTTCCGACGCGCTGCGTCTCGCTCGCGGCCACGACTACGGCGCGCGCGGCAATTTCGAGCTGGACGTTTCCGCTTCCGTTCCGCCGCCAAGCTTCGGCGCGCGCCAGCCTGCTGTCTGGGCTTTGCAGGGCAATCTCCGCCTGCGCGACGTCCACGGCTGGAATCTTGCCCAGCAAGGCGAAGATCCCGATTTGAATTTGCTCGTGGAAGCCAGGTGGACGCCGCAGCGGGCCCGCGTTGATTTTTCCAGAATTCTTCTCGACGCACCGCGCTCCAATGTCCGCGCGTCCGGCTTTCTCCAGTGGGCGCAGCCGCAGCAGTCCGACTTCCGCATTCTTTCCGCGGGGATCAGCCTCAACGACCTGCTCGACTGGTACCGCGCGTTCCGCCCGGGCGTCGCGCCCGACCTCCGCATCGAGGGCAACGCCGGTCTCGACGCCGACCTGGGCGGCTGGCCTATCGCCGTTCGCAGAGCCGCGCTGGCCTCCGATGGCGCACAGATGAAAGTCCCCGGTCTCAGCGACTCACTACGCATGGGCCGCGCCGTCCTGCGCTGGACTCCTGCGAAAATGGAATTGCTGCCGATTCTGTTCACGCTTGCCCCAGCCACGGCTCCCGCCGCGAGGCCGCCGAGTGCACGCGCATTCCGCCTTAGCTTGACCGGCGCCGGTACGCCGCGCGCCAACGGCAATTGCGCCGCGCTGCTCTGCGCGGATTTCAAGCTGAGTCTCGTGGGTCAGATGGATCGCTTGCAGGATTTCCTTGGCGTCACGCGCGCCTTTGGCTGGCCGCTCGACGGCGGTTGGGCCGTGGATGGCCCGGCGTCGTTCTCCGTCACCGGCGACGGCCGCCTGTTTCCATGGACTGTGAATTCGCAGGGTTCCGTGCGATTTGCCGGCACGCGCCTCTTGCCGCCCTTCTTGAATCTGCCGATTGTTTTCAAGAACGCGCTGTTTGTCTGGTCGCCTGCACCCGGCGAGCGCCGCTTGACGCTCAGCAACTCCGAAGTATTTGGCAGCCGCTGGACCGGTTCCATTGCTTCCCGCATCACCGGGCCCTGGGAGTTTTCTCTTGTGGGGGACCACCTCGAAATTGCCGCCGTCAATCAGTGGCTCAATCCCGCGCGCCAGCAAGGGCTTTTCCAGCGGCTCATTAGTTCCGCCGCCACGCGCCGCGGCAGCGCCGAGTACGAAGACCAACTCGGACGCCTCCGCGCGCGTGGCCTGGTGCAAGTTGCCCAACTCACCCTCGCGCCCGTTTCGCTTCACAAGCTTCGCGGCACGCTCGATCTCGATGGCCGCAAACTCAGTCTTTCTGAGGCGCAGGCCGACTTCTACGGCGGCGCCGCGCGCGGCTCGTTCCGCGCCGAACTTGCTCTCGAGCCGAAGTACGAAGTGCAAGCCAAGTTCGAGCGCGTCAACCTCGCTGCGCTCACCG
>CAZIWR010000063.1:0-11302 GCA_964542805.1 uncultured Acidobacteriaceae bacterium
TGGGGAGCAATCCGCAACCTGGTGAAGCGCGATTACCAGGCGGTGCACGCCGTGGACCGCGTCACCTTCGACATTCAGCGCGGCGACATGGTCGGCTACATCGGCCCCAACGGCGCCGGCAAATCCACCACCATCAAAATGCTCACCGGCATCCTGGTGCCTACCGGCGGCGAAATCCGTTCCAACGGTTTCGTGCCGTGGGAGCAGCGCCGCCAGTACGTGAAAACAATTGGAGTGGTCTTCGGGCAGCGCACGCAGCTCTGGTGGGACATCGCCGTGGTGGAATCCTTCAAGCTCCTCCGCAAAATCTACGACGTGTCGCAGCGCGATTACGACGAGCGCATGGAGCTTTTCAACCACGTGCTCAAGCTCAAGGATTATCTGGACACGCCGGTGCGCAAGCTCTCGCTCGGCGAGCGCATGCGCTGCGACCTGGCCGCGGCGCTGCTGCACAATCCGCCCATTCTCTTTCTCGACGAGCCCACCATCGGCCTCGACGTGGTGGCCAAGGACCACATTCGCCAATTCCTGAAAGAAATCAACCAGCGCTACCGCACCACCGTTCTGCTGACCACGCACGACCTGGACGACATCGAAGAGCTGTGCAAGCGCATCATGATTATTGACCACGGTCGCCTGCTCTACGACGGCCCGCTCGCGCTCCTCAAGCAAAAACTTCTGCGCACCAAGCAGGTGAAGTTCGTCGTGAAAGACAGCGAGCAAGCCGCGCGCCTCCCCGCGCTCGAAAACGACGGCCTGAAAATCGAGCCGGTGGACCACCTCACCTATCGCATCGTCTTCGACCGCACCAAAATCTCCGTCGCTGATTTGCTGCGCCAAATTCTCGCCGAAGTCGAAGTGCGCGACCTGCTCATTGAAGACGAGCCCATCGAAGAAATTGTGAAGCGCATTTACGCCGGCGAGGCCTTGAAGGAAGTGAGCGCATGAGCACGCTGGCACAGGTCCTTGCGCCGTACCTCGAGTTCACCCGCGTGGGCTTCGTGAACATCCTGGCATTCCGCCTGCGCTATTGGACCGGCATCATCACTTACCTCATCAACGTGACCGTGTACTACTTCATCTGGAAAGCGGTGTACGGGCCCGCCGCGCAGGCGCTGGGCGCGGGCGGCACCATTGCCGGCTACGATTTGGGACAAATGCTCACCTACGTCGCCGTCGGCTGGATCATCCGTTCGTTCTACTGGAACACAATTGACCAGGAGATGAGCTACGAGGTGCTCGACGGAAAAATTGCCATGGAGCTGATCAAGCCCGTCTCCGTGCAGTGGATGTGGTTTTCGCGCGCCCTGGGCGAATCCGTGTTTCGCCTGGGCATGCTCACGCTGCCGACGGCGGTGGTGATTGTACTGCTCTTCCCCGTGCGGCTTCCGGCGTCCGCGGCGCACTTCGCGCTGTTTGCCGCGGCGGTGCTGGGCAGCTTTTTGCTGATGGGCGCGATCAACTTCATGATCGGCACGTGCGCCATCCAGTTGAAATCCATCCTCGCGCTGATTCGCGCGAAATACTGGCTGATTGAGCTGCTTTCTGGATTGCTCATTCCGGTGGCGTTTTTCCCGGCGCCGGTGCGCGCCGTGATGGCCTGGCTGCCGTTCCAGCACATCGCTTCCACTCCGCTGCAAATCTATCTGGGCAAGCTGACCCCGGGCGCAGCGGCGCTGGCGCTCGCCACGCAGTGGGCTTGGGTGGCCGCGCTGCTGTTTCTCGCGGACCGCTGGTGGCGCGTCTCCGTGAAAAAAATCACCATTCATGGCGGGTAGGTTGCTCTGATGAAAAAGCATATCGAACTGCTGGTGGCGTATGCGGTGCAATTCATCAAGGTGCGCTTCGCCTATCGCGCGGACTTCCTCATCAGCACGGCCGCCAGCATGCTGGCCACGGTGTTTGCGTTCGGCTTTCTGATGGTTCTCTTTCAACGGGTGCCGCGCCTCGCGGGTTGGTCCTTCGAAGAGGTCTTGTTTCTCTACGGCTTTTCACTGATTCCCTTCGGTATGTTCAACGTCGTCAGTTTGAACCTCTACAATTTCGGCAACGACTTTATCATCGAGGGAAAGTTCGACCGCGTGCTGCTGCGGCCCGTGGCCTCGCTGCACCAGGTGATCTTCGAAGTGTTCCGCATTGAGTCGCTGCACGAAGTGGTCGTCGGTCTGCTTGCCGTGTGGCTCGCGGCCACGCGCCTGCATCTGGCGTGGGGCCCCCTGGAATTTGTCCTGTTGGCGTTTTTCGCCTTGTGCGGCGGCATCCTCTACGTCTCCATCTTCCTGATGCTAACGTGCGTGAGCTTCTGGGTGGAAGACCGCGTGGGCATGCACCCGCCGGTGTGGAACATGATCGCCTTCGGCCGCTATCCGCTTTCCATTTACAGCGGCTTCGTGCAATTTCTGCTCAGCTGGATTATTCCCTTCGGATTCGCGTCGTTTTATCCCAGTGTACGGCTACTGGGCCGCCCAGAATTCCGCCTCTATGCGTGGCTGGTGCCCGTGGTAGCCGCGGCGTTTTTCACCATGGCGTTGGCTCTGTGGAACCGCGGCGTGCGCAACTACGCCTCCACGGGCAGCTGATGCTTTCCCTGTGATAACGTTTCAGGAAACAATCCCTTTTGTCTTCTCGTATCATCGTATAGACACCATGAGACGCGCTCGCATTATTTTCGTCGCTCTGCTTCTGCTGCTCCCGTTCGTCGCCGGCGGCGTCGGCGCCATGATGGGCAGTGGAATTCTCCATCCGATGCGCAAGCCGCTTGCCCCGGAGCACATCCAGCAGGCGGACCAGGCGTTCGGCCGGGCCAGCGCAAAGCGCGAAGATTTTGAAGTGCAAGCCGCGGATGGCGCCGTGCTGCGCGGCTGGAAGGCGCGTCCGTCCGTTCCCAACGGCGATTGGGTGCAGCTCTTTCACGGCGTTTCCGACAATCGTACAGGGATGAATGGGTACGCGGAATTCCTGCTTCGCAGCGGCTACAGCGTGCTGCTGATGGACGCCCGCGCGCACGGCTCGAGCGACGGCCCGCTGGCCACCTACGGCTGGCTGGAACGCAACGACACCCACGCCATTGCGGAAGCGCTGTTTGCCACCGAGCGCGTTCACTGCTTTTTTCTGCTGGGCGAATCCATGGGCGCTTCGATTGCCTTGCAGTCGGCGGCGGTGGAACCGCGTGTGCTGGGCGTGGTGGCGGAAAGCGCGTTTGCCAACCTGCGCGAAGTCTCCTTCGATTACGCCGGGCTGCACCTGAGTTCATTCCTGGGACGCACGCTGTTCCGCCCCGCGTCGGCCATGGCCATCGGCGCTGCGGAAGAGGAAGGCAAGTTCAAGGCGGAAGACGTCTCGCCGGAAAAAGCCGTGGCCGCGCGCCCCTTTGCGGTCCTGCTGATTTGCGGCGCGCGCGACCGCAATGTCCCCGCGCGTCACACTAAGCGCAATTTCAAGGCGGCCACCGGACCGAAAGAAATGTGGCTGGTGCAGGGCGCGGGACATACCGGCGCGCTGGGCACGGCGTCAAAAGAATTTGAAAGTCGCGTGTTAGGTTTTTTTGGAAAGCTCCACGGAGAAAAGCCGTTGAAGGACGATTCCAGGCCCTAGAGCGCTTTGAGGACCATCAGGATGCGGTCGTCTTCGTGCGGGCCGCCGCGCGAGAAGCGGTCCACTTCCGTGAGCACGCATTCGACGATGTGCTCGGCAGGGGTCGTGCGTTCGCGGCTGATCATTTCCACCAGGCGCTCGACGCCGTATTCATTGGATTGCACGTCCATGGCTTCGGTGATGCCGTCGGTGCAGCCCGCGAAGACGTCGCCGGGCTCCAGCTTCAGGTAGCCGCGCTCGTAGACCACGCCGGGGAAGATTCCCACCACCATGCCGCCTTCGCGCAAAAACACGTGGTCGCCATTGGCGCGCACCACGGCCGGCGGCACGTGTCCCGCGTTGATGTAATGGAACGTGCGGTTGCGCTGGTCCAGCAGCCCCACGAACATGCTCATGAATTTCTGCGCGCGCGTGTCCGCCAGGATCATGTCGTTCACCGACGCCACGATGCGCTCCAGCGAGTGCAGGTGCACCACCAGCGCGCGCAGCGTAGCCTGCAAATTCGCCATCACCAGCGCGGAGGCCACGCCCTTCCCTTCCACGTCGGCGATCACCAGCAACAACGCCTGCGGGCCCAGCGGGATGAAGTCGTAATAATCGCCCCCCACCATCTGCGACGGCTTGTGCGACACCACGATGTCGAAGCCCTCGATAGTAGGCGGGTGTTCCGGGAGCAATCCGCGCTGGATGCTGCGCGCCAGTGCCAGATCGCGCTCCATCTTTTCCTTGTGCAGCAACTCGCGATGCAGTTGCGCGTTTTCGATGGCGATGGCGCAGTGCACGGAAAGTGCGCGCAGGAAATTCGTGTCCTCGGTGATGAACGGTCCGGTGGATTTGTTCAGCAGTTGCAGCACGCCCACCACGTCGTTGCCCTTGTTCAGAATCGGCAGGCACAGCAGCGTGCGCGTGCGGTAACCCAGGCGGCGGTCCACGTCCGGCTCGAACCGCGAATCCTGATAAGCATCCAGCAGATTGATGGTTTCGCCCGTGCGCGCCACGTGTCCGGCGATCCCCGCGGTCATCGGGATGCGGATTTCCTGCTGCGCGAGGCCTAGGCCCACCAGCGACCAGATTTCCTGGTGCTCTTTGTCCACCAAAAATACCGTGCCGCGGTCCGCGCCGGTCTGCCGTGTGGCCAGTTGCAGCACGATGTTGATGAGCTCGCCGAGGTCCAGGGTCGAATTGAGCTGCTTGGTGGCTTCGACGATGCTGGAAAGCGTATCGATGGTGCGGCGCCGCTCGATGCCGGTAAGCAGCGAGGCCGCGAATCGCGCGTAGAGCGCCAGCACGCTGCGCTCTTCCTGATCGTGCGGCTTCGTCGGAGCCGTTTCCAGCAATAGGCCGGCATGGCCGTCGCCCGCGCCCGCAAAAAACCAGTCCGACGCGCCGCTGGAGGAAACCAGGCCGCTGAACGCCTTGGCGGCCACGGCGTCGTCTGCCGCGGGCATGGTGCCAGCCAGTTGCCAGGCAACCGGCTTCGCGTCCAGCATGCGCCACAACCGCGCGCCGGCAACATGGAAGCGGGCCGTGGCGGTTTCCACAGTCTGCTTCGCCAGAGTATCCGGCGCGGCTTCCAGGCTCAGTGAGGCGAGCGCTTCGGTCAGCAGCGCAAGGCTTCCGGCAGACCGGCTGGCGGTCGCGGGCGGGCTGGGATTGTTCTTCATGCGGCAGGTCCCCGGTAGTGTACTACGACCAGGGTCATATCATCCGACTGCGGTGCGCCGCCGGTAAATGCCCGGACACCGGCCTGAACGAAATCAGAAAGTTCCTGCGCGGTGGTGCCGTTAAAGGTGCGCAAAATCTCGCGCAGACCGTTCTCGCTGAACATGTCGTTGCGCAGGTTGTGCGCCTCGGAGAAGCCATCCGTGTAAATAATCAGGAAATCGCCTGCCTGTAGCTGGGCCTTGCCGGCGTGGTATTCCGCGAAATCAAACATGCCCAGCGGGAAGTTATCCGAGGCCAGCGTGTAAATCTGCCCCAGGGTAGTGCGGACGAACGGCGAGCAGTGTCCTGCGTTGATGTACTCCAGGTGGCCGCTGGGGTCCAGCACGGAATAGAACAGCGTGGCGTAGCGATCGTCGCCGGTGCGCTCGCACAGGTACTTGTTCACGCGCGCGCCGATGGTGTTGAGCGGGATGTCCATTCCCGCCGTGGCCGAGAATACGCCTTGCAGCATGGAGGCCAGCAGCGCCGCTGGAATCCCTTTGCCGGACACGTCCGCCACCACCACGCCGCAGCGCCCGCCGGGAAGCCCGATGGCGTCAAAATAGTCGCCGCCGATGGACTGGCAGGCAATGTTCAGCCCGGTGATGGAAAACTCTTTTGCATCTGGAAAAGTTTTGGGCAGCAACTGCTGCTGAATCTCCATGGCAATGTGCATTTCGTGTTCGAGGCGCTCTTTTTCGCGCGAGGCGGCAAAGAGCCGCGCATTTTCGACCACCGTCGCCGCTTCCAACGCCAGCGCGCGCAGCGTCTGGCGGTCGAGATCCGAGAACGCGCTGCCCACGGCGCGGCTGTCCAGGTAGAGCACGCCCAGCAACTCCGCCGGCTTGCCGTACACCGTGGTGTCCGACGAGCCGATGGCGGGCAATTTTTCCAGCGGAATCGCGATCACTGTGCGCAATTCGAGCCGCGCCATGCTGTCCTGCCCGCGGCGGTCCAGCGCGCCCAGCGCGTCGCCGGGATCGCTCACCACCAGCTCGCGCCGGGACTTCACCACCTGCTTCAGGATGCTGTTGGAAATCTGCAATTCCTTGGGATCGAGCGTGCCGTGGCGATGGTCGCGCGCCACGCTGGGCGCCAGTTCGCCCTCCGCGCCTTCCGGAACGCGCAGCAACAGCGCCCCGCGCTCGGTGTGCGTCACCTGGATGGCGGCGTCCACCACGGAAATCAGCAGGTCCTCGAGCGCCAGGCTGGTGTGCATCACGCGCACCACTTCCAGCAGCACGCCGAGGTGATACAGTTCGCGGGAAGTGGCCGGAGTCGCCGGCGCGGCGTCCACGCGGTTCACCAGGTCCGCGACGCTGGTCTCTCCGCCCACCTCGTACACCACGCGGAACGAATCCGGCACGCCGAACTCAATGGTGTCCCGCGCCTTCAGTTCGTGCCGCGCGTTGATTTGCTGGCCGTTCACAAACGTGCCGTGACGGCTCTGCAAATCTTCCAGATAATATTTCCCGTCCGCGATGTCGATCTTGGCTTGCTGGCGGCTGATGCGCGTGTCGCTCAGGGTCAGTTCGTTGCCCTTCTGGCGACCGATGGTGAACGGAGTGCTCGCGATGGGCACCTGTCGCTCGGTGCCGTTGGTTTCCAATATGCGCAATCGTGGAGTAGCAGAAGACATTTTCGTTTACAGCGCTTCCCTTCTCGTCGACTCGTTGCCGTAGCACAGGCTCCCGACCCCTCGGGAAGCCTGTCCGCTTCTCAATGTGCTCACGCGCGCCAGATTCGTAGCCCGCGCCGCCGTAGCTCGGCGTCGAGGCACACCTTAACACGCAAACCAGCGGGATTCTACCGCACGCCTGCACATGGTAGGGAAATTACCCGCCGAAGTAAATACGCGATTCCGCCGGAGCCGTAATTTGGACGCGGCACTTGAAAGCAGCGCGACAGCTCTGCAGGGCCCCGCCCTTTGCGCAGGGATCGGCCGCCCTTCGGACAGCTTCTGAATCTGCTTGCACTGGATGTACGCGTGCGTTGACTTGCCTATCGGTGCAGCCTATGATGCAAACTAAGCTGCGCCAGGGGAGGCTCCTCCCCATGATCGGCAAGGTCGTCGTGCATTACGGAATTCCGCGAAATCCCTGCCCAGGCGGCCTTTTCCCCAGCCACGGAATTTGCAATACACGGATGAAGGGCAAAGCAGTTTCGTTCTGCCCCGATGTGTGCGTAGGCCCCTCCTGAGCGGCAAGAAGGGAGAGCGTCATGTTTGAAGCGCCAAAAAAAGACGAGCAGGAAACGAAAAAGATGCGGCTGCTGATCAGCGCCGCGACGGTTGTAATTATCTTGGTCCTGGTGGTTTTCTATTTCACCTCGCGGCGCGGAGCGCAAGGCCCCATGGTCTCGGCTACGCCGGCCGCCCCGTGCGCGCCGGATCCCGTCAACGACCTAACAGTTGTAGACGCCAAGATGGATAAGGACCGCAGCGGGACGACAGCGCTTTGGGTGGTTCACCTCCGCAACAAGTCCAGCGGTTGCGCGTATACCTCCGTTGCGTATGAGACCACCTACATCCGCGCGGACGACGCGGTTGTCGCCGTCAACAAAGGCACGCTCCCCGGTACGATCGAGCCCGGCGAGGAGAAGGGTTACCCGGAGTTCCGCGATATCCTTTTCCCCACCGGCACGGTGTGGTTCCGCTTCAAGATTACTGGCGCGAAGGTCGCCACCCCGTAGCACCTGGCGAAAAGTGTCGCCGGCGGGCGCTCCGGCGGGAATCTACGGCACGCCTGCGCATGCCAGGGAAATTACCCGCCGAAGTAAATGCGCGATTCGGAATCCTTGTTTAGGTTGGGGGCCGGTGCCTGAGGGTCGTTGTGAGTCCGCCAGCCGGCGGCGCGGGGATGCGCCCCGAAGGTTCGGGACGGCTTGCGAGCGCATTACTCAAGCGGCGAATCGTCTCGCGCAGGCGGATGGCCAGCTCGGCAATCACTTCCAATCGTTCCACCATATCCGCGGGGATGCGGTCGCGCCGCGAAAGCAAGAGTTCCGCATTCCCCAAAATTCCCGTCAGCGGATTGTTCACTTCGTGGCGCAGCACTTCGCCAAAGTCCCGCGGCGCATGGTCCGGGTCGAGTTGCACGCGCTCCGGCACGCCCACAACGATTGCCGGCGCCGCGTGCCCTCGCCTTTCGCGTCCTCGGAATTCGCTATGGTTCTGCGCATGCCGCTCAATTAGCCGCGTCGCCAGCGGCACAAAATCTCCGTACCGCGGCACGCATTCCACGCGGCCCTGCGCGACCAGTTCCGACAGTTCGCTGAGCGCGCACCACCGCGCCAGGTTTTCCGGCGCCGCCAGAAAAATAATCGGAGCAAAGTGCGCAAGGTCCTGCAACACGTCGGTGAACAGTCCCGCCGCGCCCACGCTTTCGTCCAGCAAAATCACCGACGGCACAGCCCGCCCGATGCATGAGCGCGCCTGCGCGACACTGGTGGCGATGGGAAGCTGATAGGGGCGCGCTTCGTCCATCCGCAGTATGTCGTTCTCGCCGCTCAGCATGCGGATCAATCGCCGCGCCAGCGCGGTGTCGGCGGTCACCAGCAGCACTACGCGGGTCGCGCCCGGCGCGGGACCGGCGCACGCAACGGAACTCATTCGATTCACGGCTTTCATGGTTTCCTCACTTCTTCAGCCCGCCGGGCGTGCGGGGAGGGTCGCGCGTCCTTGTGGGGGACCAGGTTAGCGAAGGGGTCGAAATCCTGCGAACCCGCGTCGCCGGAGAATCGCCGCTTCGGCAGCAGCATGGACTCCAGCGCGCGGTACACGATGCTCTTGAGTTCCTCGACCAGAAAAGGTTTGGCCAGGCAGGGGAGGCCCGTCTCACCCAGGAAGTCGAGCGTGCGGGGTGAAAGGGTATCCCCGGTGACGAACAGGATGCGGAGGTGCGCAGGGTGGCCGCTGTGAATAAGAGAACGGTAGAAAGCGCGGCCGTCGATGCGCGGCATGCGCAGGTCGCAGATGATCAGGTCGTATGCGAAGCGGCTGGCGCGCGACAGACCTTCCCGGCTGTCGAGGACCACTTCCACCATGTGGCCATCCTCCTCCAGCACGTCGGCAATGAGTTGCGCGACGGTGGGTTCGTCTTCCACCACCAATATCCTGGCGCGCGACGCACGAACCGCCGCCGATGAATCTTCCGCAAGAAAATCCTTGTCGTTGCCGCCGTCCGGTGGGGAGGTTGCAGAATCTTCCTGAGCGGATGGATGCGTCGCCGTGGATTCGAGCGCGGCGAACACCGGCAGCTCCACGACGAGGGTCGCGCCGCCCAGCGACGCGGCTCCCGCGGGTGCATTCTCAGAATCAAGCAGGTAGATGTCGCCGCCGTGGTCGTGCACGATGCCGTAGGCAATGGAAAGTCCCAGCCCGGTGCCCAGCCCCGTCGGCTTGGTGGTGAAAAACGGATCGAAAAGCCGCGACGCAATCTGCGGCGGCACGCCCGGCCCGCTGTCGGAAATTTCCAGCGCCACGCGCGGCGGCGACGCATCGGGCAGCGAAAAAGTGCGCACGCGGATTTTCCCCAGCTCGGCGGGCACGGCCGCGTCGGCCGCTTCCGCCGCGTGGCTCTCCAAAATAGCTTGTTCGGCATTCACCAGCAGGTTGAGCACCACCTGCTGCAGCTGGTGCGGGTCCGCCAGGCAGGGCGGCAGCGTGGAATCGAGCGCGAGCTCCATATGGATGTTTTCGATTCTCAGTTCATAGCTGCGCAGGGCCAGCGTGCGTTCCACCACTTCGTTCAGGCTGACGGCGCGGCGCTCCGCGCGTGCGCCGCGGGCAAAGAGCAGCAGGTTTTTGACGATGCGCCCGGCGCGTTCCGCTTCCATACAGATTTTTTCCGCCGCGCGCAGAATTTCGCGCAGCGAGCCCGCATCCAGGAAAAGCTTGGGTGCGGCGGCGCGGCTGCTGGGGCAGCGCGCCAGCAGGAGCTGCGCGTAGCCCAAAATGCTGGTGAGGGGATTATTGAGTTCGTGCGCGATGCCGGACACCAGTTGGCCGATCGCCGCCATTTTTTCGGTCTGTAACATGCGCAGATGCGAGGGCGCCTGGCCGGCGCGGTCGTGGTACAGCTCCAGCCAGCCAAGCGCCCGCCCGTGGGAGTCGGAAATGGGGGTCGAGTAGCGCTGCAGTGTGTGGCCGGCGGGCCGGACAAGTTCCACTTCTTCCCACGCGGTGGAGTCCTGCAGCGAAGCAAGCTCCCGCCAGCGAACGCCAAATGTTTCCGGATCGCGCACGGCGGGCGCGAACTGCGCAAGTAACTGCTCGATGCCGCAGCCCATGAGGCTGACCACGGCATTTCCTTCCAGACCGAAAAGCTGCACCAGGCGCTCGTTGAGGGCGCGCACTCGTCCCGACTCGTCCAGCAACAGCACTCCGCATTCCACCGCTTCGAGGAGCGCGCGCAATTCCGCCGCCGCTTGCTGGGCGTGCTCTTGGCGCAGACTCTCCAGCGCTTCGCCTTCGCGATGCGCGCGGAAGGCCAGCGCGAGTTGATCCAGAAACGTCCACACCTGCGGAATGGTCGTTCGCGGAACTCCCCGGCGTCCCGACTTGAACGCCAGCAGCACGAGACCTATGGCGCCTTCGCCCGCACGCACCGGCCACCACACCGCTCCTTCCATCCCGGCCAGTACAGCGGGAATGGACGGAGAATCTCCAGCGGCCGAGTGGCGCTGCTGTTCGCCGATGTCGGCGATGACGGGCGTGGTCGCGCGGAACACGCTTTTCCACGGGAACGTGGAGAGCTCCACTTCGCGCCATTCGACGGGAACGCTGCTGCCCTTTAGGTCAAGGACCACGCCGCGGTAGATGGCAGGGTCTGTGGATTCGAGCCACACGCCGGCTCGGTCAGCCCGGGTGATAGTGAGGAGGTGCCCGGCAGCTAGTTCCAGCAGACGAGGCAGGGACTCCCCTGCCGCCGCCGCGCGGGAAAAGGCTGCCAGCCCCGTAGCCGCGCCGCGCTCTTTCGAGAAGGCGCGCAACCATCCCTGGAAT
>CAZIWR010000063.1:11402-12541 GCA_964542805.1 uncultured Acidobacteriaceae bacterium
GCGGATGGCGGCTTCGATGTCGCGGTTGGTGGCGGCGATCACGCGGACGTGAATGGCCACGCGGTCCACGGCGCCCACTGGCTTCACTTCGCGCTCCTGCAGGGCGCGGAGAAACTTTGCTTGGAGGTCGACGGGCATGTCGGCGATTTCGTCCAGGAAGATCGTGCCGTCCGCGCCGGATTCGAGCAGTCCCTGGCGGGTCTGCACCGCGCCGGTGAAAGCTCCCTTCACATAGCCGAAGAGTTCCGATTCGATGAGCGTGGGTACCAGAGCGGAACAGTCCACGGGCACGAACGGCTTTTTGCGGCGCGCGCCGGAAAAATGGATGGAGCGGGCCACGAGTTCCTTGCCCGTCCCGCTCTCCCCGAGAATCAGCACCGGATAATTGTGCTGGCTCACCTTCTCGATCATTTTGTACACGCGCTGCATTTTGGGGGAGACGCCAACGAAGCCGCCGAAACCTGGGCGGCTGCGCAGTTGTTCGCGCAGGACACGGTTTTCCTGGTCGAGTTCGATGGCGTGCAGCAGGCGGTCCAGCTTGCTGCGCAGCTCGTCGACGTGGAATGGTTTCGTCACGTAGTCGGCAGCGCCCAGCCGTGTGGCCTCCACGGCCGTTTCAATCGTGCCGTACTGCGTCAGCACCAACACCGGCATTTGCGCATTGGAAGCCCGCACGCGCTTGAGGAATTCAATGCCCCCCAGCGCCGGCACTTTCAGGTCGGTGAGCACAATGTCTACCGGGTATTGCTCCAGGATTTCGAGGGCTTGCTCGGTGGTGGTCGCCGTGCGCACAAGCAGACCGGCTTCACGCGCCACGTCCGCGCACAAATCTCGTGCCGTGGCTTCGTCGTCCACAATCAAGATGCTGCCGACGGGCGACGTCGATTCGCGAGGGGGATCCATCTCGTCGGTCATCGTAGTTGTCATGGCCCGATTGGGAGCACGGGCTGTGCCAATTCAGAATGTTGATTCACTTGCAAGTAAAGTAACAACTTATCACGATTAGCGTGGCCGGAACCGCTCACGGATGCTACCACAGTGGAACGGGAAAATCCCAAGGCAATCCACAAGAAGCCACTTTCACATTTAGTATCAGTGAGTTGCAGAATTGGGACGGGCGCTCATCCCAAAATGGGAAT
>CAZIWR010000064.1:0-12419 GCA_964542805.1 uncultured Acidobacteriaceae bacterium
CAAGAGCTTCGCGCAGCCATCTGGCACGCGCAGGGAATCCCACCGCCGGCTATATCCGATGTGGCTCTGTGCCGGGACAGGGTTGCTTATTGTCTCCGGAATTGTGCCGTGCGTCTATTGTCTCGCAATGGTTTCTCTGGAAGGCTTCAGTCCTGTGTGTGCGATCTTCGGGAAGGCCAAGGCTCAACGGACACTCAAATTCGCGGTGGGTAAGGCGTAATCAGCTGCGCGCCCAGGTTTCGCGCGCTTTTGGTGCCAATCACTTTGGCGGCCTGTTCCTCGGCCGGCGTGGTCGGAATCCCCCGTAGCTCCTGTTGAAACACCATAAACAAATCTTCTGGCATGCCTCGCAAGAAGCACTTCATTGTGACGATGGCTTCTCGCAGGCACGTGTTCAGGTCGTAATGCAGGCTGTCGAGATCTTGCCAGGCAGCCGAGGGCTCCACACTCTGGTTTTCGGCAATGTCCCGCGCGGTCGTTTTGAACTGCCGCGCGAGTCCTCCCACGGCTGCCTGCAACACGCGCAGCTTGTGGAAAAAACGCAGCCGCATGTTCAGCATTAGCTGGTGCAACATCCACTGCAATCCCGCCGCAATCCGCGTTTCGGAGTGTCGAAAGTTGGAGACCGTGAGCGGCAGCACTACCGGCAGGGCGGTCATCTTTTCTCCGTGCTTCCTCATGCCGACAATCAAGATTCCTACTTTTCGGGCCAGGCGCTCGCCGAGGTCGCCGCACACGCCGGCCTGCGCGCGAGCTTGCACCAATTGTCCGTTGGTGCGCAGCACCATCGCCTCGTTCAGTGCCACGCTCATCATCGTGTACGTCGCTTCGAGAGACATCACCACATCCCGGAAAAGCTGCTGACGCTCTCCGGGCAGATGCGAAATCCATTCCGTGCGGACGCATTCCTCCGCCGTGACCTTCTGTTGGGCACCAGACTGTCCCACCGTGCCTCCTGGCTCGCCTCGCCTTATTATACTTGACGCGGCCCTGGTCTGACGGGTTACTTCCGCCGACTTGCAGCCCGCTTGACGCTTTCCGAAGCGCCTCGTTATACTCGCCCGCGACTCTTTTGGAACGCATTTAGACTGCGCTTCTTGCGGTGAAAGGAACTTTGATTGGCTTTTGAGCCTCTCGACCAGTATCTCCAGCGCCGAAAAAAACTGAAAGAGCTAGCCGCGCTCGGCCACGATCCCTATCCGCACCGTTTTGATTCTTCGCACACCGTGAAAGAGATTCTGGACCGCTTCACTTCGCGCTCGAAAGAGTCGCTGGAAGCAGAGAAGATTCCTGTCCGGCTCGCCGGGCGCTTGATGACAATTCGACTGCAGGGCAAGGCCGGTTTTGCCCACATCCAGAGCCAAGGCAGCCGCCTTCAGATTTACGTCAAGCTCGACGTGGTGGGCCAAAACGCGTTCGAGCTGTACCGTCTTCTCGACATGGGCGACATCATTGGCGTCGAGGGGCATCTCTTCCGCACGAAAACGGACGAGCTCACCGTGTGGGTGGAGAAGCTCACGCTGCTCACCAAGGCCCTGCTGCCCCTTCCCGAGAAGTGGCACGGGCTCTCCGACGTCGAGCTGCGCTACCGTCGGCGTTATCTTGATCTTCTCTCCAACGTGCATGTCCGCGACATTTTTATCAAGCGCGCCGCCCTCATCCGCGAGATCCGCAATTTCTTCGACGCCCGCGGCTACATCGAAGTGGAAACGCCGATGATGCATCCCATCGTCGGCGGCGCCACCGCGCGGCCTTTCATCACTCACCACAACACGCTCGACCTCAACCTCTATCTCCGCATTGCGCCCGAGCTTTATTTGAAGCGCCTCGTGGTTGGCGGTCTCGACCGCGTCTACGAAATTAATCGCAACTTCCGCAACGAAGGCATCTCCACGCAGCACAACCCCGAATTCACCATGCTCGAGTTCTATCAGGCCTACAGTGATTACCGCGACCTTATGGACCTGACCGAGCAACTCATCACGGACCTCGCGCAGAAAGTCTGCGGTTCCACTTCCATCCAGTATGGCGAGCACACTGTGGATTTCGCCAAGTGGCAGCGACTCTCCATGCGCGAAGCCATCGTGAAATACTGGCCCGAAGTAGCTGTTTCTCCGCCCACCCCCGCCGAACTCGCCGCACCGGGCGGCCCCGCCGCCGTAATCGGACGCTACAACCAGTGGGCCGCAGCGAAGGGCTTGGACCTGGCGCACATTCCCAGCGGCGCCTCCGACGGCTTCAATACCGCGCTGCTGTTCGAGGTGGTCGCCGAAGACAAACTCATCCAGCCGACCCTCATATATGATTTTCCGACAGACATCTCCCCGCTTTCCAAGCAGCGCGACGACGATCCCTCGCTCGTCGAGCGCTTTGAATTTTTCGCTGGCGGTCTCGAGCTGGGCAATGCCTTCTCCGAACTGAACGATCCCGACGAGCAGGAGCGCCGCTTCCGCGAGCAAATTGCCCGCGGCGGCGAGGAGGTTCCCAAAGAACTCGACCTCGACTACATTCGCGCGCTCTGCCACGGCCTGCCGCCCACTGCCGGCGAAGGCATTGGCATCGACCGCCTGACCATGCTGCTCACCGATTCGCACTCCATCCGCGACGTCATCCTGTTCCCGCTGATGCGGCCCGAAGCCACTTCCGCGCCCGCGGAGCCGCCTCCCACAGAGAAAAAATGAAATTCGAATGGATGGTCGCGCTGCGCTATTTGCGATCGCCGAACAAGCCGGCCGTCCTGCGCCTGATTACGCTGTTTGCCGTTCTCGGTGTCGCCGCCGGCGTTGGCACGCTCGTCGTGGCTCTTTCCATGAACGCCGGCTTCCGACAGACCCTACAGGACCGCCTGCTTGGAGTGACCGCGCACGTCAACCTCACGCGCTCCGCAGCCGGCGGGATCACGGACTACCGCGCGCTTCTCGAAAAGCTGCGTGTTCTTCCGGGAGTTCGCGCTGCCGCGCCGGCCATCTATCAGACGGTTTTGCTTTCGTCCGGAGGCCGAGCCCGCGGGTTGATGGTGAAGGGAATTGATCCGGCCCTTGAAAAACAGTCCAACGAGATTCTGAATCGCCTCGCTGCGGGAAAAGGGAAGGGCGCGCCAGACTTCGCGCCCGATGCGGACGGCATCGAAGCCATCCTCATCGGTCACACTCTCGCGCAGGAACTTTCCATTTCCGTCGGCGACTACGTCACGCTGACCAGCCCGCAGGGACGGCTGACTCCGTTTGGCATGGTGCCACGCACGCGCCGATTCCGCGTGGCCGCCATTTTCGATTCTGGATTTTACGATTACGACGCCAACTGGGGTTTTGTCACGCTTTCCGCCGCGCAGGGTCTTGCCGGAACTTCGGATTTGGCAGGCGTGCTCGAATTCCGCATCGCCCAGCTCGACCGCACCGATGAGATGGCGCAGCAAATCCTGCGCGCCGCTGGCCGCGGGTTTTCCGTCAGCACGTGGATGGATCAGAACCGCGCGCTGTTCCGCGCCCTGCGTCTTGAAAAACTCGTCACCGCCATTTTCATTGGGCTGATTACCTTTGTCGCCGGACTCAACATTCTCGTCGTGCTGGCCATGACCGTGTCGGAAAAGGCCCGCGACATTGCCGTGCTCATGTCCATGGGCGCGCGCCGCGAGCAGATCCGCAACATTTTCATCTGGCAGGGCCTCGCCGTCGGTGCGCTCGGAATGGCCATCGGCCTTGTGGGCGGCTACTCCCTGGCGTGGGCGGCCGACGCGGGCCGCTGGATCCGCCTGGATGCGGAAATCTACGCGATTCCCTACGTTCCCTTTCATGCCAGCTGGTTTGACGCCCTGTGGATTATTGCGGCCACGCTGCTCATCAGCGTGCTGGCCACGTACTATCCGGCGCGCGCC
Source organism: uncultured Acidobacteriaceae bacterium (assembly GCA_964542805.1). Classification (GTDB taxonomy): domain Bacteria; phylum Acidobacteriota; class Terriglobia; order Acidiferrales; family UBA7541; genus JACQDE01. The sequence continues at coordinate 3,875 of CAZIWR010000064.1, forward strand.
GCCTCGCGCATTCTGCCAGCGCAGCTTCTTCGCTTTGAGTAGCCGTTGATGTCTTGATGTCCCCTGGAGGTCCGCTCGATGGCAGAAACGCAGAGAACCACCGTCTACTTGGACGCTAGACTCTATCGGGCATTGAAGGTGAAGGCAGCGATCACAGACCGAGCTTTGTCGGCGCTCGTGAACGAGGCGTTGGCGCTCAGCTTGACGGAGGATGCTATCGATTCCGTAGCAGTGCGCAAGCGTGCAAAAGAACCCAGTCGTCCGTTTGCTGCCGCTCTGCGTGATTTGAAGCGTGACGGTTTGATTGGGTGAGTTCCCCTATCGTTAAATCCCTACGCATTGCGAGCAGGTTTGACCACACAGTTTTGGAACGCTGCGTGCACTTCATTTTTGATGTATGAACCAGCAGAGCGTAGTTCACTTGCCTCGGGCGCCGAGCATCGCTTTGTGCGTGATACAATTGCCACAACGCAAAGGATTTGCAGGCGCTTCGAATTCGAGAATATTGAGTGCTTTTAGTGCAGGCTGTACTGGGAGAAAAATAGGCAAACTCTTTCTCTTCGTTGGAGCAATAACGCACTGGACAGGAACTAACCGGAAGAAGAACTTTTGGCATCTAATCTGGCACTCGGCGCTTTCGTATCGAGTTACAGCCGCGGGCTGGCTCGGCCGGAAAGTTGAAAATGACCGCGCAGGGAACAGTGAAAACTGCGGAATCGCAAGTGCCCGGCAGTGCAGGCGATTCAATTCTCTCCGCCGGAGCTGTTCCAGTGATTTGCGCGGAAAACCTGCGCAAGGTTTTCCGGTCCGGCGACGCCGATCTCACGGTTCTGGCCGGCGTAAATCTCTCGGTAAGCGTAGGCGAGTTGGTGGCCATCGTGGGGCCTTCCGGCTCCGGAAAAAGCACGCTTTTGCACATCCTGGCCGCGCTGGACACGCCATCGAGCGGTGCTATATACTTCGCTGGGCATTCGCTTCAGGCGCTTACGGACGCGGAAATCGCTGACTTCCGCAATCGTCGTGTGGCGTTTGTGTGGCAACGGCATCATCTGCTGCCGGACTTCTCGGCGGAAGAAAATGTAGCGATGCCCCTTTTGCTGCGCGGGATTTCGGCAGCGGAAGCGATGCAGATCGCGCGTCAGTGGCTCGACGAAGTCGGCCTCGCGCCCCGCGCTCATCACCGTGCTGGCGAGTTGTCCGGTGGAGAGCAGCAGCGAGTGGCCATCGCGCGCGCCCTGGTGGGAGAGCCGGCGCTATTGCTCGCGGATGAGCCCACCGGAGACTTGGACGAAGGGAACGCGGAAGCCATTTTCGAACTCATGCAGCGCTTGCATCGCTCGCATCGGCTGACCTCCATTCTCGCCACGCACAATCTGGCGCTGGCACGGCGTTGTCACCGCGTTTTTCAGTTGGAGCACGGCATCCTTGAGCCGTTCAGCATCTCCGGACAGCCCGGGGCACAGGTCAAGGGAGAGATCGGCTAACCCATGTTCGAACGGTACACCGAAAAAGCGCGGCGCGTGATCTTCTTCGCCCGCTACGAGGCCAGCCAGTACGGCAGCCCCTTCATCGAGACCGAGCATCTTCTGCTCGGCCTGCTCCGCGAAGATAAGGCCCTCGCCAATCGCTTCCTGCGCTCGCACGGTTCCATCGAATCGATCCGCAAGGAAATTGAATCGCGCATCACCATTCGCGAGCGCATCTCCACCTCCGTGGAAGTTCCCCTCAGCCAGGAATGCAAGCGCATCCTGAATCATGCCGCCGAGGAGGCCGAGCGCCTCAGCCACAAACACGTCGGCACCGAACATCTTCTGCTCGGAATCCTGCGCGAAGAAAAGTGCTTTGGCGCGGAGATCCTCCACGAGCGCGGCCTGCGACTTTCTGCACTGCGCGAGGAGTTGGCCCGCTCCAGCAGCGAAAAGGTTCCCGTCAATCGCCCGAAGGAAACCTCGCTCCTCAGCGAATTCAGCCGCGACCTCACGCAGGCGGCCATGGAGGGCCAGCTCGACCCGCTCGTCGGCCGTGACCGCGAACTTGAGCGCGTGGTTCAAATTCTGTGCCGTCGCACGAAAAACAATCCGGTGCTCATTGGCGAGCCCGGAGTGGGCAAGACCGCCATCGTCGAAGGCCTCGCCCAGCGCATCGCCGATGGCGACGTGCCACCCTTCCTGGCCGACAAGCGCATCCTTTCTCTGGACCTTTCTCTCATCGTCGCCGGCACCAAGTATCGCGGCCAGTTCGAAGAGCGCCTGAAGACGATCATGAAAGAATTGATGGAGAGCCAGAACGCCATCGTCTTCATCGACGAACTGCACACGCTCGTGGGCGCTGGCTCCGCGGAAGGCTCGCTCGACGCCGCTAACATTCTAAAGCCCGCGCTCAGCCGCGGCGAGATCCAGTGCATCGGCGCCACCACGCCGGGCGAATACCGCAAGTCCGTCGAGAAGGACCGCTCCCTCGAACGCCGCTTCCAGTCTGTGAAAGTCTCCGCGCCCAACGAGGAGGAAGCCATTCGTGTTCTCCAGGGTGTGCGCGAACGCTACGAAAAATTCCACGCGGTCAGCTACACGGACGAGGCCATCCAGTACGCTGTTTATTACTCCAACCGCTATATTCCGGACCGCTTCCTGCCGGACAAGGCCATTGACCTGATTGACGAGGCCGGCGCCCGCGTCAAGCTTCGCCAATCCATGCTCCCCGATGAAATTACCGAGGCGCAAAAGCGCGTGAAGTTCATCACCCACCGCATGGAAACGGCCATCGCCAACCACGAGTTTGAAAAGGCTCGCTTCTACTCCGAAGAAGAACGCAAGGAAAAGGAGTTGCTCCGCGCCCTCCGCGAGAAACTCAAGCTGGACGATTCTTCCACCGGCATCGTCACCCGCGAGGACATTGAAGAGGTTGTTGCCCGCTGGACGGGCGTGGCCGTCACCTCCATTAAGGAAGACGAACAGCAGAAGCTGCTGCGCATCGAGGTGGAGCTTCACAAGCGCGTGATCAGCCAGGACAAAGCGATCACCGCGCTCGCCCGTGCCATCCGTCGCAGCCGCGCCGGCTTGAAGTCGCCGTTGCGCCCGGTTGGCTGTTTCCTGTTCCTCGGCCCCACTGGCGTCGGCAAAACGGAAGTCGCCCGCCGTCTCGCCGAGTTCCTCTTTGGCAGCGAGAAGTCTCTGATCCGTTTTGATATGTCGGAATACATGGAGAAACACTCGGTCTCCAAGCTCATCGGCGCGCCTCCGGGCTACGTCGGCTACGAAGAAGGCGGCCAGTTGACCGAGCGCATCCGCCGCACACCCTACTCGGTCATCCTGCTCGACGAGATCGAGAAAGCCCACCCGGATGTGTACAACATTCTTCTGCAGGTTTTTGAAGACGGCCAGCTGACCGACGGTATCGGCAACACCGTGGACTTCCGCAATTCCATCATCACCATGACCTCTAATATTGGCGCGCGTCATCTCCAGAAGCGCTCGGCTCTGGGCTTTCAGTCGGCCTCGGAGGATACCGCCAGCGCGAAGATGGAAGAGATGGTCATGAGCGAAGTGAAGCGCTTGTTCAATCCCGAATTCCTCAACCGCCTCGATGAAATCATCATTTTCAATCCGCTGGTCGAAGAGGACATGCTGCGCATTATTGATTTGCTTGCCGGTCAGATCAACGACACGCTGATTCACCGCCAGGTCCAGATCGTCCTGACACCGGAAGCCCGTCAGTGGATTCTGGATAAGACCTCGGCGGACCGCAGTTACGGTGCACGTCCCCTGCGACGCGCGCTGCAGAAATACGTCGAGGACCCGCTTTCCGAGACGCTCATCCAGGGTGGCTTGCAGCGACCTGCCACGCTGGAAGTCTACGTCTCCGGCGAAGGCCTCAGCTTCCGGCAGGTTCTGGAAGCAACCCCGGTCGCGCACTGAGAATCCTACTCGCGCAAGCCTGGTCTTCGGGGGTTGACCGGGCGAGGAGCACTTATCTTGGGTTTGGGGGAGCGGCCTTGAATTTGACCACGGCCGCGATAAAAAAATTCTGTCTTCGCTGGGCCGCCGCGCTGCTCCTCGTGTGTGTTGGTGGGGCGGAAGCCCCTCCGCTTTTCGCACAGCAGCCTTCGCCTCTAATCATCCAGCGCATTGAAATTGTCGGTAATCGGCGCATTCCGCGCGACACTTTGAAGGCCCGCATTTTTTCCCGGGAGGGCGATGTCTACAGCGACGAGTCACTGCACCGCGATTTTCAGGCTCTCTGGAACACGCAGTTTTTCGAGGACATTCGTCTCGAAGTCGAGCCCAGCCCCGACCGCGCCGATGGCCGCATCGTGGTTTTCTACGTGAGAGAGCGCCCGGTCATTCGCCGCATCGACTACAAGGGCAACAAGTCCGTCACCGAATCCGAAATCCTGGAGCGCTTCAAGGAGCGCAAAGTCGGCCTGTCCGTGGAGAGCCAGTTCGACCCCACCCGCATCAAGCGCGCGGAGGTCGTGCTGAAGGAACTGCTGAGCGAGCGCGGCCGGCAGTTTGCTGTCATCAAGACCACCTACGAGAAAATCGCCGCCACCAACGCCATCAAGCTCATCTTCAACTTTGAAGAAGGCCCCAAAGTCAAAGTCGGACAGATCAACATTGAAGGCAACACGGCTTTTTCCGATCGCAAGATTATTCGCGCCATGCGCAACTCCCGTCCGTACGCCGTACCCCTCTACCTGTTCGAGTGGAATGTTTTCAGCAAGACCTTCGACCGCCGCAAATTGTCCGAAGATCTTGAGATCGGCGTCCGCGGCCTCTATCAGGATCATGGATATTTCCAGGTCCTTGTGAAAGAACCTATTGCGGAGACCGTGGATGTAAACCGCGGCGGCCTGCCCGGCCCCTGGCCGTTCATCGGCCGCAAGCAGGGCAAGCGCACCAACATCTCCATCCCCATCCAGGAGGGCGACCGCTTTCGCCTTGGCAAAGTTTTTGTCCGTAGCGCGGATCCCGATAAGGGCCTCTACTTCAAAAACGAATTCCTCGTCGATGCATTTCCGATCAAGCCCGGCGAGATCTTCGCCACGGAAAAGGTCCGCAAGGCCATCCTAGAGTATGGCAAGCTTTACGGCACTTTTGGCTTCATTGACTTCACGGCCATCCCTCTCACCGACATTGACCAGCAGAACAAAACAATTAACCTCACCTTTGAGTTCGACGAGCAGAAACAGTTTTTCGTTCGCCGCATCGAGTTCTCCGGCAACACCACTACCCGCGACAAAGTGATCCGCCGCGAAGTTCTCCTCGACGAGGGCGACCTTTTCAATAATCGCGCCTGGGAAGTCAGCATCCTTCGCCTCAATCAGCTCGACTATTTTGAACAGATCAAGCCCGAACACGCCGAACTGAAACGGAATCTCAAGGAAGGCACGGTTGACATCAACCTGAAGGTGAAGGAGAAGGGCAAGCAATCCATCGGTCTCACCGGCGGCATCAGCGGCATCGCCGGCAGCTTCATCGGTCTCAGTTACCAGACCAACAATTTCCTCGGCCTTGGCGAGACCCTGACGTTTTCCGCCGATTTTGGCGACCGCCAGCGCAATTTCGTTTTCGGCTTCACGGAACCTTATCTATTCGATCGCCCCATTTCTTCCGGTTTTACGATTTTCAACAGCCGCTTCAGCTATAACCAGGCCCGCGAAACCTCCATCCTGATTGGCCAGAATGTGCAGGTGGATCCGGCGCGGGCCCAGAACTACAACCAGGACCGCAAAGGGTTCTCCGTCTTTGCCAGTTATCCCATGCGACGCTTTGGTTTTGCTCGCCTCGGCCTCACCTATTCGTATACAGACAGCACGATTTCCGCTTTCAGCACTGCTTCCCGCTTGCTCTTCGAGAATCTCCAGTTCCGCCAGCTTGCCGGGCCTTCTGCATTGGCCGGCATTCGCTCCAGCAAGATTACGCCGACGATTTCCCGCAACACGATCGACAATCCCATCAACCCCACCAGCGGAAAGAGCTTTTTCTATTCCTTCAGCTACGAAGGCGGGTTTCTCCAGGGAAACGTCAACACGATTGCGCACACCTTTGAAGGCAAATACTTCCGCCCAATCAATAAGCGCCGTAACGTGATCGGCGTGCGCGTCCTGGCCGCTTTCGTTACGGGTTTCGGCGGCATCGCGCTGCCGCCCTTTAATCGCTTTTATCTCGGCGGCGAAGACAGCATCCGCGGCTTTGATTACTTTTCGATTTCGCCCTGGGCTTTCGTTCCTACCTCCAAAAATGTTCCGATATTCTTTCTCGATCCCCAGATACTCGATGCGCAGGGTAACCCCAGCTTGCGACAGCTTGTGGTTCCCGTGCTGGATTATGTCGCCACGACTCCCGGCGGCGATACTCAATGGGTTTCCAACCTGGAGTATCGCATTCCCATCGTCGGCCCGGTCAGCATGAGCCTGTTTCTCGACACGGGGCTGAACGGCATCGCGCGGAAATCGCAATTGCAGCTCGATCCCAAGGGCATCCAGAGTCTGCGCCTGCAGTTTCCCGGCGTGGCGATTAACAACCGTCTGAACCTGGCCGGTGGATCGAATTTCAAGTTTCGCTCTTCTGCCGGACTTGAGTTTGTCGTTCAATTGCCCATTGTCAACGCGCCGTTCCGCATCTATTGGGCTTACAATTTCTTGCGTTTGACAGACAGCATTATCGAGCCACAAGGGGCTTTCGCACTCAGTGATGATGTGCGCAGATCGTTGCCCCAGAGCGTACTCGATGCTCAGATCCTGCCGCAGTTGAATTCGCTCATTCAGAGCGATATTGGCCGGGGCAGGCCGTTTGAGCCGCTGAAGACATTTCGGTTCACCGTGAGTCGAACCTTCTAGCGGTTTTGGGCTGCGGTCTTCGGCCGCGCCGCCGCGCGATGCAAAGAGGATTCGTGGAAAGTTGGGAGGATCTACAATGAGGCGAAGGACAAGCCGATTCTTGCTGCCGACCGCTCTGCTGCTGGCGGCGATTTCGAGCGGCTGCGGCAAAGACGCAAATTCCAGCGGCGGCAGCACCGGCAAGGTACAGGTCTCCGTCTCCCCGCAGGCCATCATTGTGTCGTTGAACAGTACGCAGCAATTCTCTGCCGCGGTAACCGGAATCAGCTCGGTGACGATTGCCACCACGAACGGCGCCGTGCGCGCCACCAACGTGGTTACCATCACGACCACTGCGGCTCACGGCTTCGCCGCGGGCCAAACGGTCACCGTGTCCGGGGTTACTGACTTCACTTTTTCGGGCACGTTTGTGATTGTCTCTGTTCCTTCGTCCACGACCTTTACGTACGCGCAAACAGCCGTGGACGCGACCAGTGGGGGCGGCACGGTTACCAATGTTTCCGTAAACTGGTTTGTGAACAACGTGCAGGGAGGGAATTCCTCCGTAGGCACCATCACGGCGACCGGGCTGTACACAGCGCCTGACGTACTTCCTGCTCCCGCGACCGCGACGATCACCTCGACCGGTATGGCGCGTGCCTCCAACGTGGTGACAGTCACCACCACCGCGGCGCACAACTTCGTTGTCAACCAGCTTGTGATCATTTCCGGCGTTACCGATTCCAGCTTCAACGGTACCTTCGTGGTCGGCACAGTGCCCACGACGACCACGTTTACGTATTCGCAGACCGGAAGCAACGCCACCAGCGGCAGCGGAACGGTCACATCGTTTGCAGTCACGATCAAGGCGGTCAGCGTGGCGAACTCGACGGTCAGTGGAACTGCCATCGTGGACCTGAGTTCGGGCGTGATTGTGCGCGTGACCCCTTCGCAAGCGGTCGTTGGAACGAGCGAGACGCTCCAGTTTATCGCTACCGTCACGGGTTCCTCCAACACCGGCGTTTCCTGGGCCGTCAATGACATCGCCGGCGGCAGCGCCACGGTGGGGACCATCACTGCCAGCGGCCTGTTTACAGCTCCGCCTTCCCCTCCCACCAGCAGTACTGCGACCATTGCCACCAACGGAGCGCTTCGTTCTTCCACCGGAGCCGTGCGCTCCTCCAATGTGGTCACCATCACCACCACCGCCGCTCACGGCTTTTCCACTGGCCAGAGCGTCACCATCGCTGGTGTTCCCGACGCGAGCTTCAATGGCACTTTCACCATCGCCTCCGTGCCTACAACGGTCTCCTTCACCTACTCGCAGTCCGGAGCTAACTCTACGAGCAGCGGTGGGACTGCCACCGTTGGCACGTCCTCCGCGACGATCAGCTCCGCCTCCGTGGTGACGATTACCACTACCACCGCGCACGGCTTCTTAACAGGTGGGAGCGTCACCATTGCCGGCGTCTCGGATTCGAGCTTTAACGGCACCTTCACTATCGTCTCCGTGCCGTCCACGGCCATTTTCACGTACTCGCAGACGGGCGCCAATGCCACCAGCGGCGGCGGTACGGCAACCGCCAATTCCAATTCCGTGACAATCAAAGCCACTTCCGCGGCGGACCCCACAAGGTCGACCGCCGTCCTCGTCGCTTTGCTTACCTCGGGCGACCCAACCCTAACCTCCATCAGCCCAACGACCGCCCCGCAAGGCGTGGTGTTCCA